>CAZYUS010000124.1:3450-8654 GCA_964650615.1 uncultured Pseudomonadaceae bacterium | reverse complement strand
GCGCGCGACACGCGAAAATCGCCACGCAAACCACCGCGTGGACGTTAATCGGAGAACACGATCGTGCCGGTCATTTTGCAGACCACGTTACTGTTGATTGCCTCCAATGTTTTTATGACGGTGGCATGGTACGGCCACCTCAAAAACATGAACACCAAAGCGTGGTGGGTGGCCGCGTTTGTGTCGTGGGGCATCGCGTTATTCGAGTATCTTTTGCAAGTACCGGCCAATCGTATTGGGTACACCGAATATTCGGTGGATAAATTAAAAATTTTGCAAGAAGTGATTTCACTCTCGGTGTTTGTTCCGTTCTCAATGTTTTTTTTGCATACACCCTTTAAGTGGGATTACGTCTGGGCCGGATTATGTTTAATCGCCGCTGTCTATTTTATTTTCAGAAATTGAATTAAGGCGCTCACGTGCACACTGAATCGCAATGGCCCGCCGCTGAAACGCCGTCTGGTTTTGTTTTACGCCTGACTAAAGCGTTACACATGTATGGAACGCCGTCATACGATCTCGAACGCACGGTCAATGCGGTGGCCAAAAAATTGGGTTTCGGCTTAGAGTGCTTTTCATTGCCGACCATGATTATTTTGTCGCTTTATGAAGGCGTAAGACACGGCACCTACGTTATCCGGGTGGAGCCGGGCGATATCAATTTAGAAAAACTCACCCTCACGCAAGACATCGCCGATCGCGTTTTGTATGGCGAATTAAATGCCCCGCAAGCGGCGCGCGAATTAGATGCTGTAGTGAATGCGGCGTCGCATTGGGGACGATGGTTTACGGTAGCGAGTTTTGGTTTGGTGTCGGCGGGCGTGGCTCGTGTTTTTGGTGGCGATTGGGCCGAAATCGTTTCGGCCACGTTGATTGGTTTAATCGTTGGATTGCTGGCCGTCATGATCGCGGGGCGTCGTATATTGACGCATTTATTTCCAACCATTGCTTCAGCATTAGCGGCCTTTTGTTCGTATGTATTCGCGCATTTTTTTGGTCACGATTCCGTCTATGTGACCTTGGTGTCCGGATTGATTGTGTTATTACCGGGATTAATGATCACAGTGGGATTGGCCGAGTTAGCCACACAAAATCTGGTGGCTGGCACGGCGCGTTTGGCCGGTGCTGCGACGTTATTCGCGCAAATGGGATTTGGTGTGGCGTTCGGCGATCAAGTGGGGACGTTATTAGTTGGCGAGCTGCACTACACTGCGAGTCATGTGTTGCCCGCGTGGACCGAATGGGCCGCTATTTTTTGCGCCGGTATCGGTTTTGTCGTGTTGTTCCAATCGCGCGTACAAGACGCCGTGTGGATTGTTTTAGCCGGCCTCATCGCTTACGCCAGCTCGCGTTTTGGTACGCAACATTTTGGTCCGATCACCGGCGCATTCGTTGGTGCTTTCACGATTGGCGCGGCATCGCATATTTTTCGATTTTTTACCCATCGACCCAATCAGTTAATGATGGTGCCAGGTATTATTTTGCTGGTGCCGGGCAGCATGGGATTTAAGAGTTTAACGGCCTTACTGGATCAAAATATCATCGCCGGATTAGACACGGCATTCCGGATGATGCTGGCGGGTATTTCGCTGGTAATCGGATTATTGATGTCGTCCATTTTTATCATTCCGGTACAACGAGAGAAAAAGGAGAACCTAGATGAGCAAAACACTGATTAAATTCAACACCATGAACACCTCAGCCGAAGCATTACGACCGGATAATCATAAAATTGTCAGCGGTGATCCGGCGCAAACGGTGCGCAATCATTACACCAACAGCAGCGGCGAATTTTTCTCTGGCGAATGGACTGGCGAAGTGGGTAAATGGAAGATCCGATATAGCGAAGATGAATTTTGTTTTGTCACTCGCGGTCGCAATATAATTACCAATCAAGACGGTGTGGCCGTGGCCGTCAACGCGGGGGATGCGTTTGTGATCCCGTCCGGATTCGAAGGGACATGGGAAGTGCTTGAGCCGACGCATAAGTTTTATGCGATCTTTGAGCGCAAATAAGCGTTCACATTAAACTGGATCGCATCAAACAAGATTCAAATACAAACATCGAAATCAACCACCCCGTCGCCTCGTTTGAAATGCAGGAAGTGCGATCAAAAGTCCTTCCCTTTTTTAAGGGAAGGGTTGGGGTAGGGCTAATAGTGTAATAACGAAATCATAAAATCCGCCACCAGTACCAAGGCGAGTAACGAAATATAAACGACACCAAGAACGGAATATTTCAGCATCGTGACCACGATACCTTGTCCATAAACGGCGTATTGCATTATCCATAAATACACCGGTAACCATAGCCAGCCGATGATGGCGATGCCATCAATAACCGTTTCAACCGGTGCGAAGCGAACATCCACGGCGGCAATTTGTGTGCCGGCGTAGGTCAGGCACATGAGCCCCGACATCAGCAAAAAAATAAAACTATGGCTGTGTACGGCGGTGATTAAATGCTCGGAATACAGCCGGTTTGAAAATGGATAAAACAGTTTCAGAATAAACGCGAAAAGCGGCAACATAATAAACATGGATTGCGGCAAAAGGCGGAAGACATTTTCTTTTATCTGAGCCGGATCGCTTTTTAATTGTTGCCAGCGGGCATTGGCGCGTTCTTGCAATGAAAATAGCCACGGGTTTTGCTCTTGGGTGATGCCGCCGAAAAAAACAATTTGATCTTTTTGGCGTTTGGGCGTTTTTACCTCGACGTTATCAACGGGCGGCGCAGGTGTTGAGACCGAGGTGTCAGTCTGGCGGCGGATTGTGCTGCCATTCTTGGCGGCGCTGGTCGTTTCGTCGGGCATGTCGTCGCGAATGTTATTGACCAAGGTTTTGAAGTCTTTGCTGGCCTTTTCGCGCAGATAATCTTGCATATCATTGGCGAAATCTTTTTTCTGCTCATCGGTCCATAGCGCATGGTTTTGCGCTCGCACAAACAGTTTTTCGAATTCGGCACTTTTACGCAGCGCGATGACGTCGGGGGTGTCTGCGGTGGCGACCAATTGTTGCGCGATTTTTTCTGCGGTGTTTTTATCAATGCCGACATTAAATTGAAAGGCGTCACGCGGTACGATCAATCCCACCAATAAAAAAAACATCAGGCTAGCGATAACATACAACCGTAGCGGCGGGACATAGCGCATCCGCCGTCCGCTTAAATACTCTTTGGTTAAAAATCCGGGCGCAAATAACAACGGTTTAATCGTGCGAACGGCGCGCGAATCCAGGTTGAATACGTCGTCGATGACGTCGCGCACAAACACACCAAAATGGCGGATAGACGATTTTTCGTGTTGTCCGCATTGAAAACAATAGGGGCCGTGCATCAATGTTTGACAATTCAAGCAGCGCCGTTCGGCCGGTGGAATGACTCCTACTTCAAACGACGCATCGTGCGCCGTAGAGGGCATTTGTGCAGACGATTTATTCAAGTCTTGGCGCATGGAATGACAGTGGCAAATGGGCGATGGCGGAGCTTAACGCTTGCGTGCGGTGGCGACAATCTGCGCGGGTCGTCATCACGTTGCGATCGCGCGATTTAAGTTGATGATTGTAATTGCGCGACGAGCTGTCCCAATTTGCGTAATCCTTGCTCCGTGCGTGAGGTCCACTGCCCCCCCCAACACAGACGAATAAAATGCTCATATTTCTTTTGCGTTGAAAATAAACCGCCAGGAACCAGACTGATGCCGTGTTGCAAGGCCAGATCAAATAATTTCCATCCTGAAATTTTATGCGGGAGTTCGATCCAACTGACGGTGCCGCCATCGGGGATCGCCGCCTTGGTGCCGGGCGGAAAATAATGCGCGATCGCATCACTCATTTTCTGTTGTTGCACGCGATAGGTGCGTTTTAATTGTTTGACGTGACGGCTGTAAGCACCGTGCGATAAAAATTCGGCTAATGCCGCTTGTTGCAAACCGGCAGTGGCTAATGTGGTGATGTATTTTAATTGCGCGACGCGGTCAAAATAGTGCTGTCCGGGAAGTATCCAGCCCACGCGCAATCCCGGTGCGATGGTTTTGGAAAACGACGAACACAACAACACCCGTGCTTGCGTATCGTAATGTTTGACCGCTTTCGGGCGTTGGCTAATGCCACAAAATTCGGCGTGCACATCATCTTCGATTAACACCGCATCGCGTTCATTCAGTAACTGTAGCAACGCTTGTTTGTTGCTCTCCGACATGGTTGAACCAAGCGGATTCGAATACGTCGGCATCGCGACCACCGCCTTGATGGGCCATTGCTCAAACGCAAACCGCAAGGCTTCAATGCTGATGCCATCGCGAGCGTGCGTGGGGATCTCGACGACTTTCATGCCGTATCGTTCGATCGCCTGCAAAATGCCGTAATAAGTTGGTGATTCGACGGCAATCACATCACCGGGATTCGCCACCGCGCGCAAGCACAGCGCCAACGCCTCCTGACAACCGTTGGTGACAACGATCTCGTCGGCGTGCACTTCGATGCCGGCCTCCAGCGATAGACGCGCAATATGCTGGCGCAATAACGGGTTGCCGAGGCGCGCCTCGTAACGCGCAAAATGCGCCGGATCGGCGCGCATGGCTTGCTGCATGGCGCGATTGAAACTGGCCACCGGCAACAGATCGGCCGACGGTGAAGCGGTGCTGAAATGCAGCAATTGCGGATCGCGGCAGGCGTCCACCACCTGCATCACCTGTTGGCCGACGTTGACCGAGGTTGGTCGCGCGCGGGGTTTGGGCAGCGTGGTTTCTGGGCAGGCAGTGACAGGAGCGCGGCGCACATAAAAACCGGATTGTGGCCGCGCCTCGATGAGTCCTTCGGCTTCCAGTTGTTGATACGCCAACACCACCGTGGACTGGCTGACGCTGTGCAAACGCGATTGTTCGCGCACCGAATGCAAGCGCGCACCGGTAGCGTAAACCCCTTGGCCGATTTGCGTGCGCAAGGTTTCAGCCAATTGTTCGTACAACATGGTGGCTCCGTAGCGGGGAATGGTGGGCAGCACAGTTTTGGAAAAAGTCAGCAGTACAGTTTGAAAATGATGAAACTGTATCGTTACAAAATAGCAAAGCTGAATCTGTACTGCTAGCGCTGTTACACGCACACTGCGCCCCGCCAGTCGTTGTGGTGTTTTTTTTGGGGGCTATCCGCCATGCATTACCTGTCGTTATATGCCATCACCGTTTTGATTTGGGGATCGACCTGGT
>CAZYUS010000124.1:0-3440 GCA_964650615.1 uncultured Pseudomonadaceae bacterium | reverse complement strand
CCTTTCAATTAGGTGATGTGCCGGTGATCGCGTCGGTAACGTATCGCTTTTCGATAGCGGCGCTGCTCTTGCTGTTGTGGTGCCGTTATCGCGGTCTCGCCTTTCCCCGTGGTGTGGTCAATCAAGCGTGGTTAGCCCTGATGGGTTTAAGTTACGCGGTTAATTATGTGCTGGTTTACCACACCGAATCTTATTTATCGTCCGGATTAGTGGCGGTGGGTTTGTCGTCAACGTTAATTTTTAATTTGGTTTTAGCGCGCGTATTTTTTGCCATTCCATTAACACGCGATCTGTTCGTCGGACTAGCGTTAGGTCTAGGCGGTGTCGTGATGGTGTTTTGGCCAGAATTAAGTCGCAGTTGGCACGACACGCACGATTTCAGCGGCCTGTTGAGTTGTTTGATCGCGGCGCTCGCCGCTGCTTGCGCCAATATGATCGCACTGCGCAATCAGAAAGTCGGCATCGAAACGACGCCGATGAACGCTAATTGGATGGCGTGGATGGCGATTTTTGTTGCGCTTTACGGTGTGCTTAACGATACCGCCTTTACAATGGAATGGTCGTGGCCGTATTTAAGTTCGATGATGTTTTTAATTGTGTTTGGCTCCATCATCGCGTTTGCCTGTTATCTCACCTTATTGAAACGCATTGGTGCTGAACGCGCGTCTTACGTCGCCGTCTTAACTCCCATGGTGGCATTGGCATTGTCCACATGGTTTGAAAATTTTCAGTGGCAACCCCTCGGGATTGTCGGCGTGCTCTTAACGCTCACCGGCAACGTATTGGTGATCCGTCGTCGCCACGTTCCGACGCCGAAAATATCGCCAGTACGGGTGCAACTAATCGGACCGCTAGCACAAAAATAAACGCGAAAAAGCGTTTGTTTTGGCATCGAATCGCCTTGCCATAAATCTGTCATCCGGCTGACATCAAACCCTCATCTTGTTCACGTTAACTGCGCGCAACTTTTACAGCACAGGGCGCGTGCGCTAACAAAAATGAGAGGGTCGCAATATGATGAATTTACGGCAGGCAACGCGTTCGGTGCTGACCTTGATGGTGGTGTTTTTTTTCGCACTGGTCGCGGTGTTTTTCTGGACCGTCGATGTACTGACGCAGCCCTACGACGTGATGCAGCAATTTCGCCTTGTGCGTGAAAAGGTTCTCGTCACCACCGCCAAAAACCTCGACGATTATTATCACACCAGTAACTCCTTAAGTTTGAAAAGCGCGCAAGATACTGTGGCCCACGTGATACAAGACGCCGCGCAATTACCGCCGCACGTGCAAACGCAGTTGCAATCACCGCTCACCATTTTGCAGCGCAGCCTAAATGAAGAGATCAGCGCCGGTGGCGAAATGGCGGCCAATCCCGATGCACTGCTGGAGCAAAATGAGCGCGAAATGTCGGGGTGGTTAAAAGCGTTAGAACAATACGCTGATGCCGCGTCGCCACAACGCAGCAACGATGCGGTGTTGTATCGACGCGTGGCGCTATTGATGCGTGAAGCATTGCAACGATTAAGTGTGAATCGTGAGCAAGCGTTTCGCGTTCCGTACAATCAAGAAAATGTGTTCGTTACCGATTTACGACAGCTCGAAATGAATTTTGCGGTATTGAAATCATTACCTTTGCTCGGCGTGATGGAACAAAACGATGATGAGGAAGACGAGCTCGCTCTTGGACTCAATCGCAAACAAAAAACGCAAGTGCGCGATCGTGGATTGATGCTGCAAGAAGAGATCGGTTCGTTGATCGCGCGTTATCCACGCGAATGGGGATTCGCCTTGCGTGATTTGCGTATGGCGGCGCGCGCGCAAGCGGCACTGAAGGCCGAGTTACAATCGGTCAGCGACGCCATTGAACGCGCCGATCGCAATTTGAATGAATGGCGTCAGCACGACACCGAAAAAGCCACGCAGTTATTTTTGGGATTGATGATGGTGTTTATTCTCGTTCTGGCCATTGCCGGCTGGAATATGAAACGCCGCGTGATCAGTCCGCTGCTGCGCACCAGTCACGCCATTCGTGAAATCGACGACGCGCACGGATGGCGTCTTGACGTGCCGGACCAAAGCGTCAGCGAGTTGCACGAATTAGCCGAAAACGTGAACGAATTTATTGTGCAAGTACGCAACGAAAAAGCCATGGAAAGAAAGGTGGCGTAAACAACTATTCACGAAAAAAAATCGTCAATCGTTGTAGGGGCGGTTCACGAATCGCCCGTGTAGAAATCGAGGCAAACTAGGCCGAAAAATGTGCCACGTACAACAACCGCGCCGCCAACAATAACGCCACAACGACCACCACGGGGCGCACCAATTTGGCACCGTTTTTTATCGCCAAACGTGCGCCGATCTGACCACCGGCAAATTGTCCGGTGGCCATGGCCAATCCGGCGATCCAGACCACATTGCCACCGGAAATAAACATCAATAACGCCGAAAAATTGGCGCAAAAATTTAATAACTTGGTGTGCGCCGTCGCCTCAATTAAGTGATAACCCAAAATCATTACATACGCGATAGCGTAAAACGTGCCGGTGCCGGGGCCAAAAAATCCGTCGTAAAAACCGATCCCCAATGCGGCCGTGAAAGCGAATCCCGTCATGTTCAAACGATGTTGGACTTTTTCTTCACCTAATTTCGGTACCACTAAAAACCACAGCGCGATAGCGATCAATAAAAACGGAATGACAGTGCGTAAAAACGACGGGTCGATTTGTTGCACCGCCAGCGAACCCAAGGTCCCCCCGACACAGGCGCAAACAATCGCGGGTAAATTTTCGCGAAAACGAATATGCCCTTTGCGCGCGAAATAAAGTGTGGCCGAAAACGAACCCATCGCGCCTTGTAATTTATTGGTGGCTAAGGCTTGCGCCGGTGACAATCCGACACTCATCAACATTGGCAAGGTGATCGCACCACCACCGCCCGCAATGGCGTCGATGGTGCCGCCCAGCACGGCGGTCGCAAATAACAACGCTAGAACGTCCGGCGCGAATTCCATTAATGCAATTCCACCACGTCCACTAACGCGGCGGAACTAAACTCATCATCCGGCGCGATAACCGGTTCGTTAAATTCTTCCTTATCAAAAACGCGGTCGCCATTTTCGTCGGCGACGCCGGTAGCGAATACCGATTTAAAATCGTATAAATTTTTATCAACCAAGTGCGAAGGGGTGACGTTTTGCAAGGCTCTGAACATGGTTTCGATGCGGCCGGGATGTTTTTTGTCCCATTCCTGCAACATGGATTTGATCACTTTGCGTTGTAAGTTCTCTTGTGAACCGCACAAATTGCACGGAATGATTGGAAACGCTTTTAATTGCGCGAATTCGCTAATGTCTTTTTCGCGGCAATAGGCGAGCGGGCGGATCACGATATTTTTACCATCGTCACTTACCAGCTTTGGCGGCATGGACTTGAGTTTTCCCG
>CAZYUS010000123.1:0-8664 GCA_964650615.1 uncultured Pseudomonadaceae bacterium | reverse complement strand
CATGATGCGTTTCGATAAGCGCGCCAGGCGGCGTACCACCCACAATCACCAAGCTGTCGGCACTGGCTTCTACCTTGATGCCCATTTTGCTTAATTCGAGTGCGGTATCAAAAATGCGGTTGGATTCTTTATACGCGAGATGACCGATATTGCGTATGCGAGTTACACCACTGGCATGAGCTGCCAAAATGGCCAGCGTTTGCACCACGTCCGGCATATCGCCCATGTCCACATCGACGGCACGCAATTCACCACTGCCCTGCACGCGCACCCCGTCAGGGTCGCGTGAAATAATGACGCCCATTTGTTCCAACACGCGCCAGAACTGCGCTTCACCTTGCACCGAATCAACATTAAAACCCGGCAATACGATATCGCCACCGGTTAATGCGGCGGCCGCCATCAAATACGACGCGCTACAGGGATCGGCTTCCAAGCGAATTTCGCCGCCACGATAACGCTGCCCGTGACGCACCGAGAAACCATGCGGACGACTTTCAACCTCGACACTAAGCGCACGCATCATCGCGATGGTCATATCGACATAATTGCGCGACACCAGCGTTGACGTTAATTCGATGTCGACATCGTTTTGCGCAAACGGTGCCACCATCAGCAGAGCACTGACAAATTGACTAGAAATATGGCCGGGCAAAGTACAACGACCGCCTCGAAGCGGTCCTTTCACCGTCAACGGCAACGCATCATGGTGGCCTGAAACCTCTGCGCCTAATGCTCGCAAGGCGTGCGCCAGATCGCTCATCGGGCGTTCACGCAAACGCGCCGTACCATCAACCGTAATCGCGTGCTCGCCGATGCTGGCCAATGCCAGCGCAAAACGCGCAAACGTCCCGCTGGCACCGGCAAATAAGGTGGCGGGCTGCATTTTTGAAACGGCGGCAAACGGCTGAATACGCACGACATCCTGTTGCTTGTCGACAGCGGCCCCTAGGGCGCGCAAACCGTCTTGCACGCGTTGAATATCATCGTTATCGGGGACGGGATAAATGGCACACGCTGCATCAGCCAGCGCTGCCAAGATCAGGGCGCGATTAGCTTGGTATTTTGAACCAGGCACGACTATCCGGCCGGACAGTCTGCCGGACGGTTGGATTTCAATCACGGAGATTCCTATAAGGGAAGAAAAGACGCTGCGTAAGGGCAATGGTACGCGAACGGCCAGACGTCCGTCGAGAGCGCGCGTTGGCGTTATAAATATGTATATACAAGTCTTTATTTTCAAAGCGTTAAGCTGACTTGTATATTTTTTGTTGACAGTCAACGAGACAAGCTTTTAGGCTTGCGCCATCGTTTTGGAGTAGTCCTATGCGCTTTGCCCGCCGCCACCATCATCACCATCATTTCCGACTCCCGGAGGGACGACGGTGATAGCGGCTTGGTATGCCTTAAGCTGATTTATCAAAACCCCGTTGAGCCTTCCGCCAACGGGGTTTTTGTTTGTCTGTCCACTTCTTATCTAAACCTCAACAGGAAAACATCATGACCGTGCGATTAGTGATCCCCAAGGGACGTATTTATGAGCGCGTCGCCGAGATCCTCAGCGAATGCGGACTCAAATTATCCGGCGTCGAGCGCAGCTACCGACCATCGGCGTCGATGCCCGATATCGAAGTAAAGTTGCTCAAAAGCCAAAACATTCCGCCATTGCTCGCACTGGGCCAACACGACGTCGGCTTTGCCGGTTATGACTGGATCATCGAACAAAACGCCGAAGTCGAAACCCTGCTCGATCTTGGCTTCGATCCGGTACGTATCGTGGCCGCCGTTCCCGAAGAAACCGATCTGGACGCGTTAAAACAACGACGCATTATTGCGGTATCGGAATATCAAAATTTAACCACGCAATTTTTACAACGCGAAGGCTATAACTTCACCTTTGTGCGTTCGTATGGCGCGACCGAAGTGTTTCCGCCAGAAGATGCCGACTTAATCGTCGATAACACCGCCACCGGCGCGACATTAACGGCGAATCGCCTAAAAATAATCGCCACCGTGTTAGAAAGCACCACGCGTTTTATTGCCAACCCGCAAGCATTACGCGATCCCGGCAAGAAAGCGATTATTGATAATTTATTGTTGTTAATGAACGGCGTGTTGCAAGGGCGTTCTCGTGTGTTGCTTGAAATGAATTGCGCACCCGAACGACTTGACGCCGTGGTGGCCATGCTGCCGGCCATGCGTTCGCCCACGGTGGCGCAGTTATTTAACGCCAACGGTTTTTCGATTAAAGCCGCCGTTCCGGTGAAAGAGGTTCACGAATTAGTACCTAAATTAATCGCCGCCGGTGCCAGTGATATTCTCGAAATGCCGATCCGAAAAGTGATTTGATCATGAGCGCCATCGTTCCCGTGATGCGTGAGCAAAAACTCGATTTCAACGAACGCAGTGATGGCTCGCCTGCGTGGCTAGACCGTGCCTTAAAAACCATTGATGCAACGACGCTGTGGCGATATCCGCAACGACAAGTTTTGGAAGACGAACTGGCACAACACTACGCACTCAATACGGCCAGCGTGTTGGTCACCAACGGCGGCGACGAGGCCATTGATCTCGTATTGCGCGTCGCCGCCAAACAACAACGCACCCTGTTACTGCCTTTACCAGCGTTCAGTCAGTATCGCGTTACGGCCGCACGCAACGATTTAACCGTGGTAGAACTGTCCGCCAATCGCGACCTATCTGTTGATCAAAAAGCGTTGCTTAACGCCATTCAACCGCGACAAATCATTGCACTCACCAGCCCCAATAACCCAACTGGCGAAGCGTTGCCGGAGCAGTTCGTTCGTCAGGTCATCGAAACAGCTCGCACCAAGGGCAGTGTCGTGCTATTTGACGCTGCTTACGCCGAATTTTGCCGCACGGATTACAGCGCCGCCTTAAGTCGCGATTACGATAATGTTTTCGTGTTAAGAAGTTTTTCGAAAGTGTATGGCATGGCGGCGCTACGCGTCGGTTATTTGCTGGGCAATGATAGTTTGATCGCGTGTGTACGAGATTTAACACCGCCTTTTAACGTTTCCGGCATCAGTTTGCAGTTGGCGCGGGCGGCATTAAGTGACCACGCGCAAAACGATCAACTGACTTACGTAAAAACGATACAAACCAACCGCGAAACGGTGCGCACGCGCTTAATCGCCATGGGCGTTACGGTCATGGCGAGCGAAGGCAATTTTGTTTTGCTGCGCCTAAACCCGTTGCGCGCTCGGTTAGTAGCCGCCGTATTGGAACGTAATGCTATTAAAGTGCGTTGCTTTAGCGAAAACGAACTCGAAGGCTGTATACGCATCACCATCCCACTCGATGAAGGACTGCTGTTGCGCGTACTCGAACTCGCGCTAAAACCACAGTTATTATGTCTCGATATGGATGGCGTATTGATTGACACCCGTGCCAGCTATGATCAATGTGTTGCCGAAACGGTTAAACATTTTTCGGCGCAATCGATCGCGTTCGACACGATACAAAATAAACGCAACAACGGTGGATTCAACGACGACTGGAAATTAACGCAAGCCTTATTAGGCGATCTCGGCATCAGCCTTGATCTCGATAAAATCATTACGTGTTTTCAATCGTTTTACGAAGGTGAAAACGGCTTTAACACGCGCGAAAAAATATTGGTATCAACCGCGTGCGTGCCAACGTTACGCCGCTTTCGCACCGCTGTTGTCACTGGACGCCCAGCCAACGAAGCACTCAGCGGTACGCATCGTTTGCCGTGGAGTGTTGACGCGCTGGTTTCACGTGATGATGTCAGCCACTTAAAACCGGATCCTGAAGGTATCAATAAAATGCAGCAAACCTTTAAAACGCGATTAACGTGGATGGTCGGTGACAGCGTCGATGACATGCGCGCCGCACGCGGCGCGAATGCCGTCGCCATCGGTATTGGTTGCCACAATGAAAACGCCTTGCGACAAGCGGGGGCCGACCTCGTCATCGACGATATCAACCAATTGCAGGAATTATTATGAGCACCATCATCTCGAAAGCGCGCGAAACGCGCGAGACATCGATCTCGTTGCAACTGAATGTCGATGGTAAAAAAGACGTTAACATTGACACAGGACTTAAATTTTTTGATCACTTACTGGAGCAACTGGCATTTCACGGAGGATGGGATCTGCAATTGCAGGCCAACGGTGATATTGACGTTGATGATCACCATTTGATCGAAGACGTTGCGATTGTGCTTGGCGATGCGCTCAACGATTTGCGCCAATCACGACAAGGATTGACGCGTTACGGCCAACGCTTGTTGCCGATGGATTCGACATTGGTGCTGTGCGCCGTGGATCTCGATGGCCGAGGTCATTGCGTTACACATCTACCGTTTGCGCGAGAAACCGTGGGCGCTATTGCCACCGAAATGTGGCCGCATTTTTTCAAAACACTGGCGACACGCGGGCAATTTAGTTTGCATATTAAAACCGAATATTTTGACAACCATCACCATCTGATTGAAGCCAGTTTTAAAGCACTGGCGCGCGCTTTACGCGAAGCATTGAGCGTCAGTGACGAAGGCATTAGCAGTACCAAAGGACAATTATGAGCAAACCATCGGTGATCGGCATCGTGGAAACCGGCGCGGGCAATATTCGTAGCCTGCAAGCGGCGATCGAACGGTCGGGACGTGAATGCGTGCGACTCAACGCGCCGGATACCGCCACCGTTGATCAGTTGGTGATCCCGGGGCAAGGTCGTTTCGGGCCGGTGATGATCCATCTGCAACGCCACGGTTGGGGCAATTATTTACGTGACTGGATACAACACGATAAACCGCTGCTGGGTATTTGCGTTGGCCTGCAAATTTTATTTCGTGCCAGTGAAGAAAATCCAGGCATCAGCGGGTTGTGCGTTTTCGATCATAGCGTGAACAAACTGCACAGCCCGAAACAGCCGATGATGGGATGGGCCGACATTCACTGGGAAAACAAAACGGCACACGATCAGGTTTATTTCGTGAATTCGTTTGTGGCACCGGTTTTCTCCGCCACCGTCGCACGTTGCGAATACGGCCAAGCCTTTAGTGCGGTGGTGCAACGAGGCAATCTTATCGCCTGTCAATTTCACCCTGAAAAATCCGGCGCAACCGGCATGAGGTTATTGCAACAATGGCTCTGCTAAAACGCATTATTCCTTGTCTCGACGTGCGCGACGGTCGTGTCGTCAAAGGCGAACAATTTATCGCATTAAAAGACATGGGCGATCCGGTTGAATTGGCAAAACGCTACGAAGATCAAGGTGCCGACGAAATCGTATTGCTGGACATCAGCGCCTCGCTAGAAGCGCGCCAAACGGCAAGAGAAATGGTTGCGCGCGTCGCAAGCACATTATCCATTCCCTTTACCGTCGGTGGCGGCATTCGTTGTCTTGCTGATATTCACGACATGCTAGAAGCCGGTGCCGATAAAGTCAGTCTAAATTCCGCTGCGTTGGCGCAACCCGATCTCATTGATCAAGCGGCGGCGCATTTCGGCGCGCAGTGCATTGTTGTGGCCATCGACTTTCGCGATAGCACAAACGATGGCGTGGTTTACAGCCACGGCGGAACACGCGTCACCGAAAAACACATCGTTCCGTGGGCCAATGAAGTCGCCGCGCGTGGTGCAGGTGAATTGCTCTTAACGTGCATCGATCGCGATGGCACCGGTGCTGGGTTCGAGCAAATATTAACCGGCGCGCTAGGACGCGAATTAAGCATTCCGGTGATTGCCTCTGGCGGCGCAAAAACGGCGCAGCATTTTGTTGATGTGTTCGCGTCCGGTGCCGATGCAGCGTTGGCCGCTGGAATTTTTCATCGCAACGAAGTCAACGTAAACGACATCAAAGCAACGATGCAACGACATCACATACCAGTCAGATGGCAACCAACGTATCCCAATACACCAACCACTCATTCGATTAAATACACAGGTACAACAACGTGATTATTCCCAGCATTGATTTATACAACGGACAAGCGGTGCAATGGCGACAAGGCAAAGAAAAGGTTTTGGCGCGCGATGATGTTTTCGAATTGCTCGAACAATTTTCTCTTTTCGGCGAAGTGGCACTTATTGATCTGAACGCGGCACTCGGTGAGGGCGATAACAAAACACTGATTAAATCGCTATTGAAAAAACACGCCTGCCGCGTCGGTGGCGGCATTCGCGACAAAGCAACGGCGATCGAGTATTTAAAAGCCGGTGCCAGCAAAATTATTATCGGAACCGCCGCACGCGAGCCATGGGTAAACGAATTACCACGTGATGCCTTAATTTTCGCCATTGACGCCAAAGGTGACGAATTAGTCGTAAAAGGCTGGACTGAAAGCACGCAAGAAAAAGTGATGGATGTATTGCCACTTTTAGGTCAAAAATGCAGCGAGTTTCTTTATACGCAAGTATTAAAAGAAGGCATGATGCAGGGGCTGGATCGCGACCGCGTAAAAAATATCATCAAACAATCGTCGATTCCGGTGACCATTGCCGGCGGCATAAGCAGCGCCGACGATCTGCAGTTTTTACGTTCATTAGGAGCCAATGGCCAAATTGGCATGGCGGTATATACCGGCGCAATGTCATTAACCGACGGGTTTATCGCCAGCGTGGCGTTTGATAAACAAACCTTGGTTCCGACCATTGTGCAAGACGTTCACAGCAAAGAAGTGCTGATGCTCGCTTATTCAACCGTTGCATCCTTACGTTTAGCGTTGACGGAGCGGCGCGGTGTTTATTGGAGCCGCTCACGCAATGCGTTATGGCGCAAGGGCGAGACCTCGGGACACACGCAAATTTTGCGTCGGGTCGATTTCGATTGCGACGGCGATAGCCTGATTTTTCAGGTCGAACAAACCGATTTAGCCTGCCACTTGCAACGTTGGAGTTGTTTTCCTTCGCAGCGCAATCGCTTTAACTTAAGCACGCTCGACTCCGTGTTGGCCGCGCGGCAACAATCGGCTCCGCCGCAATCCTACACGGCCAGTTTGTTTGCCAGTGGCGATTTGCGCGCCGAGAAATTACGGGAAGAAACCGAAGAATTGATCGAAGCGCAAACGCCCGAACACGTGCGCTGGGAAGCAGCGGATTTATTGTATTTTGCGCTCGTCAATGCACGCGCCAAAGGTGTTTCATTAAGTGAAATCGAAAACGAATTGCGAGCCCGTCACAAATGATTATTGCCGCAAATAAATGGCAACGACCAATGCTTGGCAACCACGACGATATTGCCGCGCGCGTGAGTGCGCTAATTGCCGACGTGGCGACATCTGGTGACAGTGCCATCAATGAATACAGCAAAAAAATTGATCGCTTCAAACCGCAGTGGATCAAATTAGCGCCGTTTGACGCTTACGCGCTCGACGATCCGCTGCGTGATGCCATTCGTTTAGCCGCTCGCCGTATCGAACGATTTGCCGAATTTCAAATGCAAAGTTTCACGACCCGCACGTTTCACGATGAATACGGCGAGTACGCACAAATAGCAGCACCGATTGAACGCATCGCGGCCTATATTCCGGGCGGCAAAGCGCCCTTGATCTCGACCGCGTTAATGACACTCATTCCGGCAAAGGTCGCTGGCTGCTGCAGTCGCATTGCGTTGTCGCCTTCTCGCAACGAAGCGTTATTGGCCGCCGCTTCTTTAGCGGGTGCGACGCAGTTTTTACACATCGGTGGCGCACAAGCGATCGCCGCTGCCGCGTATGGCTACGACAGCATGTTGCCTTGCGATATGGTGGTGGGTCCGGGCAATGCCTATGTCGCCGAAGCCAAAGCACAACTGCAGAAAAAAATTCGCATCGACACCGTGGCTGGGCCGAGTGAGGTGTTGATCACCATTGACGATAATGCACCGCTTGATTGGATCGTCGAAGACGCGCTGGCACAAAGTGAACACGGTCCCGATGCCAGCGCGGTGATCGTGTCATGTTCCGGCACCGCGCTGCTCAAACTGCAACATAAACTCAATAATCACGATGCGGGCCGCACGCTCTTGACGCGGCAACAAATTCAATTGGTTTACGCGGATAACCCAAATGATCTGGTTGCGTTTTGCAACACCTATGCCCCCGAACATTTGCACTGGTGCGCCAATTCGATTCCACCACAAGGCTTACATCATTACGGCGCGCTATTTATCGGTGCCAAATCGCCGGTAGCGTTGGGGGATTATTTAAGCGGTCCCAATCACACCTTGCCGACCAGCGGCAGCGCACGGCGCAGTGCCGGATTATCGGTGGCCGATTTTCTGCGCTTGCAGACACGGCAAACGTTGTCATCCGCCGATACGCTGTATCAATCTGCCGCACGATTGGCTGAGGCCGAAGGGCTTATTCACCACGCGAAGAGTTTGCAATGTCGCATTGAAAACACGTCAATGAAGGCGTGATGCAATGCAACGCTTTTGCTTATGTTCAGCGGTAAACCAACACCGGAATTTTGCAGTGTGTTAACACTTTTTGCGTTTCTGATCCCAATAGCAACGCGCGTACACCACGGCGTCCGTGCGACGACATAAAAATCAAATCACAATTGTTTTTTTGGGCAGCCGCGATAATGCCTTCATAGGGCGAATCGCATTCCGACGATTCGCAATAAAACGTCACGCCGTGATTTTGCGCCAACTGACGAGCCGAAACCAAAATGGATTCGGCTTGCTTTT
>CAZYUS010000122.1:0-8699 GCA_964650615.1 uncultured Pseudomonadaceae bacterium | reverse complement strand
CCGAATGGATCGCGTAGGTGGGGTGGGTTGGGCGATTCGTGAATCGCCCCTACGAAAACGACGAGAGCAAATGTTTGACATTTGTAGGGGCAATTCACGAATTGCCCGAATGGATCGCGTAGGTGGGGTGGGTTGGGCGATTCGTGAATCGCCCCTACGAGATCCATACGTACGTAACATTTTCGATTTAACACGCATACGCATATCCCGTTGCCGCTACGCAAATTTTTTCTAAGGCATTGAGCGTAAAGGTGGTGGCGGTGGTATCGCCGAGGGATGAAAACGTTAACGTGGTGGCTGGGCTTAAACTTAAATTATCGTCAAGCGTACGTGGATAGTTGCCGCTGCTATCGGCAAGCGCGATGGCGACGCCATTTCGGGTGATCGAAAAGGTCGTGGTTGTCGTGACAAACGCTATGGTGAGGGATTGATCGGCGCTCGCCAACTGTTGCGCATAACGAACACTCGCGATGATTTCATCGCGAGTGGTGCGGGCATTAAAACTGGACGACTGCATAAAAAGTGGTGCAACAGACGCCGATAAAATGCCCAGAACGATCAGAACGGCGATGGTTTCAATTAAAGTAAAAGCGGCGCATACAAAACGCCGCTTGCGCGCAATCTTCATTGCTCACGATCAGCAGCCGCCAAAAGCGGAAGCGATGCCGGGTGTGGCACCTGATGCGGCCTCGGTATAAGTGACACGGCAGGTCGCCGGTGTGGTGGCTTTATTGGCATCGACGGTAGTAAACGTGCCGCCGCCATCTTCCGTTAACGTGAAATCACCCGTCGCACCGGTGGAGGACAACTGCAAAACCTTATCCAAATCTTCTGATGACGGATAACCATTTACCACGGCAACATCGACGGCATCGGCGGTGTCACCATCACCATTCATATCGACTGTCCCGGTAGTAACGCCTTGAATTAACGCTTTCGCATGCACCATGGTCGCCGCGCTACGAATGGACGCTTCCACGCCTTGAATAACCGCTTTGTTGGCATCTTTTTTTATGTCAACAAAGAGCGGTGCCGCCGTGGCGGCCAAAATGCCCAAGATCACCAAGACCACAATTAACTCGATTAAAGTGAAACCACGCGCTTTCATCACAACCTCCGCACTCTTACTCAATAAACGTCGTCAACGATGACGACATCGCTCTTAGGAAAATAGTCGATAAACATATTTCCCGCCAATGTATAACGAAAATGGCAACCCGATTGTTGCCGTTCGTCGCTTTTTAGTCCGATTAAAAATGGCTCGCCCGCTTGTTCGCTGGCCTGCGGCGCGGCATCACCCAACAGCGCACGCCACAACACCAGACAATCGGATTTGGTGAGCGTCGCGGTGCGCTTTGCTAAAAGCAGCGCTTGCAGTCGCGGTGAGTGACTTATCGCGTGAGCGTGTTGTTGCAGTTGCGCAAAGTGCACGCTGTCACGTAGCGCACTGGCGCATTGTTTGAGCACGGTTTCGTGCGCCAATTTCATACTGTCATGAAGGCTAGGGCTGAGTTGCCACAGTGTCGTAACGCCTAGCAATAGAACCACGGAAAATTCCAACAATCGTTGCGAACGAGTGTTAATTAAATCGCGACGTGGGTTGGCGCTATCCACCGCGTGCCACCGACGCCAGCTTCCACATCGGCAGAAAAATACCCAATGCTAGCGCCAACACCATTGCGCCGAGCGCAATGATCAAAATCGGTTGGATGGCATCCGATAACGTGCGTAAGTTGTAATCCACTTCGCGTTCGTAAAAGTCGGCGACTTCATCCATCAGTTGATCGATTTGGCCAGTTTCTTCGCCCACGATCAGCATTTGCATGACCAACGGCGAAAACAAAGCCGAATGCCGCGCGGTTTTGCTGATGCTTTCACCGCGCTCAATGCCTTCTCGCATGGCGCGGATCTTGTCGCCGATGTAGGCATTGTCCACCGCATTCGCGACGATGCCCATTGCCACCGAGATCGGAACGCCAGCGCGTTGACACGTCGCAAAAGCGCGCGCGAAGCGCGCTAATGTTGCTTCATAAAATATCTTTCCGATGATAGGCCAACGAATTTTCCAGCCATCCCACTGTAATTTTCCGCGCTCGGTTTTTATCCAGCGTTGTAACGTGATAATGCCGGCGATCGTTGCGAGTAATAATAACGGCCACATGGCGACGAAAAAATTCGATGTCGCAATAATGAGTTGCGTCGGTAATGGCAATTCGCCATTAAATGCCGCGAACAAACCGGAGAATGCCGGGATGACAAAGATATTCATGATTACCATGGCGATTGCCATGACGACCAAAACAATGATGGGGTAGCGCATCGCGCTGCTGATGCGTTGACGCGTGATAAATTCAATTTCAAGGTATTTAGCGATCTGCTCGAATGCCAGATCGAGGCGTCCGGTATTTTCTCCAACGTGAATCAGGCTAATGTACAGTGCGCTAAAAATATCGGGATGTTTGCCAAGGGCCACGGCCAATTCATTGCCGGCGGATAAATCGTCGCCCACCTCATGCAAGGTTGATTTTAATTGCGGACGGTGCGCGCTATCGGCAAGTCCGGCCATGGCGCGCAAGATCGGCACTCCGGATTTCATCAACGAAAACATTTGCCTACTAAACATAATTAAATCGACCAGCGGAATGGTTTTCGCTGCCTGCCACGGCCATTTTATGGTCGCCGAAGTCGATTGTATGGACGGCGAACGTTCTTCGATTTGCAGCGGGATAATCTCGTCTTCCTGCAAGCGTAGCAGCAATGCATCGGCGTTTGTCGCCTCACGTTCGGCCTCTACTTTTGCGCCGTTTCGATCGCGCCCGCTGTACCAAAATATCGGCATTGTCAGTGACTTCCCATTCCGGCATCGGCCACGCGCATGACTTCTTCAAGCGAGGTTTTTCCCGCGATCGCATAGTGCAGGGCGCTCATGGCCAACGGAACATAGTGGCGGGTTTTACGCGCTTGTGCGATGAAGTGACTGGCGTCGCCGCTACGCAACGCATCGGCCAATGTATCGTCAAAACGCAATAATTCGAACACGCCTAATCGCCCGCGATAACCACTTTGATTGCAGCGCTCGCAACCCTGTGGGCAAAGAAAAACGTGTGCAGGATCGGCACCGACTTGTTGCAGCCAGATCTTTTGTTGCGCACTGACGTCCTGCTTTTGGGCGCAAAAATCGCATAAGCGACGAATGAGTCGTTGTGCGATAACGGCGCGCAATGTGCTTGCGACCAAATACGGTTCAATCCCCATATCGGTTAGTCGCATGGCGCTTGCGATCGCATCGTTGGTGTGTAAAGTGGATAACACTAAATGACCGGTGAGCGCGGCGCGCAAACCGATCTGCGCGGTTTCGGTATCGCGCATTTCACCAATCATGATGATGTCGGGATCGGCCCGCAAAACGGTGCGTAGTGTTGCTGAAAACGTTAGGTCGATCTTGGTATTAACCTGAACTTGGTTAACGCGCGGCAGGCGATATTCCACCGGATCTTCAACGGTAACGATTTTTACCGCTTCGTTATTCAATTCATTTAATGCGGCATACAACGTGGTGGATTTACCGGAACCGGTGGGACCGGTGACTAACACAATGCCGTGAGGGGTGGCCAAAATCTCGCGAAAGGCGGTGAGCATTTCATCGTCCATACCGATCTGTTCGAGACGCAACTGACCTTTGCTTTGATCCAATAAACGCATTACCACCATCTCGCCATATTGCACCGGCAGCGTGGCCAATCGCACATCAATGCTGCGATGATTAACGATCATATTGAAACGGCCATCTTGTGGTTTGCGCTTTTCAGAAATATCGAGATTGGCCATTAATTTCAAACGCAACACCAGTGCCGAGGCGATGCGCGATTCGCGGATCACGGTTTCTTGCAGCTGGCCATCGACGCGCTTACGTATGCGCAACAAATTTTCTTCCGGTTCGATGTGTATGTCGGACGCGTTTTGTTTTAACGCTTCATCGAAGATGCTTTGCAACAGTCGCGCGACCGGCGCTTCGGAAACATCTACGGATTCGGTTAAACTGGCTAAATCAAATTGATCGGCGTTAGATTCGCCGACTTCCTGCGCTAAGTTTTCAATCTGTTCGGTGTGCCGGTAAACCATCTCGATGGCATGCATCAGATCCGATTCACGCGCGACGGCGATTTGCAGCGGCTTATTCAATAAACTTTGTAGATCATCAACGCGAGTAAGATCGGTTGGGTCAGACATGGCCACGAGAAAATGGGCATGGCTCTCTTCGATGACGATTGCTCGAAATCGTCGTGCTTGCACCTCGGTTAATTTATGCGCGGTTTGTTCATTGAGTCGGTGGCGCGCCAACTCCAAGAACGGAATTTTCATTTGCTGGGCGAGCAATTTTAGTAATTGCGTTTCTTCGACTAACTTCATATCAATAAGGGTCGCCCCCAAGCGCAAACCGGTTTTGCGTTGTTGTTCCAGAGCCTGTTTCAATTGCTCGGTGCTAATGACGCCATTATCGACCAGCAAATCACCGATGCGGATCTTGTTTTTGTTCATCGCTGTCTTACTCCGGTTTGACACCGATGATGAGCATCAGATGACGTCAAGTGAATGCAGATCATGGTTTTTCGCTGCTCTCCGGTTGCAAGGCTTGCACACGACGTTCGCTTTTTTCGACTTCGTCTTCCATTTGTTCATCGCTGGCGAGCACCGCTCGCAGCAAAATAACCAATTCACTTTTGGCGCTGCTTAAACGGGTTTGCCGAAACAAGCCACCGATAAAAGGGATGTCAGACAGTAACGGAATTCCGGCCTCGTCACTGACTTGTTTGTTTTGCATTAAGCCGCCGATAAGCACCACCTGACCGCTGCGCGCGCGCACGATGGCGTCGGTTTCACGCACGCTTGATAAAGCAAGCGGCAGAGAAAATTCGGCATCGAATACTTTCAATTCTTTGGTCTGATCCACCACTTCGGAAACACTGGGGTGCATATGCAAAACAATTTCACCGCTTTCACTAACTTGTGGCGTGACATCCAGTGCGATGCCGGAAAAGAATGAAGAGAAATTGACTTGCGGTGTACTGGTGTTCCCGCCGCTGCTGGCGACATTAGTTTGAGAGACATTAGTGACAAAAAATTCGTCGGTACCGACTTTAATTACGGCTTTCTGATTGTTCAGCGTGGCAATGCGCGGGCTGGATAACACTTGCACATCGCCTTGCGTTTTTAACAATTCGATGGTGGCGTTGAAGTCGCCGCCGGCGAATGCGGTCGAAAAAATGCCGTTAATCGGTGAAGCAGACGGGGCGGTTTGCAAGACCTGTCCGTTAAGCCCTGTCGAAACGGTATCACCATCGGCTTGCGACGTGATATTGGCCCAATCTATGCCGGCTTGAAATCCGCTGCCCAATGTCACTTCAATAATTTTTGCTTCTAAAATAACCTGCCGATTAAGCGTTGCCTCGGCGGCCTGCAAAAATTGTCGCACAGCACGCAGTTCGTTGGGGCGCGCGCGCACCACCACCACCCCCGCGTTGGCATTGATAATCACTTTACCGCCCTCGCTACCAGCGATTAACGTTTGCAAGGTGACGTCGAGTTCTTTCCACCAATCGGATTCATTCGATGTTTCAATGCGTGTGCTGGTGCGCTGCTCGGCGTTATTGTTGCTCGCGCCATTATTGCTGCCATTCGAATTGCTGTTATTGCCTTGTCCGGCGGTAACACGCGTTTCCGTTTGACCGCTGCGTTTCAAATTAAGGTAGTTAATTGGAATGACGTGAGTTTGCATTCCGCTTCCGCTGACGGTAAATAAATTGCCTTTGCGCACGAAATCGTAACCGTAAACGTCGCGCGCAATGTTCAACACTTCCGGCACCGTGACATGCCGCAGCTGTAACGAGATCTTGCCGCTCACATCCGGATGGACGACGATGTTGTAATCGGTGTCGGTGGTTAGGCTTAAAAAGAAACTGCGCGCATCGGCGTCGATAATATTGAGATCAAAATGTGGTTCGGGTGGCAAAGGTGCGACGGTGGTGGTAGGAGCAACGGGCGCTGCCGTTGGCGCAGCGGGCGATGAAATCGGCGCGACTTTTTTCACAGGCTCGAAGCGCGTGTCCAGACGCGACGGGCTGCGTTGCACGGTGCAGGCGTTGAGTGCAACCAGCGAGGCAAATGCTATTAGCGCAACGTTGGCATTAAATGAGGATGAATTAGTCATTGGCGTTGACCTTGGTGGATTTTTGTATGGTGGCGACGCGCGGAAAGTGAATCGCGATTTCGCGTGCCGCCGAACCATCGGTTGCTGGTGTTTGCAACCAGATGCGATCGGGCGCGATGCGGATTAATTTTTGCCGTCCGATCCAATCACCGACGCGATAAAAGCGTTTGTTGAGTAAAACCACTTGACGTTGCTTGCTGTACAACACGCCACTGAGCGGTTCGTTTTCTGGCATTAACGCCCCCCTGTCGGGCGCTTCGTGGCGAGAACCGCTTTGCGCATTGTCCTGCCATCCGGGGCGAGTCGGATCGTTAGCGGCGATGGCAGTAAAACTGGAAAATAATATCGCTATCGTCAACCAAAAGGATTTCATTGCAGCCATTCCTTGTGCTCACTCAAACTCGTCACTTCGATGCTCACACGCGCCAACGGGTAGCGTTCAACCTCGTAACGCAACGATTGCCATTGTAAACGCCAGGGGAGTTCTTCGAGGTCGCGTAAATAATTTCGCACATCAAAATAATTGCCACGCAAGGTGATGGTCATTGGGTGTTGGTAATATGTCGGCGAAGATGCGCTTTCGACCGTTGCTGTTGTTGATGTCGATGCCGCACGTTGCAGCGAAATCAGTTCAATGCCGTGGTGCTGTTGCAATACCTGTTTTAATAGTTCGACCATTTTTCCGGGTGGCACCATTTGCTCGGCGTGCCGCGCGATCGTGCGTTCAACGTCGGCCAGCTGGTCACTCAGCATCCGCTGTTCCGCTGAGGCCTGCTCGCGCTGCTGGCGCGATGTTAACGCCGCGAGTTCGGTTAATAATTGTTGCCGCTGTATATCCATGTCATGTTGCTGTTGTCTCTCGTCAGCGAGTTGGTGCGACAGCGGTTGCAGGAATGTGACGTTAAAAATAAACAGAATGAGGGTGAGAGACGCACAGAAAATGAGTATCCGTTCGCGCGTTTGCAAGCGATTAAAAGCCTGTTCAATGGTGGCAATCGTCATGGTAATTGCCCGTTCAGATCAAAGATTAGGATGGGTTTGTCGCCATCGCGTTGTAGTTCCAGTTGTGAAAAATGGGCATTTTGTAAGGCCGGAAGTTGCTGTAACTGTGCAATCCAATCCGGCATCTGATCGGGTTTTAAGGTGGCACCTTTAAACTGCAATACTCGTGCATCGACATAAATGCCGGTGAGCCAGATGGACGGTTGCGCCAGTTGCGCTAACGCATCCAATACTTGACTGAAACCTTGCAGCGAACCACTTTGTTTTTGTACGTTATACAAAAACGCCTGACGTTGTTTTAATTGCTCTTGTAATTCGATTAGCGGCAGCAGCGGTTGCTCCGCAGCGACGCTGGCTTGCTTTTGTTGCACGTCGTTAAGTAACTGTTCCAATTTGGTCTGCTGCTGTTGGGTAAGCGTGTGCAGGTGACGCAACGCGAAAAAGTGATAACACCAAACAATAATAAGTAACACGAACACAACGGGTAAAGCGAACAGCAGTTGGCGAAAATCGAAACGCTGGCGTTGTGGTAATAAATCGGCACTAAAAAAATTAATGCGTTGCATGATCGACCTCACGCCTGAGCGTGGCAGCAGTTGCCAGCGTGGTCGCCATACGATGGGCCGGTGCAATATCGTCGTCTTGCATGGGCAGTGCGGAGACACTGACGTTCAAATTATTTTTTAATAATTGCTCGATGTCGTTGGAAAATAAATTGAGTGCCGGTAGAAACAGTTGTTGCACGGGGCGGCGCGCGATCTGGCGCTCAAAAAAATCCAGCGTACGTTGCACCTCAAGCAAAAAAGTGTCGCTGTTTTTTAGCTCGTCGGCTGACCACGAACTGAGTGTGGCCACACCGGCTAATTGGCGCGACAACACTAAATCATCGTTGTAATACAGGTAGAGCACCGCACCGCGATTATTGTCGAACAGTATGGCGCTAGTGGCCGGTAGCGGGTCCTGTAGTCGCAGGGCGTTGCCTAGCGTCAATTCGGGGATATCTATCGAAGCGATCTGCAGACCGGCCTGTAAGATCGGTTGGATCAGTTGCTGGATCTTGGGTTTGTGGCAAAACGCCGCATAAACCCGATCGCCGCCTCGTTGCACGGCGGGCGGCAAGGTAAAGCTTTGCAGCAAGGCCTCGTTGACCGGAAACTCCATCATATCGCGCAGCGACCACATGAGCGCCTGATTGCGCTCGTTTTCCGGCACCTTGGGGCTGTCGGTTTGCTGCAATTTCACGAATTCGCTACCCAAGACGAGATCGCAAAATAAGCCTCGCCAGCGTTTTTCACGGCACAACGACGCTAACTCGGCGGCGGCGATGTCGAGGTCGTGGGCGGAAAAGGTTTGCCGGTACGGTGTGTCGGTGCGGTCGGCGGTTGCGATCAGTGCGTAGATCTGCTGTCCGAGGTAGATACCGATCCGAGTGTTGGGAGGGTGATGTGATCGCTTAAGCCACTTCACGGTAGGCCTCATTATCGTTTTG
>CAZYUS010000121.1:0-8772 GCA_964650615.1 uncultured Pseudomonadaceae bacterium | reverse complement strand
ATCGTTCAATTACGTCGAAGGCGAATCGCTGATCATGGCGTTAAAAGATCTCGCCGTTTCAAGTGGCTCGGCGTGTACATCCGCGTCATTAGAACCGTCTTATGTTTTGCGAGCCCTAGGACTGTCTGACGAATTAGCGCACAGTTCATTGCGTTTTTCGATTGGCCGTTTTACCACCGAAGAGCAAATCGACTTCGCGATTTCGCACATACAATCCGCTGTAGGTCGTTTGCGTGAAATGTCGCCGTTGTGGGAAATGTATAAAGACGGCGTCGATTTAGCCAAAGTTGAATGGGTCGCCCATTAAGTTAACGTTATTTATGCCTACACATCAACGCTGCACTGTAGAGGTTTACGATGTCGTACAGTAATAAAGTCATTGATCATTACGAAAATCCACGCAACGTCGGTAGCTTTGAAAAAGGCGATGAAGACGTCGGCACCGGCATGGTTGGCGCGCCCGCTTGCGGTGACGTGATGAAATTGCAAATAAAAGTGGGGAAAGATGGCCGCATCGAAGACGCGCGATTCAAAACCTACGGATGCGGTTCTGCCATCGCCTCCAGCTCACTCGTGACGGAATGGGTAAAAGGTAAAACACTGGATGAAGCAGCCACGATCAAAAATACCGATATCGCGCAAGAATTGGCGCTGCCACCGGTAAAAATCCACTGTTCGGTTTTGGCAGAAGATGCCATTAAAGCAGCGGTGGAAGACTATAAACGCAAACATAACGCGTAACGAGGTATTGACGTGGCGATTACATTATCCGAACGCGCGGCGGAACGCGTGAAGACTTTTTTAGTCAATCGCGGCAAAGGAATTGGCGTGCGCTTAGGTGTTAAGACCACCGGTTGCTCTGGACTTTCTTATGTATTGGAATTCGTCGACAGTAAAAGCGATGACGATCAAGTATTCGAAGACAAAGGTGTACAGATCATCGTCGATAAAAAAAGTCTGGTTTATATCGACGGAACACAAATGGATTTCGTTAAAGAAGGGTTAAACGAAGGATTTAAATTCACCAACCCTAACATGAAAGCCGAGTGCGGTTGCGGCGAAAGTTTTACGGTTTGATGACTAATTATTTCGTTCTCTTCGGCCTACAAGAATCGTTTGCGATCGACTTAAACGATTTGGCACAGCGTTATCGCGATTTGCAACGAGCGATTCATCCCGATCGCTTTGCCAACAGTTCCGATAATGAGCGGTTATTGTCTGTCAATCGCGCCGCCGAGTTAAACGACGCTTACCAAACCCTGAAAGATGCCGTGTTGCGTGCGCGTTATTTATGGCAATTACGCGGCGGTCATTGGCAAGACGAGAAAACCATCGCGGATCCCGCTTTTCTTATCGCGCAAATTGAATGGCGCGAAAAGATTGAACAGGCCGAAGCAGAGGGTGATCTTGAAGCGCTAATGTCGCTCACACAACAATTACACGATGATTGGCGTCGACAAGAACATAAGCTGGCCGGTATTTTTTCTGATTTGGATTTATTAAACTTGGAAACCGGCCGTGTCGAAATACAAAAGTTAATGTTTTTTCGCAAATTATTGAACGAAGCCGAACAGCGTCTGCAAACGCTTGAAGAACTATCGTAACGTCAGCATCTAGGTCAATCTCCGAGAGTTTGTTTATGTCTCTGCTGCAAATTGCTGAACCCGGAATGAGTGCGGCACCGCACCAACATTTGCTGGCCGCCGGCATCGATCTGGGGACCACGAATTCATTAATTGCTACCGTCCGTAGCGGATTAGCCGAAACATTGGCTGATCAAAATGGCCACCATTTGCTGCCCTCTGCCATTAAATATAGTAGTGATGGTCAGGCGGAAGTTGGTCGTCATGTGCTTGAAAATGCCGCTGATGACCCGGCGAACAGTTTATTATCAGTTAAACGATTAATGGGGCGCGGCGTCGCCGACATCGAGCAATTTCCTGGTAAACAAGCGCATCAATTTTCCACCACGTCTGATGGTTTACCGGCATTTGTTACCGCAGCCGGTTTGCGTACTCCGGTTGAAGCGTCGAGCGAAATATTAAAAGCACTGGCGCTGCGTTTTCGTGATCATTTAGATGCAGACGTACAGGGCGTCGTGATTACGGTTCCGGCGTATTTCGATGATGCACAACGGCAAGCCACCAAAGATGCGGCGACATTGTCCGGTTTACGCGTTTTACGTTTACTCAACGAACCAACCGCCGCCGCCATAGCTTACGGTTTGGATAATCGCGAAGAAGGCGTATTTGCTATTTTCGATTTAGGTGGCGGCACGTTCGATATTTCGATTCTGCGTTTATCAAAAGGGGTATTCGAGGTATTAGCCACTGGTGGCGATACGGCATTGGGCGGTGATGATATCGATCATGCGCTGGCGACTTGGTGCATCGAACAATCCGGATTAACCGTCAACGACGCCAAGCAATTTCGCGCGTTGCAGCAACGTGCTCGTCAACTAAAAGAATTGCTTACCGCGCAAGAAAGTGTCGCGGTTGATTTGGGCAATGGGGTTTGCTTGACGGTAACGCGTGAACAATTAAAAACGGTCGCCGAGCCTTTTATCAAACGAACGTTGAATGCCTGTCGCCGCTGTTTGCGCGATGCCGGTTTAGCGATCAGCGAAATACGTGAAATTGTGATGGTTGGTGGTTCAACCCGTATGCCGGCGGTACGCTCTGCGGTGTCGGCATTTTTTGGTCGCACCGTTTTAACCGACATTGATCCTGACAAAGTCGTCGCAATTGGCGCTGCGATTCAAGCGAATGTATTGATCGGTAATAAATCCGCTGATGATATGTTGCTACTCGATGTCAATCCTCTGAGTTTGGGCATCGAAACCATGGGCGGCATTGTCGAAAAAATTATTCCACGTAATACCACCATTCCAGTCGCACGTGCGCAAGAATTCACTACCTATATTGATGGGCAAACAGCCATGAGTTTGCATGTCGTACAGGGCGAACGCGAAATGGTGCACGATTGTCGATCATTGGCTCGTTTCGATTTGCGCGGCATTCCGGCCATGGTCGCCGGTGCGGCGCGTATTCGCGTAACGTTTCAAGTTGACGCCGATGGACTTTTAAGCGTTTCTGCACAGGAATTATTATCCGGTGTGCAAGCATCGGTGCAAGTCAAACCCAGTTACGGTTTAAGTGAAGAAAGCATTCGACAAATGATTCAATCCTCAATGGATAATGCACAAGAGGATATCCAACAACGCCTATGGCGTGAACAGCAAGTGGATGCCGAACGAATGCTGGCGGCACTGCGCGCGGCATTGCGTGCCGATGGCGAAATGCTCGATATCGTCGAAAAACGCGCGATACACGTCGCAATGCAACAACTTGAAAGTGAAATTCAACACGGTGATGTGCTAGCGATTAAAGCGAGCCTAAAAAATCTGGATCAAGTCAGCAGCGGTTTTGCGGCCAAGCGAATGGATCGCAGTATTGCTGATGTCTTGGTTGGTCGAAATGTCGATACGATGTGAGCGTCATGCCTAAGCTAAAATTTTTACCTCATCCCGAATTATGCCCTGATGGATTAACGGTTGAAGCGACAACCGGCGAAACGATAATGCGCGCCGCGTTGCGCAATCACATCGAAATTGAGCACGCCTGCGAAATGTCATGTGCTTGCACGACGTGTCATGTGGTCGTTAAGAAAGGACTGTCGAGTTTATCGACGGCCAGCGAAGATGAAGATGATTTATTGGATAGGGCATGGGGATTAACGCCGCAATCACGATTGGCTTGCCAAGCAGAAGTCGGCAAGGATGATCTGGAGATCGAGATCCCGCGCTACACCATTAACCAAGTTTCTGAACGCCGTTAAGGGAAGCCCATGTCATTGCGATGGACCGATACATTAGATATTGCATTAGCGTTGATCGAGCAACGACCTGACGTCGATCCGCGCTATGTGAATTTCGTTGATTTGCAGCGCTGGGTGTTGGCCCTTCCCGAGTTTGATGATGCCCCCAATCGCTGTGGCGAGAAGATATTGGAAGCCATACAAATGGCGTGGATAGACGAGCGCGATTGAAAATTTTCAATTAGTTGAATCTGGGGCTTGCAAAGCGGTGCAAAATTCGTAAAATACGCGCCTCTTTCGATGGGTCGGTAGCTCAGCCGGTAGAGCAGCGGACTTTTAATCCGTTGGTCGGGAGTTCGAATCTCCCCCGACCCACCAAATAAAACAAAACGCGTCAAATACCAAAAGTGTTTGACGCGTTTTTGTTTTTATACGCTAATAAATTTGTCGTTGACGTATTTTCACTTTCGTAACAGTTGCTGCACTGCCGTCAATAAGTGACGACGCGAAAAAATAAACTGGCGGCGACGTCCACCTAATTGACGCCATAACACGGCCGCACGAACTCCGGCTAATAACAAGGCGCGGATGCGGGCCTGATTTTCTTTCGATTGTAAATGCAGTGATTCTCCACGCACCTGAATACGTAAAGAAAGTGTCGATATCGAATCGCTGTAAATGCCCGCCAAACTGTTGATTAAAGCATCCCAATCATCAGGCAAATGCGTACGCAGGCGCTGGCTTTGTTGCAGTCGCACACCGATTAAATCGCGTATATCGTTACGCTTGTTTAATAGTCTCTCGATATTCAATAAATTCGCAATATAGCGACTTATTTGTGCGTCGCGTTTTTGATGCTGCAAATTTAATTGATCCGCTAACGTCAATAATCCCGGACGTAAGTTATTGACACCACCATAAAGACTTTCGGTCGTTTGCGCATCCAAGAGTAAAACACTATCCAACAACGGGCCAGCTGACACCCAATCGGTTTTTCCCGTTTGTGCCAATTCATTGACCAGACGCGCGCACTGACAAACGGCCGCCAATGCTAACGCAATTTCTTCGTAATTCTTTGCCATTGTGATTAACTTACTCTTCGGTTTCGCTGTCGGGTTCACTGCGACCTTCTAAGGGCCGCAACTCAACCAACATACCGAACAGGGGATGATCAAAATAATTCAGTTCTTTTGCTTTTAAACGACGACTTTGCGTTAAGCGAAAAAACTGTAGTTGCTCTTGCAAGACCGGCGCATCCGCACTTTGCCACGTAAGATTGGTATTGGCATCGGCAGACGTACTTGGTGCGGCAGCCGTGGGCAGGGTAGTGGTCGATGTCGCGGCTTGCAGCGAACGGAAAATCAAATCGCTTTCGATATGCAAAAATTGTTTAACGCTGAATTTTACGGTGCCATCGAGTTCCCATAGTCCGAAGGGAATGGCCGGTTCAGCTCCGCTGCTTAATAACAATCCGTTTTGACCAAACTCGGCGCTAAAATCTTTACCCGCAGCGAGGCGCACTTTAAATGCTTCTTTGCCGCTGCCAATAGGTTGACGCCAGCCAGTGTGCAAAAGCGGACGATAATTGCGTGAGCGTGAAAACGACTTAAGTGCATCTTTTAGTTGCAATTGTGTCGCGGATAATACTGAGACTTTAAGTGCATCATTGCTATTGATCGCGTTGTCGGCAGCGCTGGCCGCAGCCGACAAAACCGCTGCGGGAGTCGGTAATGACGTGTTCACCGTCACGGCTCCGGCAAGCGCCGGTCCCGCATCATTCGGCGACCATTTTTCGGCCGCGAGATCCGGTTTGGTTTGTGCAAAAACCAAGACTTCGATTTCATACCAACGATCAGCCGACGATGCGACTTCGGCCAGACCGAAAAAAATAATTGAAAACAAGATCACACGATATTGGGACATAAGCTTCAACTCTGGTTAACGCATGGCGATTTTAGCATTGACCGCTGGCTTCAGTTCGACCAACAGCTCCGTAATGCACTGTAAACGATCGGCCGCATCTTCTTTCATGACACGGGTGTGCCGCAAATGCTGCGGGCCGTCGAAGCGATAACGTTTCGATTGCTTCTGGATCAGTTGGATAAGAAAAATCGTGTCCAGTGCGGCGTTGGCTAAAAACTCGATGCGCGCACCTGTGGGTAATAACTCGATTTTTTTTATGTGAAGCGCAGTCGCCTTGATTCGAAGATGGGCGAGTGAGAACAGATTTTTGGTCGCATCGGGTAAGGGACCGAATCGATCGCTGACTTCGGTCATCAAGTCGTCAATGTGCGACGGTTCTTGCGCTCCAGCGATGCGTTTATACAAACTCAAACGCGTACCGATATCAGCAACATAATCATCCGGTAATAATGCCGGAATGCCCGCTTCAATTTCGGTGCGTTGTGATAACACGTGTTGCAAGCTGGGTTCGCGACCTTCCTTTAAGGCTTTGACGGCATCGTCGAGTAATTCCAGATACAGCGACAGCCCCAGCCCTTCGATCTGACCACTTTGTTCCTCGCCCAATAATTCGCCAGCACCGCGAATTTCCAGATCTTGCGACGCCAGTAAAAAACCAGCACCCAAATCATCAAAGGCGGAAATGGCATCGAGACGTTTTTCAGCATCGGCGCTTAACAGCGCCTTCGGTGGCGTCATCAGATAACAATACGCCTGATGATGCGACCGTCCGACGCGTCCACGCAGTTGATGTAATTGCGCTAACCCCAGCCGATCGGCGCGCTCGATGATGATGGTATTGGCACTTGGCACATCAATACCGGTTTCGATAATGGTACTGCACAATAGAATATGAAATCGCTGGTGATAAAAATCGCGCATGACTTGTTCGAGATCGCGTTCACGCATTTGTCCATGCGCGATTCCGATCGCGGCTTCGGGCAATAATTGTTGTAGTTCTTCGGCACAACGCTCAATACTGTCGACATCGTTGTGCAAAAAGTACACCTGACCACCGCGCATCATTTCGCGCATGACGGCTTCTTTGATCTGCGCATCACTGCGTTCACGAACAAACGTTTTCACCGCCAATCGTTTGGCCGGCGGCGTCGTAATCAACGACAGATCCCGAATACCGGAAAGCGACATATTCAGCGTTCGAGGGATAGGTGTTGCGGTGAGGGTGAGCATATGAACGTCGGCGCGTAGTGCTTTGACTTGTTCTTTTTGCCGCACACCAAAACGATGTTCTTCATCAACAATCAAAAGACCCAGTTGCGAAAATTTGATATCCGGTTGCAATAATTTATGAGTCCCGACAATGATGTCGATTTTCCCATCGGCCAGTTCCTGTAGTGCTTTTTTCGATTCGCTGGCCGATTTGAAACGCGACAATACTTCGATGCGCACTGGCCAATCGGCAAAACGATCGCATAACGAGTTGTAATGTTGCTGTGCCAACAATGTGGTCGGCACCAAGATCGCGACCTGCCAACCACTTTGCACCGCAACAAACGCCGCGCGCATAGCAACTTCGGTTTTACCAAAACCAACATCACCACAAACCAGACGGTCCATCGGTTTGGCTTGTTGCAAGTCATACAACACGGCAGCGATTGCCGATTGTTGATCCAACGTTTCTTCAAAAGCGAACTGAGCCGAAAAACGCATATAGTCATTAACATCGAAGCGAGCGGCGATGCCTTGATGGGCCGCGCGTTTGGCATAAATATCCAATAACTCGGCCGCGACATCGCGAATTTTTTCAGCGGCTTTCTGGCGGGTTTTACTCCAGTGATCGGTGCCAAGGCGATTTAGCGGCGCGGCCTCCGGAGAATGACCTAAATATCGACCGATGAGGTGTAACGCCGTTACCGGAACATAAAGTTTATCGCTACCGTGATAGGCCAGTACCAAATACTCCGCTTCGATTCCCCCAGCGCTTAAACACTGCAAACCTTGGTAACGACCAACACCGTGATCGATATGCACCACCGGATCACCGATTTTTAATTCTGCGAGATCTTTAATGATGGCATCGGGATCAGCAATTTTGCGTCGTCGTCGCCGCTGCTGCACCAGTTGCTCGCCAAAAAGATCGGGTTCACAAACAATAGCGAGCGACTGATCATCTGCGATAAATCCGCGATCCAATGGCGCGATAACCAGCGCCAATTTTTCACTGCCTTGAGCAAACTGTGCAATGGAATCGCACGATGTCGCGTTAATGCCAGATTGCGTTAATAACGGCAGCAACACTTCACGACGTCCGGGCGATTCGGCACACAATAAAACACGCCCGGGAAATTGTGCGATGAATTGTGCCAATGCCGATAATGATGCCGAGGCACGTGTATCGAGTTTGATATCTGGCAACGGTGAAGCGGCCACCGCGTTGGTGGTCGTGTTATCAATAATTAATCGTGGCCGACGCTTTAATTCGGCAAACAATTCTTCTTCGCGCACATACAAATCACCGGGGGGCAGCAGCGGACGCAACATATCCACTTTGCGATCTTCATAGCGATTGTTTAGTTCTTGCCAGAATTGGGCGCAGTGATTTTGCAGATCACCCACCGTAATAAACGCACACGAGGAGGGCAGATAATCGAACAGCGTGGCCATCTGTTCAAAAAATAAGGGGAGATAATACTCGAGTCCGGCCGGCGCGATGCCTTTGCTCACTTGTCCGTAGATCGATTCGCCGTGGATCGACGCTTCAAAACGATTACGAAATTGCTGACGGAAGCGAGTAATGGCGTCATCGTTCCATGGATATTCATGTGCAGGCAGGAGATCAATGCGTTCCAGTTTATCGCCGGATAATTGCGTTTCCGGATCAAACAAACGGATGGCATCGACTTCGTCGCCAAAAAAATCCAAACGGTAAGGCTGCTTCGATCCCATCGGATATAAATCCACAATAGAACCACGCACAGCGAACTCGCCATGCTCCATCACTTCGGCCACGCAGCGATATCCGGCCGATTCTAA
>CAZYUS010000120.1:6713-9000 GCA_964650615.1 uncultured Pseudomonadaceae bacterium | reverse complement strand
CGGTGACGATCGCGCAAAAACTATCGTCACCGCCTTCGTTGTTACAAGAACGCCAGAATGGCGAATAGCGCAACCGTAAGCCCAACACCGCAATGAATGACACCTTTGACGGTTGCCATCGGGCCGACTTTGCCAAACAGCGCATTGGCTTGCAGGCCACCGATCACGAGTAGGATCAGGGCTAATTTCACGGCGCCCATTTCGGTAAACAAACCGTACGGCAGGTGCGCGCCTGCGCCCATGAAAAACAGCATCGCCAACGAAAACATGACGTTGGTCCGCGAAGCCAACAAGGCTTTCGGACCGGCAGCCGCTGCCTCCGGTAGAGCCGCGCCACCGGCCGCCACTTGCGCGGTCGACGCCATCACGACTTTCTGGTTCGGCCAAATGATCAACCACACGTTAAGGAACATCAACGTGCCTAAGGTGACACCAATCGACAACGACGCCGTGACGCTGCCGCCACGCATACCGATGATGATGCAGCCAGATAAGAAGGTCCACAACGCGCCAAAACGGAACCAATCCAACGCGCGCGGTAATTGACCTTTGATCATATTGTTTTTAGTGGCGGCGTCAGTTTCTTTAAAAAACTCGCCTTGGATAAAGTTGAAGTAGTACAACGTGCCGATCCAAACCACGCCAAAGAAAAAGTGAGCCCAGCGCAGCAATTGCTCCAGCAGGCTTTGGTTAAATACGTCCATAGATGCCCCCATCTGACGATACGGTGAAAGAAAACCCCTAAGCTTTTTAAGGGGTTACGTTACAAAACGCGCGGCATGTTAGCACGCGGGCCGACGCTTTTGGACGGCTAGCCTATATTTTGAAAGTGCCTTGTTATGAGCGTCGTTGATGAATCTGCCGGCGGTTTTTGTACAAATTCATAAGGATATTGTCGCCGGTGATCTGCAGTTGCCTGCGCTACCGGATGTAGCCGTTCGCATTCGTGAAGCCCTGCGCAATCCCGATATCGACTTGCAAGGGGTGGCCAAGATCATTCAAGCCGATCCCGGTTTGACCGCATACCTGGTCCAGATCGCCAATTCAGCGGCCTATCGCGGCAGCAGACAGGTGGATAGTTTGACGGTGGCCTTATCGCGTTTAGGTCTTGGGGCCACGCGCAATCTGGCCATGAGTTACGCCATGTTGGCGCTCTACAGCCCCGACTCGGCGGCCTTACGTCCCATGCTGCGCGTGTTATGGCAGCAAAGCACACGGTTGGCAGCGTTTTCATGCGTGCTGGCAAAACAATGCAAAGGTTTTGATCCCGACCGCGCTCTGCTCGGCGGACTGATGCAAGACATCGGCTGTTTGCCGCTACTGCAAACCGGGGCGCGCTATCCCGACATCGCGCGGCAACCGCACGTGATGCAGCAACTGTTTCAACGCTATGCCGCCAATATCGGCCCAACGCTGCTCACTCACTGGCATTTCGATCCCGATATCGTGGCGTGTGCGCGCTCGCGCGAACAATGGACACGCGACATCAGTCCGCAAGCGGATTACGCCGATATCGTGTTAATCGCGCGGTTACACAGTTACGCCGGTAGCGAGCAGATGAAAAATTTGCCCAAACTCACCGATATTCCCGCCTTTCATAAACTACCTTTAGGCGAAGTTAGCCTAAAGTTCAGCCTAAAACTGCTCGATGACGCCAAAGAACACGTCACTACCTTACAGCGAGCGCTAACCGGCGCTGTTTGATTTTTAGGCAGAAATGAAACTAAGCTTGCAGCACGGCGGGAAAACGCCTTTCCCTTAAGCATGTGACCAAAATGAGCTCTGAAGTGGAAATACTCCTCGTTGAAGACGACCCCAACGATCTCGAATTGACGTTACGGGCGCTGCGCAAAAAAAACCTCGCCAACAAAATTGAAGTGGCACGCGATGGTGCCGAAGCATTGGATTATTTGTTTTGCTCCGGTCCGCACGCCACTCGCTCGATCAATTCACAACCGCGTTTGATTTTGCTGGACTTAAAACTGCCGAAAGTCGATGGCTTAGGCGTGCTGCAAAAAGTGAAAGGTGATGAGCGCACCGCCCACATTCCGGTGGTGGTGTTGACGTCATCCGCCGAAGAACGCGACATCGTTAAAAGCTACCAATTAGGCGTCAACAGTTTCATCACCAAACCCGTGGATTTCAATCAATTTACCGAAGCCATTGGTCAGCTCGGTTTGTATTGGATGTTATTAAATACGCCACCGAAAAATTAACTGCCTGAGGGCAATTCGTGAATTGCCCCTACGCCAAATTGACCATCTCGAATTGAATTTGGTAGCGGCGA
>CAZYUS010000120.1:0-6613 GCA_964650615.1 uncultured Pseudomonadaceae bacterium | reverse complement strand
CGTGAATTGCCCCTACGCCAAATTGACCATCTCGAATTGAATTTGGTAGCGGCGATTCACGAATCGCCTTCACCTTGCCTCGCTTCCAAATCTTTTAGCATGGTCAAAAAATCATCCGGCGGCAATGGACGACTAAAATAGTAACCTTGCATCATGTCGCACTGCTGATCGACCAAAAAGTCGCGCTGTGCCGCGCTTTCAACACCTTCGGCGATCACCTGCATATCAAGCCCGTGCGCCATCGCGATAATGGCTTTGGCCAGCGCCGCATTGTCACGATCACGAGTGATGTCGCGCACAAACGAACGATCAATTTTCAATACGTCAAACGGAAACCGCTTCAAATACGACAACGCCGAATAACCGGTGCCAAAATCATCGACCGACAATCGAATGCCCATATCATTTAACTTATGCAGTTGATTGGAATTCGCCGATGTTTCATTAAGCACCAACCGTTCGGTAATCTCCAATTCCAATAATTCCGCCGACATTTTGCTGGCCGCTAATGCCGACTGCACCACGCTTAACATACCCGCGCCACCGAATTGGCGCGCCGATACATTTACCGCCAAACGCAAGGGGGTCGCCAACGATTGTTGCCATCCCGCGACGCGTTGCGTGGCCTCATGCAATAACCACTCGCCGATGGGAACGATCAAACCGATCTCTTCGGCCAGCGGAATAAATTGATCCGGCGACACCAACCCTAATTCCGGACTTTGCCACCGAATCAATGCTTCGCAAGCCACCACTTTCAAGGTGAGCGATGACACCACCGGTTGATACACCATATACAACTCTTTATTGCCGAGCGCCCGTCGTAATTGCACTTCCATCGACAAACGCTGTGCCGCTTGCTTGTTCATTTCGGGCGTAAAGAAGCAAAAACTATCACGGCCACTTTCTTTGGCCTGATACATCGCTGCGTCGGCGTTTTGCAGCAAAACCTGCGTGTTTTCACCGTCATCGGGAAAGATGGTGATACCGATCGACGCGGAGTTATAAATTTCACGACCATGTATATTAAACGGCGGTTGAAACGATTTTAGAATGCGCTGGGCCACCAAACGCGCCGCATTGGGGGTGTCGATATTGGGCATCACCACCACAAACTCATCACCACCAAAACGCGCCAAGGTGGTGCTTTCGCGCACACAACTTTGCAAACGACCAGCCGCCTCAATCAGCAAGGCATCGCCGGCGAAGTGCCCCAAGGTATCGTTAACGTTTTTAAAATTATCCAGATCAATAAAAAACAATGCCACACGAGAATGTTCGCGTTTCGCTTCGGCTAACGCTACCGACAAACGATCGAAGGCAAGCAAACGATTGGGCAGTTTAGTCAATTCGTCATAGCTGGCTTGACGCATTAGCTTCTGTTCATATTCCTTGCGTACGGTAATGTCTTCGAGCATCACCAGAAAATACTGCACGTCTCTTTTTTCACCCTCACCCACGATCGGCGACAAATTGACATATTCCCAAATCGTGGTGCCGTCTTTACGCCGGGTGTGCAATTCACCGCGCCAACTTTCTTGCGCGTTGACCGCTTCTTGCAGTTGATGGGTGCGCGCCGACGGCGATTGCGGCGTAATAAAATCAACCAAATGACGGCCGATCATTTCACTACCATCAAACCCCATCATGTCGAGATAAGATTGGTTGATGTATTCAATTAATCCATGATTGTCGATGATCACCACACCGGTCGGGCTTTGCTCCACCGCTTGCGATAATTTGCGCAACTGCATCGCGGTTTTTTTGCGTTCGGTGATATCAATCGCCAGTATCATCAACGTACCGGACAATAACTGCGCCCGCATATCCACCGGATAAACAGTACCGTCATCGCGTTTGAACCATTCCTCAAATTCCATTTGCAAGACGCTGCCATCATAAAGGGGTTTTAATTGTTGACGCATGGTGTGTTCGTCATGGCAGGCCAGATCATAAAGCGTCAGTTGCTCAACTTTTTCCGGCGTCATGTGTAAATTACGACAGGCACCGCGATTGGCATGCATGATCAACAAATTGTCGGCATTTACCCATAAAATCTCGTTCACCGACTCATCGAGAATGCGACCAAATCGCTGTGCTTGTTCATTCGCGGCATTTTTTTCTTTTTCGAGTCGAGCATCGCGCAAGGCGCGTTCAACGGCGGGAACCAAACGCGCCATATCGTCTTTTTGCACAAAATCTTCGGCACCGGCACGCATCATGCTCACCGCATCTTCGGTGCGCAAATGGCCGGAGATCACGATAAAAGGAATGTCGATATTTTGTTCGGTCAAAATCGCGAGTGCGGCGTGCGCACCAAAACTCGGCACGCTCACGTCCGAAATAATCACATCCCAGACTTGTTTGGCGAGTGCGTCACGAAACGCCAACGCGGTTTCGACGCGAAACACGTTCAGCGATTTAAAACCACCGCGTTTAAGCGACATCGCCAACAAATCGGCGTCATCCGGTGAGTCTTCGACGAGAAGCAAATTCAAGGTAGCTGCGTTCATCATGGCACGAGGCGTTTTTTTATTGTTTTTAGCATAGCTTATGAACCTCAATAGCGCGTGCGTACGCAGCACGAGCGATCGTGGCGACCACGCGTCGCCCGACCATTAAACGGACGACTTTTTCGCCGCGCAGCATGGGGGGCTCGTACCATCGCCGCCTAAAAACCGCCCTGTCGCCACGCATTGCCGTTCGCCCGCTCCTCCACCTCAAGCGCTTTTTTTCGCCCCCCCTTGGCAACGCGCGTTGCGGCCTTTCCCGCGCCATCGTCTTGCATCGTAAATTAAAACGATTTACAGTTCGCGCCCGGCAACAATCACTATATGTAGTGGCAAACACCCACGATCAATACGTCATATTGTGTTGATGCATAAGTGTGAGTATGGCCTCGAAAGCCTTCCACCACGCCCGATTCGCCTCGCAATGGCCACCAAGGAGACGCCAATGGACCCCCAATCGCACACCCCCACGAATGTATCCTCCCTCGAAACTGCCCCGTCCGGCACCAACGACGTTGAGCTGTCGACTCGCCCCGGCACACTGCGCGTCATTAAACGCAACGGCAAAGTCGCGCCGTTCGACGATGGCAAAATCATTGTCGCCATGACCAAAGCCTTTCTGGCTGTTGAAGGAGGAAGCGCCGCCGCCTCGGCGCGTGTGCACGAAACCGTGCGCGCGTTAGCCGACAGCATTATGCACGTGCTGACACGGCGCCATCTCGGCGGCACCGTTCACATCGAAGACATTCAAGATCAAGTCGAACTCGCCTTGATGCGCGGCGGCGAACACAAAGTGGCTCGCGCTTATGTGATCTACCGTAATGAACGCGCGCAAGAGCGTGCCGCCAAAGAGCAGGCCCTGCGTGAGGTCGGCTTGTCAGCGCCAGTGCGCGTCAAAAAAAATAACGGCGAATTACACGTACTCGACGTCGCGCGAATGCAAACGCTGTTGCAAGAAGCGTGTGAGGGCTTACGCGATGTCGATGGCAGCACAATTTTGAAAGACACGATCCGCAATTTGTATGACGGCGTTGCCGAGCAAGACGTCGCGACGGCGCTCATCATGACCGCACGCACGCACATCGAAAACGATCCCAATTACAGCTACGTTACCGCGCGCTTATTACTTGATACGGTGCGCAGTGAAGTGTTGTCGTATTTAAACGTCGCCGACTCGGCACAACAACACGATATGGCCATTCGTTACCCGCAGGCGTTAAAGGCCTTTATACCGTTTGCTATCGAACACGAATTATTGTCACCTGAACTCGCCACCTTTGATGTGGAGAAATTGGGCGCGGCATTAAAGCCAGAGCGCGATTTGCAGTTTGATTACCTCGGTATCCAGACGTTGTACGATCGTTATTTTATTCATCACAAGAAAAATCGTATTGAATTACCGCAAATATTTTGGATGCGCGTCGCAATGGGTTTGGCGGTTCGCGAAAGCGATAAAAACCAACGCGCGATTGAATTTTACAATGTGTTGTCGTCGCACGATTATATGGCATCAACGCCCACTTTATTTAATGCTGGCACGTTACATTCACAATTATCCAGTTGCTATTTGACAACATTACCCGACGATTTAGGCGGTATCTACAGCGGCCTACGCGACAATGCCTTGCTCAGTAAATTTGCCGGCGGACTTGGCAACGACTGGACGCCAGTGCGCGGCATGGGCGCGTACATCAAGGGGACCAATGGCGAATCACAAGGCGTCGTGCCGTTTATGAAAGTGGCGAACGATACCGCTGTCGCAGTCAACCAAGGTGGCAAGCGCAAAGGAGCCGTGTGCGCCTATTTGGAAACGTGGCATATTGATATCGAAGAGTTTCTCGATTTGCGCAAAAACACCGGTGACGATCGTCGTCGCACGCACGATATGAACACCGCCAACTGGGTGCCAGACTTATTTATGAAGCGCGTTGTCGAAGACCAAAAATGGACGCTTTTTTCGCCCAACGAAGTCGCCGAACTGCACGATCTCTACGGTAAAGCGTTCGAAGAAAAATACGAATATTATGAAGAACTGACCACGTATGGAAAAATCAAAACATTTAAAACCGTTTTGGCCAAAGATTTGTGGCGCAAAATGTTGTCGATGTTATTTGAAACCGGCCATCCATGGATAACATTTAAAGACCCATGCAATGTTCGTTCACCACAACGTCATGTTGGCGTTGTACACAGTTCGAATTTGTGCACCGAGATCACCTTGAACACCAATCAGGATGAGATCGCGGTGTGCAATTTAGGTTCGGTGAATCTGGTTAATCACATCACCCTGGGAAAACTGGATCACGCCAAATTACGGCGTACCATTCAAACCGCCGTGCGTATGCTTGACAATGTCATTGACATTAATTTCTATCCGGTGCCGCAAGCGCGCCAATCCAATTTACGTCATCGCCCCATCGGTCTTGGCATCATGGGTTTTCAAGACACGTTGTACCAATTGGGCATGGCATATTCCTCCGATGCAGCGGTTGAATTCGCTGACCGTTCGATGGAAGCGGTGTCGTATTACGCGATTGAAGCCTCATGTGAATTGGCGCAAGAACGTGGCCGTTACCAATCGTTCAACGGCTCGTTGTGGAGTCAGGGCATTCTGCCCATCGACTCAGTCAAATTGATGATCGACGATCGCGGAAGCGCATTTGTTGATGTCGATTTGTCAGCAACCATGGATTGGTCCGGTTTACGTGAAAAAATACAACACCACGGTATGCGCAATTCCAACGTCATGGCGATCGCGCCAACCGCCACCATTGCCAACATCACCGGTGTATCGCAGTCGATTGAACCGACTTATCAAAATTTGTACGTCAAATCGAATTTATCCGGCGAATTCACCGATATCAACGCTTATCTCGTGAACGAACTAAAAGCGCGTGACTTGTGGGATAACGTCATGGTCAATGATTTGAAGTACTTTGATGGTTCGGTGCAAAAAATCGATCGCATTCCCGCCGCGTTAAAACAGCGATTCGCCACCGCTTTCGAAGTCGAACCGAAATGGATAGTCGAAGCCGCCAGCCGCCGCCAGAAGTGGATCGATCAAGCACAAAGTTTGAATCTTTATATTGCCGAACCCAACGGAAAAAAACTCGATCTGGTTTATCGCATGGCATGGTATCGCGGATTAAAAACCACTTATTACTTACGCAGCAAAGGTGCCACCAGCACCGAAAAATCGACACTTAACGACGGCAACTTAAACGCAGTTTCCGTCTCAGCTATCGACACCGCGATGACCGCAACCGCGCAACCAAAACAATGTTCAATCGACAATCCTGAATGTGAAGCGTGCCAATAAACGTGCGCCGTACTTTAAGACACGAAGCTGATTAGCGTAACCGTAAACAACGAGGATTAAAAAAGATGTTCAACTGGGAAGAAACACTGGAACAAGCTCCGCCGCTCACCCGCTGCCCGCCAAAACCAAACACGACCATCGGCAATTTACACGCAGGCAATTCTTTTGACCCCGACAACAGCGCTCACCATCACGGCGCACCACATGGCATCAATACCAACAACGCCGTGACCGTTGCGCGCGATGCGATCGAAAAACTGGATGCGTCGACCGGTTTAGCCGAACTCGAAATGGGCGCAGCGCGTGTCCGCGTCGATGACAAACGCATGATTAATTGCCGCGCCGATGTGAATCAGTTAGTGCCGTTTAAATACGAATGGGCGTGGCAAAAATATCTGGATGCCTGTGCCAATCACTGGATGCCACAAGAAATCAATATGGCCAAAGACGTGCAAACCTGGCGCTCCAAAGACGGTTTGACCGACGACGAACGCTTAGTGGTAATGCGCAACCTTGGTTTTTTTTCCACCGCCGATTCGTTAGTGGCCAATAACTTGGTGTTGTCGGTGTATCGTCACATTACCAATCCCGAATGCCGCCAATATTTATTGCGTCAAGCATTTGAAGAAGCGATCCACACCCACGCTTACCAGTATTGCGTCGAAAGTTTGGGCATGGACGAAGCCGAGGTGTTTAATATGTATCGCGAAGTGCCAGCGGTCGCAAAGAAAGCCGCATGGGCGCTTAAATACACGCAATCACTTGGCAACGCCCAATTCAAAAC
>CAZYUS010000119.1:6657-9476 GCA_964650615.1 uncultured Pseudomonadaceae bacterium | reverse complement strand
AAGTCCCAAGGCAGCGCATTAGGCAATGAACCTTCGCCAAAATCCGCTTGGTCATAAATGGTCGGTAACGCGATATCCGGCAAAACACCGCGATGTTGCGTACTTTGTCCGGTGACGCGGTAAAATTTTTGCAGCGTGTATTTGATCTGACCTAACGTTTCAGCGTTGTTATCGCGCAAACGATTAAGGTCAAACATTTGTTGCACGGTGCCTTTACCAAAGGTCGGTTCGCCAATAATCACCGCACGACCATAATCTTGCAGCGCAGCGGCTACGATCTCGGAGGCCGATGCACTCTGGCCATTAACCAAAACCGCTAATGGACCGCTCCACGTAACGCCCGGTTCATCGTCATCCACCAGACTGATGCTGCCAACAGCATCACGCTCTTGCACCACCGGGCCGTGATCGATGAATAAACCGGTCATCATTGCCGCTTCGTCCAAACCACCTCCGCCGTTATTGCGCAAATCCAAAACAATGCCTTCGACTTTCTGGGTTTTTAATTTCGTGATCAGGTCACGAACATCGCGCGCGACACTTTTATAATTTTCATCACCCATCGCCCGCGCTTGAAAATCGACATAAAATTTTGGCACATCTATTACACCAATCGTGTATTTGCGCCCACCTTCTTCAATGACTTTCAGCGAAGATTTTGCGGCCTGATCTTCTAGTTTCACTTTTTCACGCGTGATCGATACGATCTTGGTTTTGCCATCGGCCGCGTTAGCCTTGGGCAACACTTCCAAACGCACCACGCTGCCCGCTTTACCTTTGATTTTGGCGACCACATCATCTAACCGCCATCCGATAACATCTTCAAACGCTGCATCGCCTTGTGCAACACCGACGATTTTATCTTCGGGATTGATTTGTTTGCTGCGATCCGCCGGCCCCATCGGCACGACACTCACCACCTTGGTGTAAACGTCATCACTTTGCAAAACAGCGCCGATACCTTCGAGCGACAACTTCATTTCGATATCAAACGCCTCAGCCTGACGTGGCGACATATAGTTGGTATGCGGATCAAATGTGGTCGCGAAGGCATTCATGTAATAGCTGAAAACATCTTCACTGTTGCTTTGATTCATGCGCCGTTTTGCCATTTCATAGCGCTTAGTGAGCAACGATTTGATCTCGTCCGGATTTTTCTTAGCTAGCTTCAAATTTAACGCATCATTCTTGATGCGCAGTCGCCACAACTCGTTGGCCGTCGCCGAATCTTTTGGCCACGGTGATTTTTCGCGATCAAATTCCAATCGTTCCTTGCTATCAAACGTGATCGGTTTTTGCACATAAGCCAATGCAAAATCATAACGTTCATTCCATCTCTGCAAAAACACGTTAAAGATCTGATAGGGGATCTGTAAATCGCCGCGTTGCAGCGACTCATCTAACTGTGTTCGATACCCATCGAAGCGCTCGATGTCTGCTTGAATGAAGTAGATCCTTGAAGCATCTAATGAGTTCAAATACTGATCGAGTACTTTATTGCTCAGTTCATCATTAAATTTGAGCGAGCGAACATAATGATTTTGACGCAAGATACCGGTGATCATCTGCGACGTATTTTTGTGCCACGATTCCGGTTTAAGCGGCGCTGCGTCCGCGTTTACGGCAGCAGAAAACCACCACAACATCACCGCAACACACGATGAAAAAACCACTGAAACACGAGTAGAACGGAAGGATCGCAAAGTGCGCATTGATACAACCTTGTCTGAAAACGGCACGAAAACCAGCTCGGATTGAGCATGGCACAAAGCTTTTGGCCCTGCCATGTTTTTGGTCGCTTACTTTGTCGCAGAATGCAACAGTGAAGAGTCGATGGTGGTACGCGGCTTAAGATTCAAGCAACTTAGAACAAAAAAGCGGCTAACGCCGCTTTTTTGTTGGGTTTTCGGTTATTAGAAAAACGCTTGAATGCCAGTCTGGGCGCGTCCCAAAATCAATGCGTGGACGTCATGAGTGCCTTCATAGGTATTCACCGCTTCCAAATTCATGACATGACGAATGACATGGAATTCGTCGGCGATACCGTTGCCGCCATGCATATCACGAGCAACACGAGCGATGTCTAACGACTTCCCGCACGCGTTGCGTTTAACCAGACTGATCATTTCCGGCTTGAACTTACCTTCGTCAATCAAACGGCCAACACGCAAACTGGCCTGCAACGACAGTGTGATCTCGGTTTGCATATCTGCCAGCTTTTTCTGGATGAGTTGGGTTGCCGCTAACGGGCGACCAAACTGCTTGCGATCCAGTGTGTACTGGCGCGCGGCATGCCAACAAAACTCGGCAGCCCCGATCGCGCCCCAACTAATGCCATAACGAGCCATATTCAAACAGCCGAACGGACCTTTCAATCCTTCAGCCTTAGGCAATTTGTTCTCTTCGGGAACGAACACGTTATCCATCACGATTTCACCCGTGGTGGAGGCGCGCAAACTGAATTTGCCCTCAATCTTGGGGGCCGACAAACCCGCCATCCCTTTTTCGAGGACGAAACCGCGAATCACGCCTTCGTCATCCTTGGCCCAGACCACAAAGACATCCGCAATCGGCGAATTGGTGATCCACATTTTGTTGCCGGTCAGCAAATAACCCCCATCCACTTTCTTGGCTCGGGTTTTCATGCTGCCCGGATCCGAACCGGCATCCGGCTCAGTCAAACCAAAGCAACCGACAAACTCGCCGCTGGCGAGCTTGGGGAGATATTTGTCTTTTTGTGCTTCAGAGCCGTATTTATAAATTGGGTACATCACCACGCTGGATTGCACCGAACAGGCCGCACGGTCTCCGGCATCAAC
>CAZYUS010000119.1:0-6647 GCA_964650615.1 uncultured Pseudomonadaceae bacterium | reverse complement strand
CCCAGCTCCCCCCTCTCACTCATGATTTCACGATGAAAAATTTCGTGACGATTGGCTTCGCGCACACGAGGCATGAGCTTTTCCTGACAGTAAGCACGTGCCGTATCACGGATCAGGCGTTCGTCTTCGGTCAGTTGCTCGTCGAGCAACAACAAGTCGTCCCAGTTGGACAAAATGGCACTGGCTTTTTCGGTTTTTGACATGAGTGGACTACTTCCATGCTGACTGCCCAAAAGGGGCAGCGGGTGGCTGAAAACAACAGGGCGCTGATTCTACGGTAGGGGGCCTTATGGGGCTAGTTCGACCACATCGAGTTTTTGAAAATGATTGCGGCGTCGCCTTGACAACTATCAATTTGAACTACAATTAGAGTCATGTGGTGTTCTCCTCGATACTGGGGTGTTGTAGAAGCCCCCTTGTAATACAGGATTGATTTTCCCCTGACCCGAGACCCTCCTTATGGAGACTCGGGCTTTTTTTTGGGAGCCAATTGAAGCGCTTTTCGGGCTGCGGGTGCCTTGATACGCCAATCTATCCAACTCACGCTTCAAGGGATGGCGTCAACAGACTCGCTTTTGAGAATAATCGAAAGAAATTTTCGCTTGTCGCTTTAGACAATTCCGCCACATTTATGCCGCGCTCTTTGGCGACGCACTGCGCGACTTCAACCACATACGCCGGCAAATTGGTTTTACCGCGATACGGGACCGGAGCCAGCCATGGCGAATCGGTTTCGATGAGCAAACGATCAAGCGGTACTTTTCTCGCCACCGCTCTTAATTCGATGGCATTACGAAACGTCACGATACCGGACAGCGAAATATAAAAACCTAAATCCAGTGCCTGCTTGGCCATGTCCCATGATTCGGTAAAACAGTGCAAGACACCGCCGACATCGAGCGCGTTTTCTTCACGCAATATCGTCAAGGTATCGTCTTGCGCCATACGCGTATGAATGACTAACGGGAGTCTTTTCTTTAATGCTATCTGGATATGGGCGCGAAAACTGTTCTGCTGCGCTATCGCCGTGTCGTGGTTGTAATAATAATCCAGTCCAGTTTCACCGATAGCAACGACTTTGACGTGATCAGCGGCGTGCGACAACCACGCCACATTTTGTTGATGAATACCTTCGTATAACGGGTGAATACCGACGGTGCAACTAACATCGGTGTATTTTTCTGCGATCGCCAACACGTCTGCATGGGTTTCACGCTCGACACCGATATTCAAAAAATGGCCAACACCACGCCGACGCGCTTCATCTAGGACGCTATCTAGCGATTGTCCCGGCTCTAATTCGAGACGATCGAGATGGCAATGAGAGTCAATCAGAAACATAGTTAGCGATTACGATAGTCGGCCTTTGGCAAGCGCGATGAGGTCGATTGGATTTAATGCGTAAGTCATCGTCAGATAAAACACGCCATGTTACTCGAACACGAATTAACGGTTTCGTCACATGGTGTGCGTGGCTTTATCCGACTGTAAGGCACCGGCTAAATACGCTTCAATTTTGTTGCGCGCCTGACCATTGTCCTGACTGGAAAACTGTACACCGACACCGGCGGCGCGGTTGCCTTGCGCACCTCGGGGCGTGATCCAGACTATTTTTCCGGCCACCGGAATTTTTTCTGGGTTGTCCATTAATTGCAGCAATAAAAAAACTTCATCGCCCAAATTATATTGTTTTTGGGTCGGAATAAATAAACCGCCATTACGGATAAACGGCATATACATCGCGTATAAAACGGCTTTGTCTTTGATGGTCAGCGATAAAATGCCGCCTTTGGGGCCGACTGCGCCCGCCGGGTTATCCATGAAAACTGCTCCGGATTCGTGTCATTGCTTGCTCAAGCTAGCTTACTATGGCCCAGCTTTCGTGCCAAATCAAACCAGCGAATTAATAGTTGTTCGATCACAATTTGAGACGTCAAGTTATTGGCTGCGCGTAATTGCCGTCGCGCTTCCAGCGTTAATTCGCTCAGCTCCGCCCACAACAACGGCGACGGTTGTTGCATACCAGAATGGCAACGACGCAAAAGGCAATCAAGCAACCGTTCGTAGTCGTGGCACAAGCCCGTCAATTTGACTGGGTCCATCTGTTGCTGCAGCAACGCCTCGATGTGTTGCGTTAATTCCTGCTCGCCATTCATGCCCGAGCGCAATCGCGCACGCGCCAATAACGGGGCTCCGGCGGATAAACGCAGCACCGCTAAAACCTCGGCAGCCGATTTTGACGTTTCCTTTTGCAGCCAATCGCTCGCTTCAGATTCGGCCGGTGCATTGACGCTAACGCGCGAACAACGGCTACGCAGCGTTGCACTTATCCGTTCTGGAAAATGGGTCAACAACATCAGCACCGAATCAGCACCGGGTTCTTCCAATGTTTTTAACAGGGCATTTGCCGCACCAGGACTCATCGTATCGGCGTCACTCAAAATAGCGATCCGAAAACCACCGCGATGAGAGCGTTGTTGCAGTCGACTAGACAAATCGCGGATCTGCTCGATGCTCAATCCTTTTTTTTCTTCGGCAATGCCGACCAAAATTAAATCCGGATGATGCCCAGCCGCCGTCAGTGCACAACCGGCACAACAACCACAAGCCTCCTGCTCGCCTTGTGCGGCAAGGCACAATAATCGGCGCGCGTACGCGTGCGCCAATTCGTCGATCCCCAATCCGTGGCGCGATTGCAACAACAAGCCGTGTGCAGGTCGCGATTGATTCAGCGCCCAACACAATCGTTGCCAATGCGGAATTAGCCAGAACGGTAACATTTATCGTGACCAACGCGATTGCAACGCCGCCGCAATCGTGTGCTGCACATCTGACAATGATTGGCTCGCGTCAATCACCACAAATCGCTGCGGCTCGACCTCGGCACGTTGCAAATAATGCCGACGTGCCGCGACAAAAAAATCCAGCCGTTCTTGTTCGAATCGATCCGCCGCGCTTCGCGCCTTGGCGCGCTGTAAGGCGATCGCCGGATCCAAATCGAGTAGGATGGTTAAATCGGGACGAAAATCACCCAATGTCCATTGCTCCAGCGATTGCAGACGCGACACCGGAATGCCGCGACCTCCGCCTTGATAGGCATAACTGGCGTCAACAAAGCGATCGCTTAGCACGCAAATGCCTTGCTGCAAATGCGGTTTGATCACGGTAGCAACGTGTTGCGCGCGCGCAGCGAACATCAATAACAATTCGGCGTCCGCTACAATTTTTTCTTCACGAGGCGTCAACAACAGATGGCGGATCTCTTCTGCGACCGGCGTTCCACCTGGCTCGCGTGTTTGGTACACCGTCATACCGCGCGCTTGCAACCATTCGCGCACAAAATTCAAATTCGTTGTTTTACCAACGCCTTCGATGCCTTCTAATGTGATGAACATTCCGCTCGTCATTTTATTTTCGTTTTAATTGATAACGTCGCACGTTGGCATTGTGTTGTTCAAGCGTCGACGCGAACACACTGCCGCCATCTCCGCGCGCCACAAAATACAAACTGTCACCGGGCGCAGGTTGGACTGACGCCATTAAGGCTTCTTTTCCGGGCAGAGCGATCGGTGTTGGCGGTAACCCTGCACGCGTGTACGTATTGTACGGGGTATCATTCTGCAAATCGATTTTGCGCAAATTGCCATCAAATTGCGCGCCCAGACCGTAAATCACCGCCGGATCCGTTTGCAACCGCATTCGTTTATCCAATCGTCGAATAAAAACACCGGCGATCTGAGGACGTTCTGGCGCGTAACCGGTTTCTTTTTCGACGATACTGGCCATGATTAAAACTTCATAGGGAGAACGATAAGGCAAACCGCCGACACGCAAAGACCACACCGACTGCAATTCGGCTTGCATACGTTGCCGTGCCAGTTTCAAAACATCCAGATCCGAAATTTTTTCGGTGTAGCGATAACTGGCTGGAAAGAATTGTCCTTCGGGATGTTCGCCTTCTGCGCCTAGCGCTTGCATGATTTGCGCGTCGGACATCGTTGGCATACGCTGTTTTAACAAAGGCGCTTGCGCCAACGCACGGCGGACATCACGAAACGTCCAGCCTTCAATGAAGCGCACTTCTTGCTGCGCAATTTCACCGCTTACGATTCGCTGTAAAACATCGGTCAATATCATGCCGTTTTGCAATTCGTAATGACCCGCTTGTATCGCCGCATACTGCGGATAAAATCGAAAATAAAAACGCAATAAGGGATGATCGGTTAACCATCGCTTGGCAATAAATTGGTTTAGCAGTTGTCGACCGCTGGTTCCTGGCGCAACGGCAAAAATGACTCGATCTTGTTGTAACTGCAGTGGTTGCTGCGCCATCACGTTCAATTCGTTTTGAACTTTGAGCCAGCCTGTATACCCTGCTACGGCAATCAACAAAAACGAAAACAACCATTTTTTCATTCGCTTGTCCGTCCGATGGCCGCTTGGAAATGTCGCGTGTCGTTGCCGATCATCAACATTTTATTGACGACTTGTGTCACCGGCCAAATGCCGATCACGCTGTTGCACACAAACGCTTCTTGCATGGCGTTTAATACCTGTGTTTTTGCGCGCTTGACTTCTTGCACACGAATACCGTATTGCCGCATCAACGATAAAATTTCTGCGCGCATGACGCCAGCGATACCACATTGATCCAACAACGGCGTAAACCATCCCTCGTTTTCGCGCCAAAAAATATTACTGAAGGTTCCTTCGATTAACTGCTCTTGCTCATCAAACATCAATCCTTCGGCAAACCCCTGTTCCGGTAATTCGGCGCGCGCCAGTATATTTTCGATCCGATTACAATGTTTAACGCCCGCCAAGCGCGGCTGCCGCGCCAAACGTGTTGTACACGCAAAAACCGCAATGCCCAATTTTGCGTTTTGTTGCGCTAACGGATGCGCATCGCGCCATTGCAGAATCCGCGTCGCTTGCGTCATTGCAGGCAACGTATAACCGCTGCCGCCAGTGCCGCGTGTTAACGTCATGCGCACAACGCCATCCGGCACGGTTGCGGCGTACGCTTCAATCTCGCTGCGCAACATTGCCGCGTCGATACCGGGAATCAACAGCGCGCGCGAATCGCGTTGCAGTCGTTCTAAGTGAGCGGGTAAACGCTCCAGTTTGCCGCGCACTTTAGCCAGCGTCGTAAAGCAACCATCGCCAAACAACAATCCGCGATCGTTTGCGGAAATGCTGTCGTGCGGCTGACCATTGATCCAAGTCGTTGACATTTTTCACTCGTAAAAAAACCCGGTAAGGCGTGAACCATACCGGGTTTTGTTTCGCTATAGCTGTTAAACGCGTTTGAAAATCAGCGAGCCATTAGTGCCGCCGAAACCGAACGAATTTGACATGACACAATCAAGCTTTGTTTGACGCGCCGTGTGCGGAACATAATCCAAATCACAACCTTCATCCGGATTGTCCAGATTGATGGTCGGTGGCGCAACTTGATCTCGCAGGGCAAGAATGCTGAATATTGCTTCGACAGCGCCGGCAGCACCCAACAAATGACCGGTCATCGACTTCGTCGAGCTAACCATCACTTTTTGCGCGTGATCGCCGAAGATCTTCTTCACACCCATTGTCTCAGCCAAGTCACCGGCGTTGGTCGACGTACCGTGCGCATTAATGTACTGTACGTCCGATGGATTTAATTTGGCATCGAACAACGCATTGCGCATCGCGGCGGCGGCCCCAGCACCGTCTTCCGGCGGTGACGTCATGTGATAAGCATCACCGGACATACCAAAACCCACGACCTCGGCATAAATTTTGGCACCGCGTTTTTTCGCTGCTTCGTATTCTTCCAGCACCAGCACACCGGCACCTTCACCAATCACGAAACCATCGCGGTCTTTGTCCCACGGACGTGAAGCGCGAATCGGATCGTCATTGCGAGTCGACAGCGCACGCGCCGAGGCAAAGCCCCCCACGCCGAGCGGTGTTGTCGTCATTTCAGCGCCACCTGCCAACATCACATCGGCATCACCATAGCCAATCATGCGCGCCGCTTGGCCAATGCAGTGCGAACCGGTGGTGCAAGCCGTAACAATCGATAAATTCGGCCCTTTAAGACCGTATTTAATCGACAGATGGCCAGCTACCATGTTCACAATCGAACCGGGAACAAAAAACGGGGATATTTTGCGCGGACCGCTGCTTAAAAACGCACCATAGTTCTCTTCAATCGTACCCAAGCCACCAATACCGGCACCGATAATGGCACCGATACGACCGGCGTTTTGTTCCGTGACTTCGAGTCCCGAATCGGTCATCGCTTGGATACCGGCCGCCATACCGTACTGGATAAATTTATCCATGCGGCGGGCATCTTTGCCGGGAATATAGTCTTCAACATTAAAGCCTTTCACTTCACAAGCGAAACGCACACTGAATGCTGAAGCATCGAAATGGGTAATAGGTGCGGCACCGCTTTTACCGGCTTTGAGCGCATCCCACGTATCTGTGACATTCAAACCCAGAGGCGTCAACGCCCCCAAGCCAGTCACCACGACGCGACGTTTGGTCACGTGGTGTCCTCCTTGTTTACATCCTAAAAAACAGCGGGCCGTTTTAGCGGCCCGTTGCTTGCAGAATCGTAATGATTAGTTCTGCGAATTCGCTTTGATATAGTCAACAGC
>CAZYUS010000118.1:294-9530 GCA_964650615.1 uncultured Pseudomonadaceae bacterium | reverse complement strand
AGTCGATCGGTTTTTTAGGTTTGGTGGAGGTGAGGGGAATCGAACCCCTGACCTTATCATTGCGAACGATACGCTCTCCCAACTGAGCTACACCCCCAAACGGGCGAGATTGTAGCGAGCGCCGTTTCGAACGGGAACCCCGTTTTGGCTTTTGTCACACGTTATTTCGGTGTGGTGTCGCGCAGCGAGGGGCGTGAAGACAATGTTTGATACCAATCGGCCAGTGCGGGCGCGTGGTGCGCCCAGTTCAGTTCGCCGTGGCGAAAATCGACATAGGCTAGCGCGCAAAACAGGTGGAGGTGAAGAAAGCTCAGGTCGCGCGGGAAGTGTGGCAGTTGCGCGTCAAAATACGCGACGGTACGCACAATGGCCGCATGATTACGTGCCATCCACGGCTCATGTTGTTGGGCCGAGGGTTTGGTTTTTTCGATGCGCCATTGCACTGCCACATCGAGCAACCCTTGCGACGCAGATGCCCAGGTTTTGACTTGCCAATTGGCCTTATGGGCCGCCAACAAATCGGCTCCGCCATGCGTTTCGTTCAGGTAATCGTTGATCACCGTGCTGTCGAACAGGGCTTGATGATTATCGAGCAGCAAACAGGGAATTTTACCCAGCGGGTTGTGAGCCACGAGCTCAGGCGGATTGTCCAGCGCGTTGACTTCTATTTCGGTGACGTGGGCCAGCGCATTTTTTTCGCGCAGCATGACGCGGCAGGTGCGCGCATACGGCGAGGCATGGGAATAAAAGAGTTTCATGGCGGGATCGCAAACGTTGAACGAGGCGCGCACTGTAGCGCGCTACTTTTTACTTTAACAACCGAGGTCGGCAGAGCGTTTGCACGCAAGCGCCATTAGGCGGCAACCGCGCTTCCTGGCGCGATGATCGACAGCACCTGCATGGCAAACTGTTGCGTCTGCGCCAAGGCATCACTTAGGCGTTCACGATCGACATTGAGCGTGGCGAAGTAGGCAGGCGCAATGGCCTGCAGGTGCTCACTGTCTTGGCTAGCGGAGAAACCAGCCAGCAAATGACGCGCGCCAAACGTACCAAACGCCACCAGCGTGGCCGCCACGGTGTCCGGTCCGGCTTGCTCCGGATCGTGCTGGCATTTCACCACTTGGGTAAGCGTGGTCGGCAAGCGCCAGCTTTCCATTAACGCCGCGCCACAATCGGCAAAGGTAAACCCCAATTCGTTGTTCTCGGCATGGGCGTGCGCGGTGGTGGTGTAGGCCGCCAACACGCGACCAACGGCCTCGGGACGTTGTTCGATTAACACCAGCAGACCGATGTTGTGCAGCAATCCGGCGGCAAATAATCGTTCGCCATTACGAAAGCCCAGTTTGCGTCCCAGCGTGCGAGCGATCAAACCGGTGTAAACGCTGTGCTGCCAAAACCCATCCATGTCGAGTAACTGGCGCGGAATTCGCGCAAACGTAGCGACCGCCGATGTCGCCAAAGCCAAGTTATACAGTTCGTTAGTGCCGATCAAACGTACCGCGCGTGACACCGTATCGACTTGTCCGGGAAAGCTGTAAAACGAGCTGTTAGCCAGACGCAGCATACGCACCGACAGCGCCGGATCGAGCGCCACCAGATCGGCGATGTCGTGTACGGTGGCTTGTCGTTGTATCGCTTCTTGCAAACGAAAACAGATATCAGGGAGGCTGTATAACCGTCCTGCTTGATGGATGATTTCGGCCAAAGACACCATGTCAGTGCGACCGCCTGAAAAAGTGGATTGAAGGGTAACTTTAACTATAGCCCGATATTTTTATTTACCCGCATTTTTTCACTGGGGATTAACGCCAAAACCGCCTAGGATCGCATTGTTGCCAACTCTGTCACTCAAAATGCTGCTACGTGCCTGTTTTTTTGTCCTCTTTTCCCTGTCAGCCTTTGCGGTCGAGACCGTCAGCTTTCGCCATTTAGACAGTCGCGATGGTTTGCCGCAAAGCACCGTCCCGGCGATCGCACAAGATCGTGCCGGTTATATCTGGATCGCCACGTACGATGGCCTGCATCGTTTTGATGGCTACCACTTCGTCAGTTATCGCAATGATCCGCGCGATGAAAATTCGATCAGCGATAACGTGATCGATTCGTTGTTAATTGACGATGAAAATCGTATCTGGATCGGCACCGCACAAGGCGGCTTGAATCGCCTCGACAGCAGCAGCGGAAAACTCAAACGTTTTCTCGACGACGACGGTGATTACGCCTTGCGCAGTCGCCGCATCAGCGCGTTGTTGCAAGCGCAAAATCGCCGCATCTGGATTGGCACCGCACAAGGACTAGCGGTGTATTTACCGGATCAGCAAGGTTTCGAGTTATACAGCCATAATCCGCTCGATGAAAATTCGGCACCGTATGGTGCCATCACCGCCTTAGCTGAAAGTCACGACGGCAAATTGTGGATCGGCACGGCCCGCTCTTTGAGTTCGTTTGATCCCGACACCGAACAATTTCGCCATTGGAAAATCGATCGCCCCGATAACAGCAATTTACCAACGCAGATCCAGTCGTTGTGGGTCGATGCCGACGGCGGTTTATGGGTCGGCACCGCGCAGCGCGGATTATTTTACTTGGCCGTCGGCGCGCAACAATTTCGCGCCTTCCGTCACGATCCACACGACAATAATTCGCTGCCGCATAACAACGTCAAAACCATTCGTCGTGATCGCGGCGGCTTTTTATGGGTCGGGACCGAAGGTGCCGGTTTGGCGCGCATGAACAGCGACGGTTTAGGTTTTGAAACCTTTCATCGCAACAGCAGCGACACGCACAGTTTGTCGATTGATGACGTGTGGAGTTTGTTTGAAGATCGCAGCGGCCTGCTGTGGGTAGGCACGGCAGGCGGTGGTATAAACACCACGCATCCCGAATACACCGGCATTGGCCGTATCACCCATTCCCCCTATGAACCCAATTCATTATCCGAGAGTTTTGTGTGGGGCATCACACGCGATCTCGGTGGTCATTTGTGGGTCGCCACAACACGTGGTCTCGACGAAATCGATCCCGTCAGCGGAGATATTTTTCACTACGCCAATTTTCCCAACAATGATCGCGTCACCATTTCGCCACGCCCACATGCCATTTATGCCGATGAAAAAAATCGCATCTGGTTTGGCACCGTCGATGGTCTGCTCGCGGTTTACGATCCGCGCACATTGCGTGCCGATGTTATTTCGCATCCGTCACGGGTGCGCGGCCGCTTTAGTGATAATCGTATTTTGATGATCAATGGCGATCGCGGTGGTCGCATTTGGGTTTCAACGTTTGAAGGTTTAGTTGAAGTCGACCCTTTCAAACTCGAAGTGATCCGCAGCTTTCCCACCGGCGAAGCGCAAATGCCCGGCACCTCAGTACGCGTCATGATCGAAAGCGATAAACGCTTATGGTTTGGTACGCACGGCTCTGGTTTGCACCGTTACGATCCTGAAACGCGCGAAAACATGAATTATTTTCACCGTGCCGATGATCCGGCGTCATTATCGAACGATGTCGTGCGCGCGTTATATGTCGACAACCACGGCACCATGTGGATCGGAACGATGAATGGCTTAAATCGGTGGACACAAGAAAACCGGCGCGGCGGTGTCGAACAATTCGACGCGTGGTTTGCGCGCGACGGATTACCCAACAGCACCATCTACGGCATATTGCCAGGTGATGACGGAAAATTATGGTTGTCCACCAATGTTGGCATCAGCGAATTCGATGTCGAGAAAAATCGCTTCCGTAATTTTGATTGGTCGGATGGTTTACCCGCTAACGAATACAATGGTCTGGCCCACGCCCGCAGCGCCGATGGCCGTTTATGGTTTGGCGGCACGACCGGACTCGCCGTCATCGATCCCAAAAAACTACTGCACGCGCCGACCAGTAGCGCGACATTAATTACATCCGTACAGGTACGTAATTTTTCGGACGGGTTTGAACAAAACGATCAAACATTGAACCTCGCCTACGATCAAAATGACATCGCTTTTCATTTTGCCGCGACGGATTTTCGCGATCCGAAAAAAAATCGTTTTTCGTATCGTTTGATCGGCCATCGTCCCGAATGGACCGATTTAGGCACCAACAACAGTGTTTCGTTTACTAATTTGACGCCCGCGCATTACACGTTGCAAGTGCGCAACGCCAACAGCGACGGTATCTGGACCGAAACACCGGCGGAAATGCAGTTGCAGATCCGCGCACCGTGGTACGCCACGTGGTGGGCCTACGGCGTTTACGTCGCGCTGCTTTTCGGTGCCGCGTATGGCTTGTGGTTTTCACATCACCGCAAATTAGCGGCGCAAGAAAAAATCAACGAACGCCTACGCCGTATCGATCGCTTGAAAGACGAATTTTTGGCCAACACCTCGCACGAATTGCGTACGCCGCTGAATGGCATTATTGGTGTCGCCGAATCGTTGCGCGATGGCGTCGCCGGCACGCTCAATGATCGCGCGCGTGAACATCTGGGCTTAATCGCCGACAGCGGTCGTCGTTTGGCGCATTTGGTGAACGAAATTCTTGATTTCAAAAAACTCACGCACAGCAACGTGACGCTCGATCGTTCCGCCGTTGATGTGCAGGCCACGGTAAATGTGGTGCTGGCCCTATCACGGCCGCTAACCGGCGATAAAGATCTGACGTTGGTCAACGCCATCGCGGGGGATTTTCCACTGGTCGATGCCGATGAAAATCGCGTCGAGCAAATTTTGCATAACCTGATTGGCAATGCGATCAAATTCACCGAACGCGGCCACGTCACCGTGACCGCACGCGTGCAAGATAAGGCAGCGGAGATCACGGTCGCCGATTCCGGTTGCGGTATTGATAGCAACGAAATTGATCGAATATTTTTACCCTTCGAACAGGTTGAAGATTCGATGACACGTCATCACGGCGGCACCGGACTCGGTCTTGCCGTGGTTAAGAAATTAGTCGAATTGCACGGTGGCAAAGTACACGTGAAATCGCAACCGAATCACGGTTCGCAATTTACCTTCACCTTGCCGCTGGCCAGTCAGCAACAAGAATTGCGTGAGCCGAAAGCGCGCTCGCTCGCTCCGGCACGATCGTTGCCATTAAAGCGCATTGCGCCCGTGGCGGTTAACACCAGCACATTGATCCTGGTGGCCGATGACGAGCCATTGAATTGTCAGGTCGTCGCGGATTGTTTGCATATGCAAGGCTATAGCGTGGTGACGGTTGGCGATGGACAAGCGGCGCTCGATGCCATGCAAACGCAAACGTTTGCCTTGCTCATTCTCGATGTAATGATGCCAAAATTGTCGGGCTTTGATGTCACCAGACGCGTGCGTGAGAACTTCACTTCGCAAGAAATGCCGGTGTTATTGCTGTCGGCGAAAAATCGTCCTGAAGATGTCGCTACCGGCTTATCCGCCGGGGCCAACGATTACATCGGCAAACCGGTGGAACGCAGCGAATTAATTGCACGGGTAAAAAATTTGCTCGCGCTGCATGAAGTCAATGCGGCCAAACGTGAACGCGAACAGGCCAAAGTGATGCAAGAAGCCATCTCGCGTTTGTCGCGCTATTTTCCGCCGGCTTTGGTCAAACGATTGTTGTCCGACCCCGATCCGAAACAGTTGCAAGCCGAACGAAGACGCGTCACGGTCGTGTTTGCCGATCTGGTTGAATTCACAAGTTTAACCGACCGCTTCGAGCCCGAAATTATTACCGATTTATTAAATCAATTTGTCGGCGGCATGGGTGTGTTGATCGAAAAATTCGGCGGCACATTGAATGAGTTATTGGGCGACGGCATGGTGATTTTGTTTGGTGCGCCTGAAAAAATGGAAAAAGACGATCAGGCTCGCCATGCCGTTGCGCTGGCGATCGCGATGCAACGTGAAATGCAAAAATTGAAAAAATCTTGGCTCGATGCCGGCATCGATCACAACATCGACTTGCGCATCGGCATTCATCAGGATTTTGCCACCGTCGGCAATTTCGGTGCCGGCGGCGTACTCGCATACCGCGCGGTTGGTTCCGGTGTTAATCTGGCGGCGCGCTTGCAATCATTGTGTACACCCAGTCGCGTGATGGTCAGCTATCCGGTCTATGCGCTGACGCGCGAGTTGTATCACTTTGAAGCGTTGCAAGAAGTACAAATCAAAGGTTTCAAACACCCTCATCGGGTATGCGAATTAGCCGTTGAAAGTTTGCAAGAACCGGCGTTGTTAATGATTAAGAACGACAGCACCGGTTAATCCAACATGCCATAACAACGCGTACAACCGCATGGTTGTTCGAAACGAGGGAGTAACGGCGATGAAAAAGTGGATGCTGTTGTGGTGCTGTGTGACGCTGCCCGTGCTGTCCGCGCAATGGACCAATACGGTAGCACCGGATTTCCAACTAAACGATCAAGCGGGCAAATCGCGGCAGTTAAGCGAATTTAAAGACCGCTGGTTGGTGGTGTATTTTTATCCCAAAGATAAAACCTCAGGCTGCACCACCGAGGCGCAAAACTTCGCCCGTGATTACGACAAATTTCGCCGCGCCAATGCCGAAGTGGTGGGCGTAAGTCTGGATGACGTGGCGTCGCACCGCGACTTTGCCAGCATTCATAAACTGCCTTTTCCATTATTGGCTGACGTCGATAAAAAAATGTCCAAAGCCTATGGCGTGCTGGGATTAGGTGGGCTGTATTCCAAACGCGAGACCTTCGTGATCAATCCCGACGGCACCATTGTGAAGCACTACAATGATGTCGATCCGGAAAACCATTCCACCGAATTGCTGCGCGACCTCGTGGCGTTAAAACTCGAACCGCGTTAGCGTTTTCGCATTACCCGCAAGCGCTTGATGTGGTGGTGCGCGGCGCAGGCGATAGCCTTTGCGCGCGCCGGTCGCTTGCTCGCCACGATTCAGCGGCGACACCGCCTTGTTTCGATCAAACCGCGCGTAGAACAGATGAAGTGAACCTTTGTCGTCTGTTATACTCTCGTTTCTGTGCCCCCGGCCTGCCACAAGAGCGGGCGGCGGTGGCCGACTCACCCGGTAGGCAGCCCTGACTTCATCTGCGTAACTGGGCCGGTTATCCCGTACCGGCCCCGGTGCTAGAAAGTTTTGCCCGGCCGCTTCCACCGTTGATGAAATATCGGCAATACTTCGGTCTATTGCCGTGGTTGTGGATTTTTTAATTACATTATTTGAGCAATGATTAACTTAAACGCGTTCAAAACGTATCTGCAACGCCTGCCCATGCTTGTGCGCTCGCGCGGCGAAGCGTATTTCCATTCCGGTCGCGTGATCTCGGTCGAATACGACGAGCGCACCGATTGCGTGCTGGCCTACGTGCGCGGCTCGCAACACCAGCCCCACGAAGTGTCGCTGCACCTTGGCAAACAAGGCGAACCGGATATTTGCCATTGCACCTGCGATGACAGTGTCGATTGCAAACACATCGTTGCCACCAGTCTGTGGTTGCTGCAAAACACTGACAGCAAAACCATGCAACTCAAGCGCACCAATCCGGTGTTGCCATGGTTACAAGCGTTACAGTCGCCGCCGCCACGCAATATGCCCACGACTCGCGTCGATGACGCGCGCCGTTATACCCGCGTGCCGGCCGCCCCCGCCGACGAAGAACGCCGCGTGGTGTACGTACTCGCCCCCGACATCCCCAATCAGCAAATGCATTTGACGGTGATGTACAGCAAGAAACTGAAAAGCGGCATCTGGGGCAAACCGGCCAAAGTCGCCAAACGCGACGTGCAAAGTCCGCCCGAATGGTTTGGCGCACACGATCGCGAGATCTGCGTGTTGTTGAGCGATTTACCGCAAACCGGCTATCAATTTATTCTCAACGACGACGTGTCGCCGCAAATTATTCCGATGTTATTGGAAAGCGGACGCTGTTATTGGGACGACAACGAACGCAACGCACTACGCGCCGCCGAAACCTTGAGCGCGCACGCCGAATGGATTTCTCTGCCCGGTGATCGCCGTCAGTTGCAAGTGGTGTTGTCGCGTGACAATTGCCAACTGGTGTTTACCGAACCGCTGTATTACGTGCATGCCGACAGCGGCGAATGCGGCCGCGTCGATTGCGATCTGCCGATCGAGATGGTGCGACAGTTGTTAACGGCGCCGATTTTCCGCGCCACCGATCTGCATTCGGCGCGCGATCAACTGAATAAAAAATTACCCATTTTAGGTTTGCCCACACCGCAACAATTGCCGGTGAAGAGCATCAAAAACGCCATTCCTCACGCGCGCTTATATTTGCGCCGTCTGGAAGCGGCCGGTAACCCACGCATTCCGTCTGCCGCCAAGGGATTGGATGTCGCACGTTTTGTCTTTGTGTACGACGACAAAGAAGTCAACGCCGTGCCAACGCAAGTGATGACACGACGCAATACGGGTCATCAAATTTTAGAAATCCATCGCGACACGGAAAAAGAGCGCGAGTATCTACAGCTGATCCAAGCGCGGCTGATCGACGCCACCACGGCGTATGGCAACAACGCTGTCGAAAACGCGTTTGAAGAGCACGATTTCGCAGCGGCTCACCAAAAAGACTGGCTGCTATTTATGTCGCGGGAAGTGCCGGAATGGCGCGCTGCCGGATGGGAAATCGTGATCGTCGATGGCTTCGGTTACGAAGTATTAACGCCGGACAGTTGGTATGGCGATGTCGAAGAAAGCAAAAAAGATCCCGAATATTTTGATATGGAGATCGGCGTTTACATCAATGGCGAACGGGTGAATTTATTGCCGCTGTTGATGCAAGCGTTGGCCGAAAATCCGGAGTGGTTAAACGTCAATCGTAGCAACGCTGAACTCGGTGATCTGGTGGTACAAGTGCGCGGACGCTTCCTCACCGTGCCAGCGACACGCTTGCAACCCATCCTCGATATTTTGATCGAGATGTTCGAAAAACCGCAGCTGCAACAAGGCAAATTGCGCTTACCGCAAAATCAATTATTGCGCATGGGCGATTTCAGCACGTGGAGTATGCGCACCGGTGAACGGCTGCGTCAGCGCGTCGATGATTTAAAACAATTTAACGGATTGGATCCGATTAAACCGGCGGCCGGATTTTTAGCCGAATTACGCGGTTATCAAGAAGTCGGTTTAGCGTGGTTGCAATTCTTACGCAAAAATTTGCTTGGCGGCATTCTGGCCGACGACATGGGTTTGGGTAAAACCGTACAAGCGCTCGCGCATTTGCAATTAGAAAAAGCCGAAGGTCGTTTAAAACACCC
>CAZYUS010000118.1:0-284 GCA_964650615.1 uncultured Pseudomonadaceae bacterium | reverse complement strand
CAGCTTGATGTACAACTGGCGCTCCGAATCCAACCGCTTTGCACCAGAATTACGCGTGCTGATGTTGCACGGCGGACAACGTCAACAACATTTCCCTTATATTCAAAATTTTGATTTGGTGTTGACCACTTATCCGCTCGTGTCACGCGATCAAGACACGCTATCGTTGCAGCGTTGGTCATGGTTGATTCTGGATGAAGCGCAAAACATTAAGAACAGTAAAGCGATGACCACTGGCGTCATCCACACCTTAAAATCCGAACACCGTTTGTGCATCACCGGTA
>CAZYUS010000117.1:0-9532 GCA_964650615.1 uncultured Pseudomonadaceae bacterium | reverse complement strand
GTTCAGCCCATGGTTGAATTTTGGTAGCGGAGGAACAGGAATAATATGAAACGCCAACATAAATGTTCTCAATCAGTTTGAAAAGGCTGTGACTACGTCACAGTTGAAAAATAAAAAAGCAGCAGCAACGGAGGACGTCAAGCATGCTGACTATTACGGGGCAATGTCATTGCGGCAACCTGCACATGACATTGACGATGGCGGATCATATTCGACACGCCACGGTATTGACCTGCAGTTGCAGTTTTTGCCAATTGCATTCGCCGCGCTGGTTAGCCAAGCCGGTGCTTAATTGTCATTTGCGCGCCGAACAAGCCAGCTCGGTGCAACCTTATCGGCTGGCCTCGCCCAGCGTCGATTACGTAGTGTGCAGCCATTGCGGTGTGCTGACGGCGGCCTACACCTGGATCAATCAGCAAATGTATATGACGGTCAACGCCGTCACGTTGGTGCTGCCCAGTCAGTTGGACATCGATCAAGACCAGTGGGTCGCGATGGGCGAATCGGAAGAGTGGCGGCGCGAACGGCGGCGGCAGACGTGGATCAACGACGTCACCTTGTCGAGCGGATTGAAAGAACGCCTACTGCCGCGCTGACTTTAGTCAAATGATGCATTGTTGAGCCGGATCGTGGTTTACAAGTGCCGTCACGACAGGTAGCGTGCGCGTCTGATTGCGTGTTTTTTGTGCGCCCCTGTTTCAAAATGAGGGGAAGCCTCCCCCCATTTCATTCTTCAAGAGTCGAATATGTTTAGCGAATCGAATACGGCCGCGTTGCAATTAGTGCGCGCCGAAGTGGCGGCCTTGTGTCAAAACGCCGGTTACGCACTGGGCGAATATTCTTCGCAGTGGTCGCAGCGCGAACACGTCGAAACGGCGTTGCAGGCCCTGCTGTCTCTGCGCGGCACATTCGAGATGCTAGAGCTGTCGGCGGCACGCACCGTGGCCCAAGAAGGTCTTGAGTTGCTGCAAACCTTACCGTTCGACGAGCCGGATACCAAAGCGCTCATTACCCTTGAACATCTCACTTACGGCTTCGCGTTACTGGGCCGCTATGTCGATTATATGGCTGGCAAAACCCATGATGTGCCGGAGTTGCTGCTGCCCCTTATCAACCAACTGCGCGTACACAACGGCAAAACGGTTTTAAGCGAAACGGCGTTTTTTCCGATTAAGATCCCGCCGCAACTTGGCACCGCCAAATCGCTGGATGACTTACGCTTTTCCGGTCGTCGCCAGCGTTTGTTATTCCAGCTCGGCTTATTGCACGTATTGACCCGTGCGCACGCCGAGCCCGGCTTACGCTTGATGCATAACGCCAGTGTGCGTTTACTCGAAATGAGTCCGCCTCCGGCCGCCGATGTTTGGCAGATGATGACGCTGTTAACTAAGGCCATTCCGCTACAGCTGCCGCTGGCCACGGCGCACAAACGCTTGTTCAGTCAGGTAGAACGATTCCTTAACGAACAACTGACCGCCGCTAAAAACAACCACTACGCCGCCCCCACTACGCCGGTGGTCTCCGGTTTGCTGTATCAATTAAGCGTCATTGAAAATCGTTCGGCGGCCGCCGAGGCGTTGTTGCAGAAGTTTTCGGCCAGCATCCGCCCGATGAACCACCTCGATCTGGTCAACGCCCACCACACGCTGTTGGCACCGACTGAAGCCACTTACCGCATCGTGGTCGAGCAAGTACGTGAAGAAATCGCCGCCGCTCACGGTGATTTAAGTCATCGCCAAGTGTCGTCCCCCGGTTCCGACGTCGATGCCGCCGCCTTGGCTGACCAAGCTCGTCGCTTGGGCCAAACCTTGATGTTGGCCGAGCAAAACAGCTTGGGCGAAGATCTGTGCGTGGCCGCTGCCACCTTATCCCGTCACAGCGAGCGTCCGCTGGTCGCCTGCAACAGTGCCGTCGTTGATTTTTGCAATACGCTGGCGCGCATCAAACTTAACCTCGACCAACGCTTAAGCGCCTTGCGTGTGCGCAGCGAGCTGGACCTGCACGAAAAATTACTGCCTGCCGAAGATCATCGCCTGCAAAGCATCGCCGACTTGCGCCACTATCTGCGCGAGGTGATGCAAAGTTTCGACGCCTACATCGGTGCCGATTCGCAGCGTAACCACATCCAGCAGGTTCCCGATCTGCTGCAACGGCTGTGTCATGCCCTGACGTTCAGCGGTTTGGAAGTGCTGGCCGAGCCGTTGCAACACTGCATCAATGTGGTCAACGATGCACTGGCTCCGACGTCGTTACGGCCGCTGTCACGCGCCGCCCTCACGGTGTTTGCGGATATCTTCACCGCCTGCGATTACGCATTGGAGTGTTTGGCGAACCAACAACCGGTTCCCTCGCACGTCAAAGAATTGATGGCCGACGCCATGATCGATTTGGAAAAATTGCGTCACGTGGCTTAACGCACAACGCCAATCACAAGCCGCGCACCCTGCGCGGTTTTTTTTCGCCACTCGTCTAACGCATCGCCGAATTGATTTCGCGCACGACCGTCGCTAGGCTGGCGCGCCATTTTTGCACGCCCTTTAGTGGTTCATCATGTTGAAAACGCGTTTTCCGGTCGGCAATCATTTGCACCACTTATCACTGACCGCATCGGATGCTTTCGCGTTGCCGTTATTGGATCGCGCCGGCCCACTTTATTGTGAAACCCTGTTACGGTTGCTACCCGGCACGCGCGCCAGTTTTCGCGGCCGATTTGGTAACCGCGATTGCATGGTCAAGGTGTTTTTCTCGCGCGCCCGCCACAAACACGACTGCACCACCGAATTAAACGGACTGGCGCGACTGGCCTCCAGCGGCTGCCGCGTTCCCGAGATCGTGTACGTCGGCCCGAGTAGTGATCAGGCCGCCTCAGTGTTGGTGTTAGAGTGGCTCGCCGACGCCGACAATATCGCGCCACTTTTTGCTCGCAGCGAGCGCGCGTTGCAACAACAATGGCTGACGCGTTTAACTCTCACCCTGGCACGCCAGCACACCGCCGGCTGCCTGCAACACGATATTGACTGCAGCAACTTTCTCGCCCTTGACGACGACATCGTTTGCCTTGATGGCGAACGCGTGCAACAACAATCGCAACCGGTATCGCGCGCGCGCGGTGACGATAATCTCGCGCGCTTTTGCGCGCAGTGGCCACCGTGCTACGACGATTTATTGCACGAAGCCGTGAACGCTTACGCGCGCGCACGCTTCGGTCAACAAGGTGATCCGTTACGCCTACTGGCGGCGACCAACCGTTATCGGCGACAACAACTGCAACAGCATTTCGATCTGCGCGTCGGCCCGCCGTTGCAACACAGCGACAATAAACGGTGCAGCGCAACGCGTTTGGCCTCATGGAACAGCGCGCACTGGCCGTCATTGCTCGCCGCGCCCGATCGTGAAAGCGATGACGCCATGACCATGAACAATAAAAAACTCACGGTGCAACGTTGGCCAACGCCATCGTGGTGGTCGCGCTGGTGCAATAAAAGTGCGGGCCAGCGACAATTTCGTTACGCGCGCGTGCTGGAACATTTTGCCATCCCACACTCGCTAACCACGGCGTGCATCGACAGTTGGCACGCCTCGCCACCGACATCATTTAGCGTCATCGAAGACGTTGAATCGCTGCCGTGGTCACAATGGTTGACGCAACAAGGCGAGGCCGGCATCGACGAATTGTTGTCGTTACTCACGCAATGGCACGCCTTATTTATTTATGCCAACGATGGTGAATTTGACGTGCAAAAAAAGGCGACCGGTTTGATGGTGCATGATTTAACAACGCTCGCGCACACCCGCTCGCCACGTCGCTACGCGCGTGCGCAACAACGCATGGTGATCGCGATGATAAAACAACTCGATGCTTCGACGCGGTTGACCCAACAATTCGCCAGCGCGGTGGTCGCACGAGGGTGGATTAAAAGCGCGACATTAACTTCGTTGGGTATCGCCATAGCGTTACCATCGCCCACGTAATAAGGCCAACTCAATGACGGCATTGGTGCACGATTTATTAAGCAACAGCGCCGCGCGATATGCCGCGCGCACCGCGCTGCATTACCGCGATCAAACATTACGCTACGATGAGCTACAACAGCACATCGAGCGTTGCGCGAGTGCGCTGAATACACTGCTGCCACAAGCGGGCGAGCGCGTCGCCATTTACCTGCCCAAACAATTTGAAACGGTGATTGCGCTGTTTGCGTGTAGTCGCGCCGGAGCGGTGTTTGTGCCGATTAATCCGGCATTAAAACCGGCGCAAGTGCAACACATTCTGACCGATTGCGACGTGCGGATACTCATCACCAACGCAGCGCGCAGCGCGCAACTAAAAACGATCTTGCCGTTATGCCCTTCCTTGCACACCATTATTTATTGCGATGATGAATCACCAGAAAACATCGCCACGATCACGCCCCTGAATTGGGCCGCATTAGCCAAATTTCACGCACCAGCCTACGACGCAACGCGCATCGACCACGATATGGCGGCGATTCTTTACACAAGTGGCAGCACCGGGCGTCCCAAAGGCGTGGTGTTGTCGCATCGCAATCTCGTGGCCGGCGCCGAATCGGTATCCACGTATTTACACAACGACGAACACGATCGCGTCCTCGCGCTGTTGCCACTGTCATTTGATTACGGTTTATCACAACTGACGACCGCCTTGCGTGTCGGCGCCAGCGTGGTGTTATTCGATTATTTATTTCCACTCGATGTCGTCAACGCCTGTGCGAAATATCACATCACCGGTCTGGCCGCCGTACCACCGTTGTGGTCGCAACTGGCGCGCTTGGAGTGGCCATCAAGCGTTAAAAATACGCTGCGTTATTGGACCAATAGCGGCGGTCATATGCCGCGCACCACACTCGCTCGCTTGCGTGAACAACTACCGCACAGCGCACCGTATTTAATGTACGGATTGACCGAAAGTTTCCGCTCCACCTATTTGCCGCCCGAACAAATCGACCAACGCCCCGACTCTATCGGCAAAGCGATCCCTAATGCTGAAGTGTTGGTGTTGCGCGCCGACGGTTCAGAGTGCGCCGCCCATGAAGCGGGCGAGCTGGTGCATCGCGGTGCCTTAGTGGCACTGGGTTATTGGAATGCCGCCGACAAAAGCGCCGAACGATTTAAATATTTACCGCTGCAAAACGGATTGTCACGCGCCGAGATCGCGGTGTTTAGTGGCGATACGGTTAAAAAAGACGACGACGGTTATTTGTATTTTATCGGCCGCGATGATGACTTAATTAAATGCAACGGCTACCGTATTTCGCCCACCGAAATCGAAGAAATGTTATTGGCCAGCGCGCGCTGCGTTGAAGCCGTCGTTTTGGGTGTGCCGCACGATCACTATGGCCACGCGATTGTGGCCATTGTCGTCGCGCACGATGATTACGATGAACCTTCATGCCGCGCTTTTTTGCAGCAACATTTACCGGCGTATATGAATCCCCATACCATCATCGTGCTCTCGTCACTGCCGCGAAACAACAACGGAAAAATCGATCGCGCGGCGCTGCGCACGCACTATCACGACTTATTTCAACGTGAGCGATCGCAATGAGTGAAGTGTGTTTTTTTACCGCCCGCGATAACGAATTGCAGTTTGCTGGACTGTCAATTTCGCAGCTGCGAGCGTTAGCCGGACGGACACCGTTTTATGTTTACGATCGCGCGGCCATATCCGCCCGTATAGCGCATTTGCGTCAGCAGTTGCCCGCTGACGTGGCCTTGCATTACGCCATCAAAGCCAATCCGCACCCGAGCTTATTGGCCCATATTGCACCACGGGTTGATGGCTTAGATGTCGCTTCTGCGCGTGAGTTGGCGTTGGCGCTGGCCACACCAACTGCGCCGCACGACATCAGCTTTGCCGGCCCCGGCAAAACCTATAATGAAATTCGCCTCGCCGTTGCCGCCGGCGTGGTGTTGCACATCGAATCGTTAACGCAATTACAACACGCGCAAAAAGCCGCACAAGAATTACATAAACGTGCACTCATTGGGTTGCGCGTCAATCCCGATTTTGAATTGAAATCGTCGGGCATGAAAATGTCCGGTGGCAGCAGCGTCTTCGGCATTGATGTTGAACAACTGGACACCGTGTTAGCGACATGGAATAGCGAATTGACCGAACTGGTTGGTTGGCATTTTTTCTGCGGCTCGCAAAATTTGCAGGCCGATCACATCGCGCACGCGCAACGACAAATTTTCGCACTGGCAAAAACATTATTACCGGCGCACCCCACCTTACCGCGCTACATCAATATCGGCGGCGGCTTTGGTATTCCCTACTTTAATGGCGAAAAACCGCTGGACATAGCGCACGTAGCGGCAGCGCTACATCACGAAATGGCGGCCTTCAAAGCGCACGCGCCAAGCACAAAAATCGTTATTGAATTAGGACGTTTTCTCGTCGGCGAAGCCGGATTGTATGTGTGCGAAGTGGTGGATAAAAAAATATCGCGCGGTCGCAATTTTTTAATTTGCAACGGCGGCTTACATCATCATTTGTCGGCCGCCGGATTATTCGGGCAAGTGATCCGCAAAAATTATCCGATCGCAATCGCGAACCGAATGGCGCAACACGAAACCGAAACCGTGAACATTCACGGCCCATTATGTACGCCGCTCGATGTGCTGGCCCAACAGATTAATTTACCGAAAGCCGAAATTGGCGATCTGGTCGCCATCGCGCAAAGCGGTGCGTATGGATTAAGCGCCAGTCCACGCGCGTTTCTAGCTCATCCTGACGCGGTAGAAGTGGTGGTGTAACGACGGGCGTGCAATCGTTTTCCAATGGTGCCACCAATAAAAAAAGCGGCGATATAAATAAACGGTGTCGCGATCACCATCCAAAACGGATGCGGGATCATGATTAAATTCGCCAGCGCCATCACGAGAAAAACCGTGCTAACGATGGCCGCGTGCAGGAGGGGCCGATTAGGTGCTAACCACGCCGCTAAAATAGCGGCATCGACGGCACCAAAAAACCAACCGGCGAGCACTAATAAAAATGCACCAATGGGCAGTTGCTGCACGTAGTCGGCAAATTGTGTAGCAGAAAATGTTGCCAAATCAGCGGGCGCCGGAAACAACGTCATGCTGGCGAATTCAAAGCCTAACATGATCACGACGCCGCTCATCAAACCCAACACTATCGCGACAATACGACGCGCCATTTTTTTGCTTCCCGTGTTAACGTCGTTTGAAATGGCGACCACGATGCGGCGGCGATGAAGCGCGCGAATGACGCAAATGCGTGGCTAAAATTGGCAGCAATTCACCCAGCGCCGCGCGATACACATCGCGTTTAAATGCAATCACCTGTCGCACCGGATACCAATAATTCACCCACATCCACGCATCGAATTCAGGATGATCGGTGACATTAAAATCGATCCGGTTTTCATCGCCCAGCAGTTGCAATAAAAACCAGCGTTGTTTTTGTCCAACACATAACGGTTTGCTGTCTTGACGCACGTAGCGCGGTGGCAGGCGATAACGTAACCATTCGCGCGTACTGCCGATCAATCGAACATCGTGACGTTGCAAACCCACTTCTTCGCGCAATTCGCGGAACAGCGTTTGTTCCGGCGTTTCACCGGCATTGATCCCGCCTTGCGGAAACTGCCAGCTGTCGTGTCCCTTGCGCCGCGCCCATAACAATTGGCCATCGCGGTTGCAGATGATAATGCCAACGTTGGCGCGGAAACCTTCCGCGTCAATCATTGCGGCTACTCAAACGGAGTCATACTTGCGGCCATTCTTCCACAGCGGATCATTGACTGGCAATATTGCGCGACCGATTTGTGCGCTAATTTCATAGCGCTGGAATTTTGACCATGCCCGTCGCATTCTTCGATTTGGACCACACCCTGCTCGCGGGTGACAGCGATCAGCTCTGGGGCGATTTTTTGCGCGCACGTGGCGAAGTCGGCGACGAATTCCAATCACAAAAAAATGCGTTCTTTGCCGCTTACCAAGCGGGCAACCTCGACATCGCTGCCTTTCAACGATTTATGCTCGCCACCGTCAAGGGGCGCAGCGAAACTCAATTACAACCGCGTTTGCGCGAATTTGCCTTTGAAAAAATCGCGCCACTCGTGCGCCCGCAGGGTCGCGCGCAATGGCAATGGCATCAACAACAGGGACATCCCACCGTCATCATCACCGCCACGAATCGCCTGCTCGCGTCGGCGATTCTTTTCTTGCTCGATGACGCCACGTTGATTGCCACCGAACCTGAATTACACGGCGACATCATCACCGGCGATCTCATCGGCACGCCGTCGTTTCGCGACGGAAAAATCATCCGCGCACAAGCCTATTGCCAACAACGACACGCCGATCTTTACGACAGTTATTTTTACAGCGATTCGCACAACGATTTGCCGTTGTTACAAACGGTTCGATGGCCACGCGCGGTGACGCCCGATGCACGATTACGCGCGCACGCCGAGCAACAACACTGGCCAATCTTGTCATGGTAAATGCCGCACCAACACCAGCCAGTGTGGATGAGCTGCTGCACCGCGCGCATGCATTGGCCGGTTATTCCATGTTGCAACTGGCGCATCAACTGGGCGTTAACGCCGCCGTGAATTTGCGCCGCGAAAAAGGTTGGACGGGACAATTACTGGAACTCGCCTTGGGAGCGAATAGCGGCTCATTGGCGCAACCGGATTTTCCACAATGGGGCATCGAAATGAAATCGATCCCCGTTGATGAACAAGGTCGTGCGTTAGAATCCACGTGGGTCTGCGTAGCCCCACTGTTGCCCGCCGACATCAAACCGTGGCCACACTCGTTAGTGTGCGCCAAATTAAACCAAGTTTTGTGGATACCGGTATTAGCGACACGCAACACCGCGCTGCAACAACGCACCATCGGCCACGCCTTTTTGTGGACGCCAAACGAACAACAGCACACGCAATTACAACGCGATTACGACGAGTTAACCGAACGCATCGCCCTCGGCGAAATCGACAGCATCACGGCGCATCACGGTGTGGCACTGCAGTTGCGCCCCAAAGCCGCCAACAAGCACGCCACCACTACCGGCATTAACCGCGATGGACAAGCCATTCAAACCGCGCCACGCGGATTTTATTTGCGCCGCCGCTTTACCCAGTCGCTCCTGAATGCGCATTTTTTATAAGTATTTACAACTCGACACGATATTCGCAACGTAGCCCGCCACGCTTGTGAAAGAATCGCCAACAACGACACCTAAGCACGGACTCCATGGAGGCCATTATGATCAAGTTCTTACTCTGGTTAATTCTGTTTGTCTTGTGCTGGCCGCTGGCGCTCGCGGCACTGATTCTGTATCCAATCGTCTGGTTACTGTCGATCCCGTTTCGCTTGATCGGCATTACCGTCGCAGGCCTGCTGGCGTTTATAAAAGCGATTATTTTTCTGCCCGCGAAAATTTTGAGTTAGCGCCGACGATGAGCGGTTGTTTCTCGCTCATGCCATATCTTCACATCGTTTAAAGATTTAAAAGAGTTTTTCGTTCGGCGTTAAT
>CAZYUS010000116.1:0-9621 GCA_964650615.1 uncultured Pseudomonadaceae bacterium | reverse complement strand
CAGGAATTGCAGCAATGGCCCTTTCAACGGTAAAAAAAGAACAAGCCCCTGCCAAGCGACCAGGTGCTGTATCGCGACCTGCGCCCAAAGTCGAAAAACAGCACACCTATGCATGGGAAGGCACCGATAAAAAAGGTCAAAAGATGAAGGGCGAAATGCAGGGCGCATCGGATGCTCACGTTAAAGCCATTTTGCGCAAGCAAGGCGTTGTACCCATTAAAGTAAAACGCACTGCCGGTGACTTGTTCAAACCGAGAAAAAAACCGATTGAGCCTGCCGACATCGCCATGGTGTCACGCCAAATGGCAACCATGATGAAAGCGGGTATCCCGTTGGTGCAATCGTTTGAAATTGTTGGTCGTGGTCACGAGAAGCCATCGGTACAAGAGTTGATGCTGACGATTAAAGGCGATGTTGAGGCCGGTTCGCCGTTTCATGAAGCCCTACGCAAACACCCGAAGTATTTTGACGATTTATTTTGCGATTTAGTCGCTGCCGGTGAACAAGCTGGTGCGCTGGAACAAATGCTGGATCGTATTGCCACTTATAAAGAAAAAACCGAACGATTAAAAGCCAAAATTAAAAAGGCGTTAACTTATCCAACAGCAGTCGTGATTGTGGCAGTGATCGTAACGGCCATTTTATTGCTGTTTGTCGTACCGCAATTCGAAGCGATGTTTAAAAGCTTCGGTTCAGATCTTCCAGCTTTTACAATGATGATACTTACGCTATCGAAGTCACTACAAGCAACGTGGTATGTGTATTTGGCGGCGATAATCGGTGGAACGTTTGCATTTAAGCACCTTAATACTTACTCTCAAACATTTCGTGATCAAAAAGATCGTCTTTTGCTTAAAATGCCAATATTTGGTGCCATCATTCATAAAGCTGCGATCGCTCGATATGCTCGCACTTTGTCCACCACTTTTGCAGCAGGTGTTCCGTTGGTTGAGGCACTAGAATCGGCCGCCGGTGCTTCGGGCAATGTTGTTTATCGCAACGCAATTTTTCAGATTCGCGACGATGTCACCACCGGTATGCAAATGAATCTGGCGATGCAAAGTTCACAAATGTTCCCCAATATGGTCGTGCAAATGGTTGCCATTGGAGAGGAATCCGGTGCGTTAGACAGTATGTTGTCTAAAGTGGCCGATATTTACGAAGCCGAGGTCGATGACGCCGTAGACAATATGAGCGCGTTAATTGAACCGATGATTATGTCGGTATTGGGTATATTGGTGGGTGGTTTGCTTGTCGCCATGTATTTACCGATCTTCAGTTTAGGTCAAGTGGTGTAAAACAAAGCCACGTAAAGCCCTGCCCATAAATGGTTTAGGTTTAGGCTGAGGAAAAGTCAGGGCGATTCGTGAATCGCCCCTACGATGGCGTAAACGTTCAGATTTTTAACCGACATTCCCACCAGCACAAAAACGATAAAATTTGCATGTTCTGTCGGGGCAATTCACGAATCGCCCTTGGCAGTTGATCGCAACCTCATTCGATGATGTTTTTCTTTTCTATTTCAAATGTCGCCATCATCGCTCGTTCACTGACCACCATGACAAGGTGCACTGATGTTAGAACTCCAAACGTTATTTCAAGATCGAACCACGCTGGTCATTATCGTTGGCATTTTCGGTTTGTTAGTGGGCAGCTTTTTAAATGTTGTGATTTACCGTCTACCAATCATGTTAAATCGCCAATGGAAGGCGCAGGCGTTAGAGTTTCTTGCGGAGCAAGAATGTGGAGTGTCTGCGGAGCAAGAAGGGAACGCGCCAACCGAAGCAGAATCGGCGGATAAATTTAATTTAGTCGTTCCGCGTAGCGCTTGCCCCCATTGCGGCGCGGCGGTCACGGCACTGCAAAATATTCCGGTGTTAAGTTATCTTTTTTTGCGCGGTCAATGCGCCTCCTGCAAACGTCGTATTTCGCCGCGTTATCCGTTTGTCGAATTGCTAACCAGCGCCGGATTTAGCTATTGCGCCTATGTGTTCGGAGCCGATTTTTTACTACTGGGCGCGCTCATTTTTACCGCCCTGCTGATCGCCATGTCCGGCATTGATATGGACCACAAATTATTGCCGGATCAACTCACCTATAGTTTGTTATGGGCGGGTTTGCTGTTCAATTTATTAGGCGGATTTGCCACCTTGCAAGATGCCGTTATCGGCGCGCTTGCGGGTTATTTAAGTTTATGGTCGGTTTATTGGCTGTTTAAACTCGCCACCGGAAAAGAAGGCATGGGCTACGGTGATTTTAAGCTGTTCGCCGCATTAGGCGCGTGGCTGGGCTGGCAGTTATTGCCGCTCATGATCATTGTGTCGGCCGTCACAGGTTTAGTTCTTGGCGGCGGCGCAATGTTACTGCGCAAGTCAGACAAGCAAATTCCCTTCGGCCCTTTTCTCGCCATCGCCGGTTGGCTCGCCATGTTTTTTGGCGCGCATTGGGTAGACGTGTACCTGCGTTCGCTCGGTGTGTGATCGATGTTACGCATCGCGCTCACCGGCGGCATTGCCAGCGGCAAAACCACGGTGTCAGATTTGTTCGCCGAGTTAGGTGTGCCGGTGATTGATGCCGATGTCGCGGCGCGGGCGGTGGTGGCTCCGGGCAGTGCCGGTTTGCAACAATTAGTTGAATTATTCGGCAGCGCCATCGTGCAGGAAAATGGCGAATTAAATCGACGTCTTTTGCGAGAACGCATTTTTGCTGATAACCACGCACGAGCGCGAGTGAATGCACTATTGCACCCCTTAATTCGCCATCATATGCAGCAAACGGCGGCGACCTTTCAGACACCTTACTGTCTTTACGTTATTCCCTTATTGCTTGAAACCGGTCAGGCCGATGAATACGATCGCGTCGTAGTTGTGCACGCCGATCGCGCGACACGGATCGCGCGGCTGTGTCAGCGCGATCAGATTAACGTCGCCGCCGCCGAAGCGATTTTGGCGGCACAAAGTAGCGATGAACAACGCTTGGCCATCGCCGATCACGTGATCGACAACGATGGCGATCGCGCACACGTACAGAGCCAAGTTTTACAACTTCATCAGCAATTTTTACTTTTGGCGACCGAAGGATGAATGCGCCCGCAACCGTTTTTGAACACCCCTTAAGCGAAAAAACACGCACCTATTTGCGTGTTGAGTTCTTATTTAATAAAGCGTCAGCATTAATCGCCGACAGCAGTTATTACGCACATCATGCCAGCATGGGATGTTTGTTCGAACTGCTCGAAGTGTTGGATCACGGCGATACACGCGCCGAATTGCACAGCGATCTGGATAAGCAGCTACAACTGTTTCGGCAGATGTTGCCGCATCCTGACGTCGATCGCGAGAAACTGCATCGTTTTTTATCGCAACTGGAAAAGTTATACAGTTGGATCGTGCATCATCGCGGTAAATTCGGAGCCAGTTTACGCGACGATGAATTTTTACAATTAGGTCGCCAACGCTTCGCGTTACGCGGCGGCTCTTCGCCGATGGATCTGCCGCGTTTGCATTGTTTCTTACAACGCGATGTCGAATGGCGACGCGAACGATTGCATCATTGGTTGAACGAGTTGCAAGGTGTCCGCACCAGTGTCGAGGTGTTGTTGCGATTGATGCGCGAACAAGCAACTTGGCGCGAGGCGCAGTTCGATGAAGGTTATTTTCATTTAGAGCCGGTGTCAGGGCATTTGCTGCGCTTACAATTGCTCGACGTTGGCGATTATTTTCCCGAAGTGAGCAGCGGCCCACGCCGTTGTGTGATCCGTTTGTGTTCGGCCCATCACGAAGGCCCAATCAAATTTATCGCCCAAAACGCACGCATGAAATTTGCAGTCAGTGGATGAAAAGCGCGTTTTATTTACGCCTGCACGCTTTGAGGCAATTCGTGAATTGCCCCTACGAGAAAAAACCAAAATTACCCATACGAAATGCCTATTAAACGATGTAAATCGTGGAATAAAAATACGCGACTACCGCTTTGGGGCAATTCGTGAATTGCCCCTACGAGAAAAAACCAAAATTGGCCATATGAAAAAAAGCGAAAATGGTCACCACGAAATAGCTATCAAACGACGAAATGAATTCAAAGGTGAAAAACATGATACAACCGACACGCATCGTGGCTTGCCCGCAATGTAAAAAATCCGTTTCGGTGGAGGCGAATAATAAATTCCGGCCTTTTTGCAGCGAGCGGTGCCGTTTAATTGATTTGGGCGCATGGGCCAATGAAACGCATCGCATTGCCGGTGCGCCGGTACAAAACCATGAAAATACGCGCGACACGTCGTCGTCGGATTGACAAATTTAAAAGAAAACTTAAAGCCAATCAGTTAAGCAATTTTATCGTGATTTAAAAACCACCTCTAGCCACGTCCAGTCACTCGCAGAGCGCGTGGCTGGACGGGTTGCGTAGTTTTCTTTCAACTCGTTATCGCTTAACTGACCAGTTTTAGTTCATTGATATCAACGTTTAAAACGAATAACGCGCACCCAAGGCGTAACGCGGACCGTACTGACGAGCGAACAAAAATTGCTCTTCAAAACGACCATAGCCGCGCTCGGTTTCGTCGTTAATATTGACGCCTTCAAAAAACACCGTGAAGTCGTCATTCACGTCGTAATTAACGCTCATGTCCCACTGACCGAAATCATCGAATTGGGTGGCGGGATTATCCGATGATCCTTGCGATTGCCCCATGCCGACCACGTAATCGGTGCGATAGGCGTAAGTCACTTTTACGGACAGTGCGTCTTTTTCATAAAACACCTGCACGTTTGCTGAATCGCTGATCCCGACTAAAGGATTTTGTGGTTCCAGATCATACGGATCGTATTCAACATCACCGCTGACCAACGTGGCGTTAAAACCCAATCCTAATCCGCTGTCACCGAAAACATGTTGCACCGCTATTTCAACACCTTCTACGGTTTTTTCGTCATCCAGATTGCGCGGTTTGGTGACACGCCACACGATCAACGGATCGCCAGCTAACGGTTCGATTTCACCGTCAGCGTTGGCGAAACCGTTGGCGACTAAATACTCGAAAATCGCCGTATCAGTGGCTTGAATGCCATCGGCTTCGAGTGCGGCGGCCGCTTGTGTCCAGCGTTGACTGTTGTACACATCGGTTAAGCCCGCAAAGGTTTCATCGGTGGCTTGATAATCGACATAATTTTTCACCGATTTGCGGAATAAACCGAGCGCGGCATAACTGTCGTCGGCGTAATAATATTCCAGCGATAAATCAAGATTGGTCGATTCATACGGTAATAACGAAGTGTTGCCTTCGGACACCGTGCGCGCCCCCAATTTGGGACTACCGCTAAATGAACGTCCGCCTTGCAACAAACCGATAGGCGCGCGCGTGATCGATTTGCCCCACGAAAAACGCGCGACCATGTCATCGCTGATCTCGTATTTCAAATCGATCATCGGCAGCAGAATGTCATAGTTACCGGTGAAATCTTGTGACACCAGATCCGGTTGGAATTCGGTGATCCATTCGGATGCCGCCACCCATTTCACTTGCACCGGTACACGCACGTTAGCCGAACTTGGCACCGTGGTTTCTTCGTAACGCACACCGGCACCAACTAATAACGAGCGATGGCCAAGCGTAAATTCCCAATTCGTTTGCAAATAAAACGAATCGGTGTTTTCCTCGACGCGATTAACCGATGGCATACCACCAAAGAAGGGATCGATGGAGTACATATTGCTGCCCATCACGTCTTCGGTTAAGTAATACAACTGACGGGCGATCGCTTCATCAAAATTAAACGTGTAATAGTAATCCGGATTTAAATCGGCACCGCCGCCAGAAAACGCATCCAACAAATTGTCGGTACTGTGACGCACAAACATACTGTCCGGAAAAATTTCCGTAAACGACGGGCTAAACCCAGGACCACCGCGCAAACCACTCCACGCCGAATAACCACTTAGCGTTTGCTCGGTGCGCGCCAGACCAAAACCGACGTCAGTTAAGCCGATCTTGAATCGCGAATTAAACCATTGAAAATCTAACTGCAGTTGTTCGATTTCGGCTTTGCCGGGCGAACGGATAAATTGACTAAAGTTGGAATCAATTTCGCTCGGCATTAATTCGTTACTGCCGTTATTCCAGTTGATAAAAAAGTGCGGTATCTCGCCATTGCGAAAGTCATACACTTTGGATGACAGCTGATTAGAGCCCAAAATAATTTGCCCCGAGCTGCCCAACCCTTTGTCTTTGCCGTTATCCACTTCGTTGGTCGAATCGTGGTAATCAAACGACAGTTGCCAATCGTCATTGATTTTCCAGTCGATATTGAATCCGAGTGAACGCGCTTTGACTTCGGTGGTGGCGCGGCTCGCGGTAAACGAACCATCGTCCCCACTGATGTCGGCATACAAAGCCGTGCCGTTGCGATCCAGCTCGTATGAGTTAATGTTGGCACCAAAGTTATTCCAGATCCCCCAACCAAACGTGTTGACCCCGGTGGTGGCATCGGTGGTGGTGTAATCCAGCGTGGTGGTGACCGCGTCGATGGGGCGGAATTGCAGCGTGATCTGCCCGTTGCGGCGTTCGCGTTCGACATCACTGATGCTGTAATTCAGATCTTTGGGAAAAAACGCCACATCGGTGATGCGACTGCGATGGTCGATCACCATATCAGGATCGAGGTCGGGTAAGTCGGCGTTACGCTGCAACACCCAGCCTTGAATATTCGCTTCTTGACGACGGAAATCGCGTTCTTGCTGCGAGAACGTCAAACCAACACCAAAACGATCGTCGCCGAAGGTATTGCTGTAAATCCCGCCTAATTCGTAGGTGGTGTCGTCGCCGGTTACATTGGAGCTGTCGTACAAACCTTTTCCAGAGATCGAGGCGTGATGCCCCGGTTGCTGCAAGGGACGCGCGGTCAGGATATTGACCGTGGCACCGAGACCACCACTGGGGTTTTCGGCGCGCGCGGTTTTGTGCAATTCGAGCGATTTCACACCCAAGGACGACAGATCTTCGAGGTTGTAAGAACGGGTAAAACCCGTGCCGGGCATCTGACGACCATTCAACGTCACCAAGTTAAATTCCGGTCCAAATCCGCGCACGGTAATTTGACTGCCTTCGCCGTTGGCACGACTGATGGCGACACCGGTGATGCGTTGCAACGCTTCGGCCAGATTGGTGTCGGGAAACTTGCCCATTTCTTCGGCTGAAATCGCATCGACAACGCCGAGCGCGTCACGCTTGGTGTCCATCGAACGCATCAAACTGCCACGAATACCGACGATTTCGATGACGTCGGCGTTGTCTTCTGCCATGTCTTGTTGCGTACCGTCGCTGGTGCCGACTTCTGCCGCCATCACCGGAGCGGTCAGCCCCGCGCCCAGCACGGCGGCTAAAGCGGCCGCGAGCCGAGTCTTGCTAAATGTTTGTTTGTTCATGAGCGCCTACTTAGCTTGAAATTCGTTTGTTAGAGCCGGACGGCGAGCGTCCGGCGCGTTTTGTGTTCGCGTGTTTTAGAACGGTGCAATCTCAAGGTTGTCGATGCGATACGTCGCCCCTTCGCCTTGGCCCCACGCTGGGAACACCATGATCACGTCGATGGCGGTGACATCGAGGCCACCGGCCGCGAGATCGGCCAGCTTGAAGGTGTAGGTTTGCCAGCTACCGGCCACCGGATTAGCGCCTTCTTGACTGGTGTTGAGATTGACCTCAATGGCGGTGGACGCACCGTCAGATTCAATCTTCATCAGCCACGGTGCCGACGCCGTATTGGGCGCGCTGACCACGCGCATATCGAAACGCACGACACCGTTTTCGACTAAGGCGGTGGCGTCGATTGGTTTGTCACCGCCGCCGTTAGCGGTGCGGGTGATCAGGCCCATCACCGTGGGCGAGGCTCCGACCGAAAATTCGGCAACCGCACCGTGTTCGGCGTCGTCGGTTACCGCCGCCGGCGTTGAACCGGCACAGCAATCCCACAACACCCAACCCTCACGCGGCGCGTCTTTGAACAAGGTAAACGTCGGCGGCGCTTCATAAATGCGCGCATTGTCGACGCGATACACCGCGCCTTCGCCCTGTCCCCACGCGGGGAAAATCATCACCACGTCAATCGCTGTGACATCAAGACCAGCGGCCGCCAGATCGGATAGCTTGAAGGTGTAGGTTTGCCACACACCAGCCGCCGGCGCCTTGCCTTCGATACTGGCGGTCAACGGCAGCTCAACCGCCGTCGCGGCATTGTTGGCTTCGACTTTCAGTAACCACGCGGCGGAGGCGTTATTGGGCAAGCTGACGGCGCGCATATCGAATTGCAAGACACCGTTTTCGAGGATGGCCGTGGCGTCGAACGGCTTGTTACCGCCGCCTTGCGCGGTGCGCGTGATAAAGCCCATGACCGTCGGGCTGGCACCGATCGAAAACTCGGCCGTGGCACCGTGGTCGGCGTCATCGCTGACCACGGCTGGCGTCGAGCCGCCACAGCAATCCCACATCGGCCAGTCGGCGTTTTCGGCGTCGGTAAACAAGGTCAACTCGGGGCCTTGCTGCGAGATCACCACATTGGCCATGCGATAAACCGCGCCTTCACCGCTACCCCAGGCCGGAAATACCATCAGCACGTCGATGGCCGACACGTCCAATCCGGCATCGGCCAGTGACTGCAAGGAAAACTCGTAATGCTGCCAGCCGCCGTCGAGTGCGCCGACTAAGCCTGTGCCTAAGTCCAGTTCCACCGCCGTGGCGGCGTTTTTGCTTTCCACTTTAAACTTCCACACGGCATCGGCGTTGTTGGGCAGGCTGACGATTTTCAAATCAAACTTGACGCTGCCTTTTTCCAACATACCCGAGCCATCAAACGGGCTGGGGGTGCCAGCTTCGTCGGTGATGAATTCGGCGCGGCTGATAAAACCGTTGACCGTGGGCGAGGCTGCCACCGAAAACTCGACCACCGGACCTAAATCGGCATCGTCAACGATGGCGGGAGTGCTGCCACCGCAGCAATCCCACGCGGGCCAGTTCGGGTTGGCCACACCGCCGAAGATGGTCAGATTCTGTGCGCCGCCGGAGGATGGCGGTGATGGGATTGGCGCTTCACCTTCCACTAAGGCATCGTCGGTGCTTTCATAGCCCGGACGTATGGTTTCACAGCCCTTGCCGGTTAGCGGGTCAAGTGAGCACTCATAAACACGGACGTAATCGACTTCTAAACGCTGACCATTGGCAAACGCTTCGGCGTTGATGCCGGTCTCGTTGACGTTGGAAGGCCAGTCGCCACCCACGGCCAAATTGAGGATCAGGAAAAATTTCTGATCGAACGGTGCGTTATCCCAATGCGTGGTCAGCTCGCCAGTGCCCTGATCGTAATACTCGGCAAACCAACCACGATGCGACAGACCAGCGGCTTCGCCGCGACTGTTGTAACGCACTTCTGAGCGACGCTGGGTGGCGTACAAGTAGTCATCCATATACCAGCGTATTTCACCTTCCTGCCACTCGATGGCATAGGTATGAAAATCATCCGCCGGTTGACTACCGTTACGCGGCGCAAACGCTTTGCCGGAATGTTTGTGCGCGGCTTCGCTGCCGTAATGCAAGGTGCCGTAAATGCGGTTTTCAGCGGCCTCTTGATCTGGGAC
>CAZYUS010000115.1:0-9746 GCA_964650615.1 uncultured Pseudomonadaceae bacterium | reverse complement strand
TGGCCTGTTCTTCTCGTTCGAGTGTCGTCGAACGGCGGCCAAAGCGTCACCCAGCATTCCATCGCCCTTGGAAGGTTGATTCGTGCCTGTAACAAAGTGGCCGAGTTTACTTTAGGTAGCGTTCCCCTAGCCATAAGTCCTTAAAAAATATCCCTTATATACTCGTTCTATCTTATTCACCCCTGTGGGAACCCGATGAACGCAGACCAGTTACAACAACTTTTATTCGCTGAAATTCCCCTCACCGCCGCCATGCAACTTCAAGTTCAGCAGGCCGGTGGCGACGAAGTGCGATTGCGCGCGCCGCTAGCTCCCAACCGCAATCTGCACGGCAGCGCGTTTGCCGGCAGCCTGTACAGCGTGGCGACGTTGGCTGGCTGGTCGTTGCTGACCGTTTATGCCGAACAACAAGGCTGGCTAGGGTCGGTAGTGTTGCGACACGGAGATATCCGCTATCTGCGGCCCGTAGTCGGCGACTTGGAAGCGTCAGCGAATTGGGATGATCCGGCGCAGTTAACGACACTGCACGACGACGTGCAGAAGAGGGGACGCGGTCGCGCCATCATTGCGGTGAAACTGCATCAGGACGGGAAAGTCGCGGTCAGCTTTAATGGCGAATTTGTTTTTAGTCAGCATTAACTTAATGATACTGAAGCCGATAAAGGGGCCATGAAAGGTTTCCGTCTTATCGCACTACTCGTCACGCCCTTATTGTCGGCGGCGATCGCCGCCGAATTGCCTGCGCGCCCGCATTTTTTTACCCCGCGTCAACAGCCCGTGGGGACGGCGATCAGTTTGTTTCAGCCACCACAAACTCCGTTTCGCGGTCGCATTCTGCTGATCCCCGGTCGCAGCGACGCCGTGCGCAGTGATAATCCATTAACGGCATTGCAAACGCCTTTTGCCGAACTGGGCTACGCCAGTTGGGTATTGCTGCGCGAACCAAACGACAACGACCATCTGCTGCCAACGGTGCAGCAATTAATCACCCACGCACAAGCTTATGTCCCCCCTAAAACGGCAGCCCGCGCCCAAGCACTTGCCGCGCAAACCCGCGTGCTATTGGTGCTGCACGGTGACGCAGCCACGTTTTTCAACGCATTGAGCGCACACGAAAACGTGGAGGCTATGGTGTTGTTAGGCGGCGAGAGCATTTCCGGCGACAGCCTCAACAAACCGGTGCTGGATATTTTTTCTGCCCCCGATCACAGCAGCGCGTATCAGGCATTTTTGCAGCGCAAGCAGCAATGGCAAGGTCCGTACTACCGCGCGCTCGACAACGATGGCGCGCGCGATCAACGTTTCCTTTTTAATGAGCAATGGCTAGGACGACGCATCATCGGCTGGTGGCGTCAACACGCACATTGAACCGTACCGGAAAAAATCTTCAGGGCGATCTATACTTTCGCTTCATTCTGGTCGCTGTTTGTGTCGAGATGAATCACTATGACTCAAGTATTAATCGCCGATGACAGCATGCTCACTCGCATGATGTTAAAAACCATTATCAGTTCTGCTCATCCCGACTGGACCATTACCGAAGCGGTAAACGGTCGCGAAGCCGTGCAAAAAGCCGAAGTAGGCGGCTTCGATATCATCACATTGGATATGAATATGCCCGAAATGGACGGACTGAGTGCCGCGCCTTTGGTGCGACGTTCCAATCCGAAAGCGCGCATCGCGCTAATCACTGCCAACGTTCAAGACGCCGTACGCAGCAAAGCGTCGGTGCTGGGCATCGACTTTATCAACAAACCCATTGACGAAAAGAAAATCACCGATTTTTTGGCGAAAACGACATGACGCCACAACTCGACGATATCTCTCGCGATGCCCTCGCCGAGATCTTGAATATCGGTGTTGGACGCGCCGCCGCCTCGTTATCCGAAATGGTGGTGGACGAGGTGTTGCTCGATATTCCGACCGTCGAGATCGTCAATCATCATGACGCCAACCATCTAATTGATAAACTGAGTGGTGGCCGAGTGACCGCCATTGCGCAAGATTTTTCCGGTGATTTCGATGGCAAGGCACTGTTGCTTTTTCCGCAACAAAGCAGTTTGAATCTGGTGCGCACATTGTTAAAGGACGACATCCCTTTGACCATGTTGAGCGAGCTGGAAAAAGAAGCTTTGATGGAAGTTGGTAATATCATTTTGAACGCCTGCTTCGGCACCGTCGCCAATATTCTCAACGCGTCGATTGAGTCGTCATTACCGCATTTGATACAAGGCCGCAGTGAAGATCTGTTGGGTACGGAAGAATCCTTATTACTACTCATCAATATCAATTTTCGCGTCGCGGAAAAAAGCATTTCAGGCTATGTCAGTTTTGTTATGGACGTCGGCAATTACAACCGGTTCAACACCCACTTGCAGCGTTACTTAAAAGCTATGATGGGCGGTTAACATATGTCGGAAGCCGCCGTCTTAAATGCCTTATCGATCGGCGTCGTGATCCTCAATGACGCCACCGAAGTGGTGATCTGGAATGATTGGATGCAGTCGCGCAGTCAACTCAAACGCGATCACGTTATCGGACAACCACTCGGTACATTGTTTGCTGAGTTAGAACACAGTCGCTTGCTGCGCGCCTGCGAACAAGCGCTGCAGATGAATTTATCCAGTTTATTATCGAGCACGCTACACCGCTCGCCATTACCCTTATTTATGGATGACAAACAAAACAAACGCATTGATCAAGCAATCACCGTTCGACCGTTGAAATTCGACGACAAAAAACATTGCTTAATCGAGATTCACGATGTCAGCGCCATTAACCAAAAAGAACAAGTATTGCGTCAGCAAGCCTTAACGTTAAGCTGGCAAGCCACCCACGACGCCCTCACCGGACTCGCCAACCGCGTGTTGCTGACCCAAACACTGGAAGAACATTTAACGCAAGCGCGCAACAGTCATCATCGCCACAGTTTACTGTTGCTTGATTTAGATAAATTTAAGCACGTGAATGACACCGGAGGTCATTTAGCCGGTGATGACGTATTAAAACAAGTGGCGGAAATTTTGCGCACTACCGTGCGCAGCGGCGATATGCCGGCCCGTTTGGGCGGCGATGAGTTTGCGGTTTTTCTGCCGTATTGTGACGCCGATAATGCGCAAGTGGTGGGTATGCAAATTTGCACACGCATTAATGAACATGATTTCCGTTTTCAACAAACGTCGTATCGAATTGGTGCCAGCGCCGGATTGTGTTTTATTGATGCGACGCTACACAACGGTTCCGAAATTTTGAGTCGTGCCGATCAAGCGTTGTACAACGCCAAAGCGGCAGGCGGCAACGCTGTTTTTAATTTCAGCGCCACATCTCCCCATTATTGAAAACGATAGGCCAGCAGTAAAACCGCGTAATCCAATCCGGGATTGGGGCGATGAGTATAACCGTTGGAATAATGGCGATAACGCACACTCCATTCCCAATTCGCTGACCACGGCAACGTATCACCGAGGGCAAAATCGAGCGCGAAATTATTTTGTCCGTAGGTTTCAATGCCTTCGAAAACCGCTTCGGATAAATGTGATACGCCGACACCCGCCTCAACAAATCCCATCACCGACGACGTCTGATCCCAACGAAAAATCAACGCTGCGGCGCTAATGGATAACTGCTCATGGTGTTGCGCGTATTCGCCCCATAAATGAGCGTAATGAACGGTGAAAAAAGTGTGATCGACATCAGCCCACGAAAACGCCTGCGCCCACGCAAGCGGCATCGACGCGCCGATACTGGCCACTTCGGCGTTGGCAATGCCGTGTTGTTGAATCAACGCTTTGTTCAACCCTTTGCCCATGCCCATTTGCCATTGCCACTCTTGCGCTGACGCACGCGACGCCAACAGCATGAAGCAACACCAAAACATCAAGCGCGTGATTTTTTTATGCATTCGTAAGCGTCCTGAATTTCCTGCACGCGACGCGTCGCTGCGTTAACCATTTCTTGCGGCAATCCCTGCGCGATTAATTTATCCGGATGATGTTGCGCCATCAATTTACGATACGCTTTTTTAATATCGGCATCCGATGCGCTTGCGTCGACGCCGATGACGCGATACGCCGCCGTTAACTGATCGGGGCGCGTTGAGCGCGATGAACGAGCACGCTCATCATGCGCCTGTTCGTTCTCGAAAATTCGCTCCCCTTGCACCAGTGCAATCAAATGCTGGAGGGCCAACTCCGAGAACCCTAATTGCGCAGCGATATGGTTAATCAACTGATATTCAGTCGGATCGATCTCGCCATCACTGAGCAGCATCTCGATCTGAATTTCAATAAATAACTGCATCAGATCGCGCCGACGAGGTGCCGTAGATTTCAGTCTTTGCAGTGTTTCGGTGAGTTCGAAATCGGGATGTTTTCCTTCGTTAAAGCGTGCGATCGCCGCTAGCTTTTGCGTTTCATTTAATCCCATACGTTGCATGATCAGACGCGCACGTTGGATCTCTTCCTCACTGACCCGTCCATCGGCTTTGGCCAAATGCCCCATGATCGAAAATGTGGCGTCAAAGAACGCATGTTGAACCGCAGTGTTGTCGCGACCACGATAATCCGCGTCTTCTTCTAATGACGTTGCACCTTTATCAATTTGATGCCCGAGAACAATACCCACGGCAGCACCAATCGGGCCGCCTAACATCGCCCCCATCGCACCGCCTAATACCTTGCCGAACCACGCCATTTGCTCACCGACTCCGCTGTTGCAAATACTGATCACACTCATGCCAACGCTGCACGGTTCCAACGTCCGACCAAAAGCCGGAAAAATATTCACCACTGACGAGACACATATCGATCTGTTCACGCAGCAGTGGTGCCAATGGCGCTTTTCCAGCGCGACATGCAGCAAAAAATTCACGCCGATAGCGCGCGATACCAGAAAAGGTATAACGCGATTCGGTTTGATTACGGCACATTCCGTTGTTCAGCGCAAAATCACCAGTCGGATGATGTGGCGGATTGTCCACCAACACCAAGTGCGCCGGTGAAGCTTTTTGTTGCAGTAGTCGGCGCACATCGTAATCACAAAAAACATCGCCGTTGATCACAATAAACTCGTCGCCTAACAGATCCAGTGCTTGCACAATACCACCCAACGTTTCCAGTGGTTCAGGCTCGGCCGAATACTGCACGCAAACACCAAAGCGTTGACCATTGCCAATATGATTGACCAGTTTGTCACCTAACCATGAATGATTAATGACGACATCACGAACGCCGCTAGCGGCCAAATTTTCGAGGTGATAATCAATCAAAGGGCGACCACCAACCATGACTAAGGGTTTTGGTATGTCGAGCGTGAGCGGTCGCATACGCTCGCCTTTTCCGGCCGCCAAGATCATCGCACGCATCAGTTGATCTCTCGTAAAGCGGATAAAACCGTCGCATTTTTTTGCGTTAATCGCGGTGCAATAACATCGCGCAACCACCCCCCCAGTGACCGCGTTGCCGGATAACGCTCGGCAGTGTCGATGGTGTAATTCAGCACCCGTGGTAAATCAGCCAAATAATGCGATTTTCCGTCGCGATAATAGAGTCGACAGAAAATACCTAACACTTTAATGTGACGCTGCAAGCCCATCAAATCAAACGCTTGGATAAATTGTTCACGCGATACGTTATTCATCGCCGGTAGGGATTGCGCCTGACGGAAATAGTATTCAACCATGGCAAGCACCGTGGCGCGCGGCCACGCGATATAACAATCTTTTAATAACGACACCAGATCGTAACTGAGCGGACCTAAAACGGTGTCTTGAAAATCAATCAAACCCAATCGCGTAGTGGATTCCAGCACCATTAAATTGCGCGCATGGAAATCGCGATGCGTCAACACGCGAGGCTGTGCTAAGGCTTGCTCGATTAAATAATCAAAGGTGCGCGACAATTCGTGTTGCAAGGCGTCGTCCACGGTGACATCCAAATGCGCCGATAACAGCCATGTCGGCATCAAATTGACTTCCGTCGTAAAGCGTTCGCGATCATACTTTGGCAAGACGAAATCCACTGGCTGGGCAATGCGCTGAAATTGCACTAATTCATCAATGGCCGCCGTGTAATAACGATGCACGGTTTTTTCGTTTAACACCGATAACAATAACGTGTCACCAAAATCGTCCAGCAACCAAAAACCGTGGTCCGGATCTTGCGCCAATACGCTCGGCACCCGCATACCGTGACGCGCCAAATAATCGGCTAAAAATAAAAAACCGCGCACATTTTCGCGTTCGGGTGGCGCATCAACAGCAATGATAGATTGCTCATTATGATGAAAACGAAAATAGCGTCGAAAACTCGCATCGCCCGAAATCATGCGCCAATGCGTTAACGTGGCAGTACACTGCTGACCGGCCCACTGCTGAAGAGCCTGTTCACGGACTACGTTATTCATCAGGCGGGAATGATTTCAAACGAAGCCGTGATCTCGACTTTTCCACTCAACATCAAACCCACCGAACAGTATTTTTCCAAACTTAAATTCACCGCGCGCTCAACCTGTTCGGCTTTTAAATCGGTTCCGGTGACCACGTATTTGGCGTGAATTTTTTTGAATACTTTAGGACTGGTTTCGGCGCGTTCGGCGTCTAATTCGCATACACAATGACTGACCTTTTGCCGTGCCTTTTGCAAAATCATCACGACATCAATTGACGAACACCCGCCCAGCGACATCAGCACATATTCCATCGGTGTCGGGCAACTGTCACGACCGCCACTTGCGGTCCCTGCGCTCATCATCACCGCGTGACCGCTTTCCGACTCTGCTACAAAACTTAAATCATCGAACCATGAAACACGTGCTTTCATCATTTTGCCCCGATTTGTGCGATGCGTAAGCCTACCTGAAGCACCCGTTCTCCCGAAACTGTTGTGGCCAGTAACGCGATACACGACACTTACGAGCGCAGCCAATTTGGTTATACTTCCGCCAATCAAGCGGCGCACGCCCTTATCAGGGAGCAAGAAATAATGGCTTTACCCAGAAAAATCGCCACCGACCCGACGCTGGAATCGTTTATCGGTCATTGTCATCGCCGTAAATATCCGGCGCGTTCCACCATCATTCACGCCGGCGATAAACCCGACTCCCTGTATTTAATTATCGACGGCTCGGTATCGGTTTTGATTGAAGATAACGACGGCCGCGAGTTGGTGCTGGCGTACTTAAACAGCGGCGATTTTTTCGGCGAAATGGGCTTATTCGACGGTTCCGATGTGCGCTCGGCTTGGGTGCGCGCCAAAACCGAATGTGAAGTGGCCGAGATCAGCTACGCCAAATTTACCCAAGTGGTACACGACAATCCCGATGTGTTATTTCGCGTGGCAGCGCAACTCGCGATGCGTTTGCGCAACACCAGTCGTAAGGTGAGTGATCTCGCCTTTTTGGATGTCACCGGTCGGGTGGCGCGCACGTTACTGGAATTGTGCCAACAGCCGGATGCGATGACGCATCCCGAAGGCATGCAAATTAAAATTACACGCCAAGAATTGGGGCGTTTGGTGGGTTGTTCGCGTGAAATGGTCGGCCGCGTATTGAAAGCGTTGGAAGATCAGGGGTTGATCAGTGCCAAAGGCAAAACCATGGTGGTCTACGGCGCACGCTAAAAAAATCTGTTCGTTATCATTTGAATTCGGCGTCGTGATGGCGCCGATTTTGTTTCTGCGCTAGACGCTGTGACGCTGCGCTAAAAAATTGCGCAACAAGGCGTGACCGTGTTCGGTTTGAATCGCTTCGGGATGAAATTGCACGCCGCTAATCGCCCACGATTCATGCTGCAAGCCCATGATCAACTCGCGTTTCAAAACGGGGGTTTGCGTCCATGCATTCACGTGCAAACAATCCGGCAAACTGGATTCTTCGACCACCAATGAATGATATCGCGTCGCCCTAAACGGCGTGGGTAACTGTGTAAAGACGCCACGACCATCGTGATAAATCGGCGACGTTTTCCCATGCATAACGGTGGCCGCGCGGACCACCTTAGCACCAAAGGCTTGCGCGATCGCTTGGTGCCCCAAACACACACCGAGTATCGGGATCTGGCCACCAAATCGTTGAATGGTGGCTAACGAAATGCCCGCTTCATTGGGCGTGCATGGCCCGGGTGAAATCACGATATGCGACGGTTGTAAACGCGCAATGGTGTCGAGTTCAATTTCATTGTTGCGAAAGACGCGGACCTTCGCGCCTAATTCGGCGAAATATTGCACCAAGTTAAACGTAAACGAATCGTAATTGTCGATCATCAATAACATGATCGTCAGCCTTGCGCGAATGCGCACAATTCACGCAGCGAATGAATCACATAAGTCGGTTGTGTCAGCGCGATATCATCGCCGTGGTTATAACCATAATTGACCGCCGCCACATCCATGGCGGCCGATTTGGCGGCCATTACATCGTGTATCGAATCACCCACCATTAAAGTGCGCGAGCACGCGACCTGTAACTGTTCACAACAATAGCGCAGCGGCAGCGGATCGGGCTTTTTGCGCGCTAAACTGTCACCGCCTACCGTCAGGTTAAAAAAAGAATCAATGTGCAAATAGCGCAATAATGCGGGTACAAACTGGATCGGTTTATTGGTGACAATGGCCATCGGTATCGCGAGTTGTTGCAGGGTTTGCAATGTCGCCAACACATCCGGATAAAGCACCGTTCGGTGACACAAATGCTGTTGATACACGTTCAGAAAATACTCATGCGTCGCGGCAATTTTGTCACCACCCGTATCAGCGGACAACGTGACACCAGAAGCCCTTAAAGCACGTTCAATTAAATGCAAGGAACCATTGCCTATCCATTGACGCACGGCATCAAGACCGGCCGGAGGCAAGTGTTCGTGTTGCAGCGTTTCATCGACGGCAGCGGCAAGATCCGGCACGCTATCGACTAAAGTGCCATCGAGATCAAATAAAAACAAATCGTAACGACGCATACGGGTTACACGGTCGCTAAACGGTCGCGCATTTGTTTGATCACCGCAGCGTAATCAGGCTGCGAAAAAATCGCCGAGCCCGCAACAAAGGTGTCGGCACCGGCAGCCGCTACCGCTGCGATATTATCCACCTTAATGCCGCCATCGACTTCAATGCGAATGTCGCGACCGCTGGCCTGCACACGCTGTTTCACACGTTTAATTTTTTCCAGTGTCGCGGGAATAAACGATTGGCCACCGAAACCCGGGTTCACTGACATGAGTAAAATCAGATCCAATTTATCCATGACGTGATCGAGATAATGCAGCGGTGTCGCCGGATTGAACACCAATCCCGCTTTGCAGCCATGATCGCGAATTAATTGCACACTGCGATCGATATGTTCAGAGGCTTCGGGATGAAACGTAATGTAACTGGCGCCAGCTTTGGCAAAATCGGGAATGATGCGATCCACCGGTTTTACCATCAAATGCACATCAATCGGTGCCGCGATACCGAATTTACGTAGCGCCTCGCACACCATGGGACCGATCGTTAAATTTGGTACGTAGTGATTGTCCATCACATCAAAATGGACCCAATCGGCACCCGCATTTAACACGTTAGCGGTGTCGTCACCCAAACGCGCGAAATCGGCCGATAAAATCGACGGAGCAATAACATAGCCGTGCGACATGGTAATAACCTAGTTCAAATGGCGGGGCGATATTGTGCCTGATCCGCTGTACTGATTTAAGCGACTTGCGCATCCGCTTTTTTTACGGTCAAATGATCAGAATGCACCAGAGGATAACG
>CAZYUS010000114.1:2284-9759 GCA_964650615.1 uncultured Pseudomonadaceae bacterium | reverse complement strand
ACGATACTTCGATTAACGTCGTTGTTGCTCGTACGACGGAGCACGCTACGCGCGCTCGTTGTTCGCATCATCCATGATGCTCACCCTTACGCTTCGCTTCAGGGCTGCCTTCGGCGCTCCAATTTGCTCCCGGCAAATTGGTCAACCACTCGGACACCTCTCCAGAAACATTGAGCAACGATACTTCGATTAACGTCGTTGTTGCTCGTACGACGGAGCACGCTACGCGCGCCCCATTCAATAACATTTAATCAGTCATTGACGCCCCTGCAAAAAGGCGCGCTACTTTAGCGGCTGTTCGGGTGACTGGCAAACCGTTTTTACGCCGACATTAGGCGACCGGCGGCATGGCTCGTTCAGGCATTATGTGACAAAATTCGTCACCTGTTTGGGTGAAAATTTGAACGAAATCATAAAGTTCTAAGTTCGATTAGCGAACGGCATTAAATTTGCATCGCTTCACCCAATAAACTGTGCGCCAGTTCACAAAAGGATGTCGAATCCGCTCGGTCGGCGTACAAAATCATCATCAGCCACGGTAGGTGTTGTTGTTTACTGCGGCGGATCTTTTTGCTCAAAGGGGTTAGTTTTGAAAGCGATCCGTTCCTTCGTTCCTGTGTTGCGCGCCGTCAGCATCGGTGCTGCCTTGTCGTTGATCGGTAGTTTGCCGGTTTTTGCACAAACCAATTCCATGCGCCAAGCGGTTGAGTTGGCGGTGCTGACGCATCCGGAAGTGATGGCGCGCTGGCACCAATACCTTGCTGCTGACGAAGAACAAAGCGGTGCGTCGTCGCATTATCTGCCGCAGCTCAATGTCACCTCAGCGTGGGCGCACGAACGCAAAGATCGCCCCGACTATTTTCGCGAGCGCGATTACGAGCGTCACGGTGCGGCGATTGAATTACGCCAAATGTTATTCGATGGTTTTGCCACCCCAAGCGAAGTCGCACGTCTGTCCAACCGCAAATTGATGCGCTATTTCGAATTGAAAGCGACGACGGAAGACATCGCTCTAGAGGCCGTACGGGCCTATCTTGATGTCGTTCGTTATCGTCGGCTAGCCGAACTCAGTTCGCAAAACTATGCCACCCATCGCGATTTATTCAGTCAAATCGAACAACGCGTAAAAGCTGGCGTGAGCAAGGGCGTCGATCTGGAACAAGCTGCTGGACGTACCGCGTTGGCCCGTTCTAACGAATTGACCGAACGATTGAATTTGCAAGACGTCACCAGTCGGTATAAACGCATTATTGGCGAAAATCCGGCCGAATCATTGCAAGCACCTCCGGCGCTGTCGACGCGGGTACCGAGCGAATCCAATTTATTTCCGGCGGCCTTAAAACAAAGCCCGCAATTATTGGCATCGGCCGCGTCAGTACGTTCGGCGCAACAGGCCTTGCGCGGCACTAAATCCGATTATTATCCGCAACTTGAATTGCGCGCGCGTAAAGATGTCACCGAAAATTCAGATGGCGTATATGGTCAGCACGATACCCAATCCGTTGAGGTCATGATGACCTACAATTTATTTCGCGGCGGCAAAGATAAAGCGCGTGAAAACCAGTTTTCACACGAATTGAATGCCGCCAAAGATTTACGCGACAAAACGTGTCGCGAGATCCAGCAGGTGTTGAGCACCGCACTGCATGCCAGTGAAAATTTACGTGAACAATTAGCACCGCTGTCACAACACGAACGTTCAACGTCGCGCGTGCGCGATGCTTACCGTCAACAATTCGATTTAGGTCAACGCACCTTGCTGGATCTGTTGGATACCGAGAATGAGTTGTTCGAAGCGCGACGCGCATTGGTCAACGCCCAATATGATCTCGAATTAGCCAGTGCGCGCGTATTGTCACCGGCAGGTCAATTACTGCCGACACTACAGTTGCACGATCTCGAAAAACCGTTGCCGGAAAATGCCGCACTGGAAGAATTGCAGAATATTGACTGGGAACGTTGCAACAGCGATTCATCACAACCTTAAAGTTGCATGATAAACCGTTTCCGCACCCACTCATGCTCATAAGGCGATGACGTGATATGAATGCCGAACCACCACGCCATACGGCGCAAACCGGCGAATGGGCAGGCGAAAGTGCGCCGACCATCGACGATCCCTTGCTGGATTGTTTGCTGCAATTGGCGCGTCATCATCATCGCCCCTGTACACGTGAGTACCTCACCGACGGATTGCCGTTACTGCGTGGAAAATTAACGCCTTCATTGCTACCACGTGCCGCGAAACGCGCCGGACTTTATGCCAAATTAGTGCGGCGCGAACCGACCCAGATCCCAACACCATTAATGCCGTGCATGTTATTACTGCGCAACAACTGGGCTTGCTTACTCATGGGCTGGACCGAAGACGGTCAAGCACAATTAATTTTTCCCGGCACGGGCAATGATGTCATCAAATTAACGCGCGATGAGTTGATCAAACTGTACACCGGTGTTGCGATTTATGTACGTCCCAAATTTCGTTTCGACGCGCGCGCTCCCGAATTATTAGAAAGCAAGAAACGGCACTGGTTCTGGTCTGTCATTCTCGATTCCCGTCAACTGTATCGCGATGTGTTTGTACTCGCGTTTTTAATCAATATGTTGGCGTTGGTGATGCCGCTTTTCACCATGAATGTGTATGACCGTGTGGTCCCGAACAAAGCGTTTGAAACCCTGTGGGTGCTGGCGCTTGGGGCTATTCTGGTACTCGGGTTTGATTATTTACTGCGTAATTTGCGCGCTTATGTGCTGGAACTCGCGAATAAGCGTATTGATACCCGTCTTTCGGCGTTGATGATGGAACGGATTTTGGGTTTACGGATGGAAGTTCGCCCGACATCGGTGGGATCGTTTGCCAACAATGTTCGTGCTTTTGAAAGTGTACGTGAGTTTGTCGCCTCGGCATCGATCACCACCTTCATTGATGTTCCGTTTGCTTTAATTTTTTTAGTCGTCATCACCATTATCGGCTGGCCCATGGTCATTCCGGTATTGATCGCGATTGGGTTAATTTTGCTGCACGCGTTGTGGGCGCAGTTGCGCTTAAAAGAATTATCGGAATCCATGTTGCGCGCATCGAGTCAACGCAACGCAACACTGATTGAAGCATTAAGCGGTATGGAAACCATCAAAGTGCTAAATGCGGCCAGCACCATGCAACAACGTTGGGAGCAATCGAGCGGATTTATTTCGCACGTTAGCGGCCGGATGCGATTGGTGACGCAAGCCACCATGAGTTTTACCGGATTGGTGCAACAATTAACGTCCATCGCCGTTTTAATCGTCGGGGTGTATTTGCTGGCTCAAGGTGATGCAACCCAAGGCGCATTAATCGCTACCGTAATGCTGTCATCGCGAGCGTTAGCACCGATGGCGCAAGTAGCATCGTTATTAACCCAATTTCAAAACACTCGCACCTCACTCGGCAGCTTGGAACAAACCATGTCATTACCGGTTGAGCGTCCGGTCGAGGCCAATTTCTTGAGCCGTTCACGATTTGACGGCAACATCGAATTTCGCGACGTCAGTTTTGCCTACCCGCAGCGCGATCAGGCAGCCATACAAAAAATTTCATTTAGTATTCGTCGCGGTGAGCGCGTCGGCATTATTGGCCGAATTGGTGCCGGAAAAACCACATTAGAACGATTGATTTTAGGTCTCTATCAACCGAGCGAAGGCAGTGTGTTGGTCGATGGTGTCGATATGCGACAACTCGACCCAGCTGAATTGCGGCGCGCCATCGGTTATGTGCCGCAGGAACCCACGTTGTTTTATGGCAGCTTGCGCGAAAACATCACCATGGGCGTGCTCGACGCCAGTGATCGGGCCGTTTTGCAAGCCGCCGAAATTGCCGGTGTGAATGAGTTCGCCGACCGCCACCCGAAAGGTTACGACATGATTATCGGCGAACGGGGGGAATCCTTATCGGCGGGACAACGCCAATCGATCGCCATCGCGCGTGCCGTGTTAACGCGTCCGCCAATATTACTGTTGGATGAACCCACCAGTGCGATGGATTTTGTCAGTGAAGAACGGCTGAAAACACGATTAAAACCAGTATTGGAAAATCGTACCGTTATTTTGATCACCCATCGCACTGCGCTGCTGGATTATGTCGATCGATTATTGGTGCTGGATAACGGCAAATTGGTGGCTGACGGACCGCGCGAGCACGTAATGGCTGCATTGCGCGATGGCAAGATCCGAGGATCGTCATGAACGTTTTGACCAGCAACACGCCTTCGCGTTGGCATAGTTTCACGAACGCCTTACGTGTGCGCATCCTGCTGTATTGGGAGAGCTTTAGCGAATGGCGTGCGCATCAAGACATGAGCAAAGACATTGATTTTGTCGAAGATGCCACTCAAGCGATCATCGATCAGGACGAACGCGGATTACGTGCGGTTGTATGGGTAAGCTTTGCTTTGGTGCTGACGCTTTTATTGTGGGCGGCGATGGCGCGCATTGATGAAGTCGCGCGCGGCGAAGGAAAAGTAATCCCTTCATCACAAGTACAAATTTTGCAAAGTTTAGACGGTGGCATCGTCGAAGATATTCTGGTTCGTGAAGGTGCCATTGTTGAAAAAAATCAGTTGCTATTACGTATCGATCCCACACGGTTTGAATCATCGCTAAAAGAGACAACGGTACAAGTTGACGCGTTACGTATCAAAGTCATGCGCTTGCAGGCATTAGCAGATGGCAAAGCGTTTAATCCCCCCATCGATATGGAAAAAACCGAACCCTTATTGGTGCAGCAAGAGCGCAATTTATTCCAATCAAAGCGCGATAGCTTAGTGGCCACCATGAGCGCAACCCATGAGCAAACTAAACAACGGCGACAAGAATTGACCGAAGTGATTGCACGTCATGAACAAGCGCAAAGGAGTTTTCAATTAGCTGAAAAAGAATACGTGCTAACCAAGCCGTTAATCGCCACCGGTGCCGTGTCGGATGTCGAGTTGCTGCGACTTGAGCGCGAAGTTGCGCGTTTACGTGGTGAACGCGATTCCTCAGCCGCGCAAATCCCACGATTGGAATACGCGGTGCAAGAATCGTTACGCAAAGAAGAAGAAGTGGAGTTAAGTTTTCGCAATGATGTCCGTAATGAATTATCCGAAGCAAGTGCGAAATTGAGCAGTTTGCAACAAGGAAGTCTGGCATTAGCCGATCGCGTAAAACACTCTGAAGTGCGCTCGCCCGTGCGTGGCACTATTAAACAAATGTCAGTGAATACCGTCGGTGGCGTGGTGCAACCGGGAAAAGATATTATCGAAATTGTTCCACTTGACGACACGTTATTGCTGGAAGCCAAAGTGTTGCCCAAAGACATCGCGTTTATTCGTCCGGGACAAGAAGCCTTGGTAAAATTTACCGCTTATGATTTTGCTGTTTACGGCGGCCTAGATGCGACGGTCGAACAAATTGGTGCTGACACTGTAACTGACGAAAAAGGCAACGCATTTTATATCGTGCGCGTGCGCACGAAATCAGCAACATTGGGTGAAGCGAGACTGCCCATTATTCCCGGCATGACCGCCGAAGTGGATCTGCTTACTGGTAAAAGAACCGTTTTATCCTATATTTTAAAACCTGTTCTGCGCGCGAAAGCGAACGCATTAAACGAATCTTGAGTAGATTGATGTTGTTCTCTTTTTTCACTGTTACACGCGAGCGTTGTTGAGATGCAGATACTCTTGCTTTCTCACGATCTGTTTGTTTTGCAACGCTGGCAAGATGCGTGCGGCGACGCAAGCGTGACAGAATATCGTTCGATTCAGTTTTTGCCGGAACGCCATGGCCAACTGTGGTTAATCGACAAGGATTTTTGTGATTACACTGCACTGCGCAGCGATCGTCGCTGGGCGTCTTGGGCGCGAAACAATCGCTTAATTCTCGCCGATTGCGCACCACAAGATGAAACCGGACTGGAATTTTTACAGGCTGGTGGCGCAGGTTATTGCCACACATTCAGCGCGCCCACCTTGTTGCGCCAAATTATCGACATTGTGGCCGCTGGCGAAATCTGGGTTGGCCGCAGTCTGATGCAACGTCTGTTAAGCAGCGTTCATCAACACGCGCCCATCGCGCCGAAATCGTTTCAATTACAAGGATTATCAGAGCGCGAAATTGCCGTCGTCGAACGGGTTGCCAAGGGCTGTTCCAATAAAGAGATCGGCGACGAATTAGGCATCACCGTGCGCACGGTCAAAGCGCATTTGACCACTATTTTTTCCAAACTCGAGGTTCGTGACCGACTGCAACTGGTCGCCAAGTTACGATAATCTCCGCATTTTGTACTTAGGTACGATGTAACTCTTGCCGCCCTCCCCTAGCCTTAGTCCATCTCTTCTAAAAGTTTGGATAGTGCTATGGCCGAAATCGTCGCTTACGTTAAAAACATCAAGAACATCGTTTTCGCTGTTGATGCCAAAGGCAATAAACGTGAGTTGCACGAAGGCGACGCCATTTACAAAGGCGAGTACGTAGCCACCGGTGATGACGGCCATGTCGATCTTTTCATGGGCGCAGAGCGACCGATCGGTATTCCCGAAAAACGCGTCGTTGCCATTGACGAGACCGTGGTGCAACCGGACGCCGTTGCGCCCGACGAAGGTCGAATCGCCAGCGATGAGTCGTTCGATGCCATCATCAAAGCGGTTCAAGAAGGAGCTGATCCGACCCAGTTATTGGCCGCTACTGCGGCGGGCCGTGGCGCGGATGGCGAAGGCCACAGTTTTGTTCGGCTGCTGCGCATTGTCGAAACGTTAAACGGCGAAACCATTGAAAACAGTGAGAACACCTCGTTTGTGCCGCTGGTGATTGAAACCGGCCCTTCTGATCTGGTTGAAAATCAAGCCCCCGTTGTCGATGACGCCAACATCAGCACCGATGAAGACAACGCCATCTCCGGTGTTATCACCGCGATCGATCCTAATAATGACGCCTTAACCTTTGCGCTAACGACCAATCCTAGCAATGGCACCGTGGTCGTTAATGCTGATGGTACGTATACCTATACCCCCAACCCCGACTTTAACGGCAATGATAGTTTTATCGTTACCGTAAGTGACGGTAACGGCGGCTTTAGTACGGCCACGGTTACGATCACCGTAAACCCCGTCAACGATGCCCCCACGGCCACCGCCGCCACCGCCTCCGTGCTCGAAGATGCCACCGTCAGCGGCAGCATCAGCGCCAGCGATGTCGACCTGCCGGTCGGCCAAGTCTTGACCTTTAGCACCACCAGCACCGCCACCGGCTTGACCTTTAACAGCGACGGCACCTGGACCTTCGATGCCGCCAGTTACGATTACCTGCAAGACGGTCAAACGCTGGATATCGTGGTACCGGTCACCGTCACCGATGAACTCGGTGCCAGCACCACCACCACCTTGACCATCACCGTCACCGGCAGCAACGATGCCCCCACGGCCACCGCCGCCACCGCCTCCGTGCTCGAAGATGCCACC
>CAZYUS010000114.1:0-2184 GCA_964650615.1 uncultured Pseudomonadaceae bacterium | reverse complement strand
TCACCGATGAACTCGGTGCCAGCACCACCACCACCTTGACCATCACCGTCACCGGTACCGAAGACGCCCCGATCATCGGAGGGACAGTCACGGGTGATGTCATCGAAGATGCTGCGGTTTCTACTTCTGGCGTTTTGACCATCACCGATCCGGATACACCGACTGCCGAATTTGTCGCGCAAACGACAACCGGCTCGTACGGCACCTTCATATTGAGCAGCGATGGTAATTGGACATTTACGTTAAATAACGCCAGTTCCGCTGTGCAGAATTTGGCGGCAGGTCAAACGGTTGTCGTTAACATTCCCGTTACGACTAATAACGGCGGCAGCTCGACCGTTAGCATCACCGTTACCGGCACTAACGATGCGCCGACATTAAGCGGTTTGCGTTCGTCATTTACGTATTACGAAAGCACCGGCACCGGCGTTACGCGCACTTTATTTGATAGCAATGTTGTGTTCGCCGATCGCGACTCGTCGAATTTCAACGGCGGTTCATTAACCGTGCAAATTAATAACGTTGTTGCCGGACAAGATCTGCTTGGGATCAGTGCAGGCGGAGGCATCACATTAAGCGGTGCCAACGTACTTTATGGCGGTGTTGTGATCGGTACATTTACTGGCGGAAGCGGTAGCAATCCGCTGGTCATTACATTTAATGCCAATGCCACAGCCACCGCTGTCGACGCATTAATTCAACGCATTAATTACGGCAATCAATCGCAAAATCCGGATACGACTACACGCGACGTTACGATCACGATCGTTGATGGCGATGGTACGGCAAACGGTGGCAGCGATACGGTCAGTCAAACTGTTAGCATCGCCGTGGTTTCACGCAATGATCGCCCGACATTTTCGGCGTTGGGTGGCACACGCAATTACACCGAAGGCGGCGCAGCCGTTGCTCTTGATACCAACGCAACATTTAATGACGCAGAATTAGGCACCGGTTACACCGGCAGCTTGAATAATGTCGGCGGTATGATTTTGACGTTGCAGCGCAATGGCGGAAATAATGCGGACGATATATTCAGCACACGTGGCACATTGCAATTCAATTCCGGAAATGTGATTTTGAATGGTGTTGTTGTCGGTGTGTACAACGTTGCCGATTTAGCGGCCGGTCGTTTAACGATCACATTCAACGATGGCACCACTCGCGCGCAAGCGATCAGTGTTTTACAACAAATAACGTACAGCAACAGCAGCGACAATCCACCAACATCGGTGCAAATTACCTACACCTTAAATGATGGCAATACCGGCGCACAAGGAACCGGTGGAGCCTTAACCGCAACCGGTTCGGTGACGGTTAATATTACGGGCGTGAATGATGCACCAACTGCCATCGCTGATGCCGCAACAACCGATGAAGATCAAGCGGTCACCATTAATGTTCTCGCTAACGACACGGATCCGGAAAACAACACGCTGACCATTACAACTGCCACGGTTGATCCGCAATTTGTCAGTGTCGTCGTGGTCGGCAATCAATTAGTGTTTACGCCGACCGCCGATTTCTACGGCACCGCCACCATTACTTACACCATAAGCGATGGTGCTGGAGGTACATCATCGGCGATGGTTACCGTGACGGTTAATGCACTGCCCGATACAGCAATATTCGGTGGCGACAACAGTGACACTGTCACCGAAGATAACGCCAACGCCAGCAATGAATTGATCGCTAATGGCGTGTTGACCGTAACGGACCCAGACGCAGGTGAAGCCGCGTTTACGGCACAAACCAATACGCTGGGCGTTTATGGATCGTTTACGATCGATACTATCGGTAATTGGAATTACGTTGCCAATAACGCCAACCCAGCGATTCAATCGTTAGCGCAAGGTGCGACACTCAGCGACACATTTACGGTTTATTCCGTTGATGGTAGCAGCACAACGGTTACGATCACGATTACCGGTGTCAATGACACACCGGTAGCGACCGTTATTAGCAACCAAACAATTAATGAAGATTCGCCGCTCGCCTTTACGGTGCCAAACGGAACGTTCAACGATATCGACAACGGCGATACATTAATATTCAGCGCGACATTAAGTGATGGTTCGGCGTTGCCATCATGGTTGAGCTTTGATCCGCTCACGCAAACGTTTAGTGGTACGCCATTAAATGGCGATGTCGGTACTTTATCCATTCGCATTACTGCTACCGACA
>CAZYUS010000113.1:0-9867 GCA_964650615.1 uncultured Pseudomonadaceae bacterium | reverse complement strand
ATAAACCCGTTGAAGATGTCGCTATTCGCGGCTCGTATAGCACCGGATTCCGTGTTCCAACCTTCAGCCAGTTGTATTTCGGCGTCACCGATGAAGCGTATACCGGCCTCGATCTCGCCGATCCGGCAACGTGTCCCGATGGCGTCGCCGATGACCAGGTTCCCGGTTGCGAATTGATACAACCCAATATTCGTTCGGGAGGTAAAGAAACCCTGCAACCAGAGGAATCGAAACAATATACATTCGGCGTTTTATGGCAAATCAACGACCATGTCGACGCCGCTGTTGATTATTGGAACATCGAGAAAACCGATTCGATTCAATCGACTGATCTCGATACCATGATTGAATTCTATACCGAATTTGCGGGTAATTTTATTCGTGACCAAAATGGCGAAGTGACCACCATCGACACCCGTTGGGTGAATGCGGGTTGTTCAAAAACCAGCGGTGTCGAATTTACGTTAAATGTAAAAGGCGAAGTGGGCGATGGCGTCATGTCGATCGGTTTTAACGGTAGTTATCTCGACAATTATCAATTCCGTGCATTAGACAGTTTGCCGTTTAGTGACAACCTTGTTGGTCAACACGCTCGCGATGCCAATATCCCCTTGCGCTGGAAACACTCAATGGCCATCAACTACGTTGAAGGCAACTGGAGCCACACGCTAACGCAAGTGTATCGCGACGGTTATCTTGATGAAGAGCCGGTGAGTGTAGAAGCCGGAACGTATATCCCGGAACAATGGAACCCCAACGTAAAAAGCTACACGTTATGGCATTACATGGTGAACTATTCCGGATTCGAAAACATGATTTTGACTGGCGGTATCAAAAACGTGCTCGATCAAGATCCACCGTTCACGGCGCACCAAAACGATTTCTCTGCCGGTGCGGCATGGGAACCTCGCGTTGCCGATCCACGAGGTCGTTCATTTGTGGCGGCGGTACAATATCAATTTTAAATAAAATAAAAACGGATCACTTCGGTGAATCGTTCAACTAAAACGGGGCAGTCGCGAGATTGCCCCGTTTTTTTTACACCGAAACTCGCGCCGATCAATAAGCAGTAAAAAGCCGCCCGAAGGCGGCTGACTAAACGAGAGAGAACGACCGCATGGCTTCTTTAGTTGCACCACACCAATACACCGACCCCTCAGTGCATTGGTGCTTATCAATCGCAATAAATGGGCTTGGGTCGTGCATAAGGTAAACATTGTGATAACGAAAATAAAGTGACGAACCATCGTTTGAAACGATAGGCAAATTAATCCGGATACAGCAAATAACGCTGACGTCGGATCAAGTATTGATCGAGTGCACCTTGCCATACGGCGCGAAGCGCGTGTTCTTCAGCACCGGATTCGATCATCTCGCGTAGCTTTTTGACACCGATTAACTTGTCCATGAATAGTGGTGCGTTAAATAACGCTTGTTGTTGCCGCGTGCTGTACGCGCGCCAACGCAGCAAAGGTTGCAAACTAAACTTAGGTGGCTCACGTTCGCGCAGGTCTTCGCCATATACGATTTGATTAAGCAGCGGAGGCTGTTTCGCACCCGGTTGTGAAACCGGAATAAATTGAAAAGATCCGGCGCTTTTTTCCGCCGCACCAATCACTTGAAAAGGAAAAGGCGTGCCGCGCCCAACGCTGTATGGCGTCGCTTCAAAAAAAACCAACGAAGGATACCAACGAATGGCATGCCAGCTACGCAAATTGGGACTCGGTGGAACCGGTGGTTCATAGCGATCGGCGTGGCGATAATGCAAATTTTTAATCACACGCAGATCGCAATGTCCTTTTGATTGCAACCATCCTTCGCCCACAATCATGTGTGCTAACTCGCCCAGCGTTAATCCGTACACCACCGGTATCGGGTGCATTCCCACAAAAGAACGTAAGGAAAGATCGAGTACTGGGCCGGCAATGTAATCACCGTTGGGATTGGGTCGGTCCAATATCAGCAAGGTTTTACCGGCGTCGGCGCACGCTTCAATGGCGTAGTGCAAGGTGCTCACGTAAGTAAAAAATCGCGTACCCACGTCTTGGATATCAAACACCAACACATCAATGCGTTGCATGATTTCGCCCGGCGGTTGCTGACGTTTTCCGTATAACGACAACACCGGTAATTGCGTTGTTTCATCGATCGAATCATTGATCGCTTCACCGGCATCGGCGAATGAACGAAAGCCGTGTTCGGGCGCAAATATCGTGTCAATCGTGAGTGATTGTTCGCTTAAAAAATCCACCAGATGGCGTTCGCCAACACGCGATGAGGGATTGACAACCACGGCAATTTTTTTATGTTCGAGTAAAGGGAGATAGCGTTCGCTCTGCTCGGCTCCGGGAATTATCTGACTATAACAGGGCGATAAACTTAACGCGCTCAACACGCAAAGCGCCAAACGTAGCGGACGGTTAAACACGTTCATATTGACGATGTCGCTGCCAAAGCGGCACGCAAACTGCCATCATTTTTGTGCAACAGTCGTGCGGCCTGTTGTTCATCAATGTGCGCCATGATCATCAGCATCGCAGGCTTGACATGCCACGCTACCTTTTGCAGCGCCGCAACGGCTGTCGCTTCATCGCAATCGGCCACGTTCATCACTATATTGATGGCGCGTGCGCGCAATTTTTCATTGGTCGCTTTTAAATCGACCATTAAATTGTGAAAACATTTGCCCAGTTTCACCATGCTGGCGGTGGTGAGCATATTGAGCACCATTTTGTGCGCCGACGCAGATTTCAATCGCGTGGATCCGGTTAATATTTCAGGCCCGACAACCGTCGTGATCGCATGACGTGTAATCGCCGCTAAACGCGAGCCGTGATTACACGTTAACGCCACCGTGACACAGCCTAATTGGTTCGCATAATCGACACCGCCAATCACATAAGGCGTACGTCCGCTGGCGGTGATGCCCACCACAACATCCAATGAATTTAAGCGGATCGCACGCAGATCGCTAATCGCTAATGCCGGATTATCTTCAGCGCCTTCGACCGCTTCGAACATGGCTTCACGGCCACCGGCCATTACCGCGCACACCAGTGTTGGCGCAACGCTAAATGTTGGCGGACATTCGGCGGCATCCATCACGCCCAATCGGCCGCTGGTACCGGCCCCCACATAAATTAAGCGACCGCCGGCGCGCAAGGCGTGGACGATTTCATCAACGACACGCGCAATCACCTGCACTTCGGTGGCCACTGCTTCACACACGTGGCGGTCCGATTGATTCATCATTTGCACGATCTGCAACGACGAAGCGACATCTAATTCACTGCTGTCGGGATGACGCTGTTCGGAGGATAACGCGCCCAATTCTGAGCGCAAAAATGCGGTAGTTTGCACAATCGTTGACATGATTCTTTCCCGTTTATTGCGCGCGCATCGCGACGCTTGAAGAGGTGGCATCAGCCGCTTGCAGACGACGCGCCAACAGCAATGCGCCATCGAGTGCGTCACCTTCTGGCAACAACACATGGCGCTTAAATTCTTCACTTAACAATGGCAAGGTAGCAGGCGCTAAACCGCCTAATAATACAATAGGCAGATCACAATTTAGGCGCGCCAGACTCACCAATTTTTCAACATCGCGCGCGTGATCGCGCCATAATTGTTGCGCCAGCGGACAATGCTGCGCCAACTCAAACAGCGTTGGCACCAAATCAGCAAAATCGAAAGCACTGGCCTCTTTTAACCAACTCAAGATCTCGCTGCGCGTGCTGCCGATGCGAGAACAAACCCATTGCGCGGTTTCACTGCGGCATTCGCGATACGCATCCAATTCAAATAAGGTTGCGCGAATAGACGAACGTCCCAACGCCGCACCGCCACCTTCGTCGCCAATATTAAACCCCCACCCGCCTACCAACGTTTCGTTTAATTGTTCATCCAGTCGCATCGCGACCGAGCCGGTACCTAATGACAGCGTGACCACCGGACGGCCCTTGCGCGATCCGTATAACGCCGTGCGCGCATCGGTGGTAATGTCTATCGCACTGAATTGAATGCCGATAAAACGCGCTAATCGCGTTTTCAATAAGTCATTACCGGCACCCGCAACACCGATCACCGCTACCGCATCTGAAGGTGAAGCGTGCGCGCTTTTTAATAGCGTAATTAACACGCGCCGAATCTCGTGTTGCGCGACATCGAAATTGTTGGTCAATGATGACGGGCCACCGCGATATTCCCAACTTTCGCCGGTTGAAAGACGTTCGATACGACCTGCGGTTTTGCTGCCGCCACCATCAATCCCGATTAAAAAGTCTGCTTTCATGTTAGCTCCAGCTCGGTATTTTGGTGATCACGCAGCGTCGGCTGATGGTGACGCTGGCCACACACCGCCACGGTAAATGCCGCGACCGTGCCAATACATAATTGCCACGTAAACCCCAATGCGGGAACGATGGTTTCAAGGTGCAATAACGACAGCACATAAGGTTGCAATAATAGCGTCACACTAAAGCCCGTGAGCAGCGCTAATAACACGCTGCGTTCGCTGCCGCGCGAGGTCAGTACCGCCGTAAAATAAACTCCCAGCAAACCAGAATAAGCAAACACCATCACGCTTAATGCAAATTGCAACAATGGCATATCACTGTATTGCTGCCAGAAAAAACACAGACACGCCATTGCGGCCAACACCACTGCCGTTACAGCCATTCCAACGCGCCCCATCCACACGTAATGACGATCACTTTTTTGTTGCTGACGACGATTCATTAGCGGTTTATAAATGTCGTGAACAAAAACCGATGACATCGAGTTATAAGCGGAATTCAAGGTGGACAACGCGGCAGCGATAACGCCAACGGTGACTAAACCGCGCACACCCGATGGCAGCTCGGTCAAAATATAATGCATAAACACGGTGATTTTTTGTCCGCTAAATGGCGATGACAACAACGCATTGTGGGTGTTTTGCATGAGATCTGGGCGTTGATAAAAAATATGCAGCAACAAACCGATAACGATAAATAGCGTCATTACCGGCAAGGTCAACAGCACGGTGAGTAACATGGCTTTGGCCGCTTGACCGGCGTTTTTACACGTTAACACTTGTTGCGTCATATCCTGATCCAGTCCAAACGCGGCGGTATTCAACAGAAAAAAACCGCTGATCGCACTCCAGAACGTAAACACACCAGTCGGACCAAAATCGACGCGAAAATCGAGCACCGTTAATTTGGACAGTTGACGATCGACAGGATGCTGCAAAGCGTCGATAATTTGCTCCCAACTGGCCGGAATCGAACTGAGCAGTAAATAAATTACCACTAACGCCGCGCTAACATAAACGGCGGTTTGAAAGGTATCGGTGTAAATGATCGACCGTATACCGCCGACAATCGAATACGTCACGCCAATCACACTAAGCACCACAATCGCCAACACAATATGTATCGCGGCCACATCGCCAAACAAAATCATCGCCACCGCAATGGCCGCCATATATAGGCGCGCACCACTGGCAAATACGCGACCCAGTAAAAACATAAAACCGGCTTGCGTCTTGGCGTGTTCGCCAAACCGTAATTCCAGCAATTCGTAAACGGTGGCAACGCGATAGTGATAAAAACGAGGAATAAAAACCGTGGCCACAAAAATCGCCGCCATTAGCGCGCCGATAACCGTGGCGATATAGCTTAAGTCAGCGCGATAACCTTGATCAGGGCCACCCAAAAAGGTAGCGGCTGAATACGATGCCGCGATCACCGAAATCGACACCGCCCACACCGGTAATTGACGTCCACCTAAAAAATAATCGTGGGTCGAGGTAATCGTTTGGCGACTAAAGCGATACCCCAAAACGGCCAGCATGACGAAATACGCAGCGAGCACCAACCAATCAACGAGCGAGAAGGTCATCGCTGTGTACTCATCGTTTCTTGTTTAACGTGCGCGACATCAACCATTGCTACCACCGTTATTTCGACTAACGTTTCTGGCGTGTTCATTTGCGCTTTGACGGTGGTACGAGCCGGTGCCGCGTTGGTCGGCAACCATTGCTCCCACAACACATTCATCGCATCAAAATTCGCCATATCGCTTAAGTAAATTGTTGCGCTCAACATCTGTTCACGACTACTGCTTATCGACACCAAAATTTGATCGATTTTTTGCAACACGCTGCGGCACTGCGCGTCGAAATCGGCACCGCGATCGTGCGGTACTTGACCACTTAAATAAGCGGTGTCGCGATGAATAACCACTTTACTCATGCGTTGATTGGACTCAATTCGATTGATCATTTTTTTATTCCTCAATTAACGGGCATTGATGACCGTCTGTGAAAACGGTGCGTTGATGAGAAGTGCCGCGCGCGAAGTCAGCGGTAGCTGATAGCGCGGGTCAATTTCGACTCGCATTAATTGCGAGGCGTCTTTAACCGGTAAAAATACGACTAATTTTTGCGCTCCCGGCAATGCCGACTGGCGCCAACTTTCGGCGGGTAATAGCACATCGTCCACCGTTGCATCAGCGTAGGTAAGACGCACCGGCACCGGTGTGACAACGTGATTATCGTTGACTAATGTGAGACGTAATACGGCGAGCGCCGGCGCTGCTAGCGCTGGTTTTATCGCTGGTGTTGACGATGAAATGAAGTGCGGATCGCGGCTGTAAATATCATTGAGTTGTGGCAGCCGTTCTTCAAGCGTTGGGCGATTACGGTCGCGCTCACGCGTGAGGGTATCATGATCGATAAACGGTCCCTGCTCATGCGCCACAGCAGTAGACGCATTCCATTCGGAGGCGGATTCTAAGGCCCATTGCGCCGATTCCAACGTCAATGTCAGCGGCGTAGACTGATAAAACCAACTGCGCCAAAACCACGCCAGATCGTGTCCACTGTGCGCGTTGAAATATCGCTGTAGATCGCTAAACGTGGCGCGTTTATTTTTCCACTGCCGATAAAAGCCACGCACGACCTCATCGAAAAGCTCTCGCCCTAACACCGTTTCGCGTAAAACATTAAGTGCGGCGGCGGGGCGATGGTAATGAGCTTCGAGTTTTTGATCGTGATGATCAACGCTATCGACAGGCGCGTAGGCCAGAGTGCTTTCGGCTTGCCACTCGGCCTCGCCATAAAAGCTTTGAAAGTCGCGTCCCCACGATTGTTCGAGAAAAAAACTAAACCAACTGGTGATGCCTTCATCAACAAATCCTTCATGCGTTTCATCGACATTGACGGCCATCGGAAAATAACTATGGGCAACCTCGTGCAAAATGCCTGCGATCACATCGTATTTTTCGGTGCGTGAATATTTCGGTGTTCGCTCTCCATCGGATAACGTTGGCGCGCGAAAGCCAACAAAGCTTAATCCCGGATGTTCCATGCTGATCCCGGCGATATTTACGATATTCATCGACGCGAACGGAAATTCACCAAAATAATCGGCTAACGTCACCACCGCGTGTTGTGCGGCGTCACCACCAAAACGCTGCCACAAAAAATCGCCGTCGCGATAAAGTAGATTGATCACAACCGATTTGTCGGCAGCGGTTACACAAGCGCGTTGCCAGCGTAAACCATTGCTTGCGAACCACGAAAAATCACGACGTTGCGTGGCACGAAATCTCCAGCGCCGTGTGGTCGCGTTGGTTGCGTTCATGGCGACGTTTTGATACGACGATGGAAAGGCTGTACACGATGTTGATGTCGCTGCTGTAAGAGATTTATCAGCACGCGACACTAACTCGCCACTGGCGACAACGGCGTAATCGCTCGGCGCGTCGATGGTGACATTGAAGTCGCCCAATTCGCTGTTGAATTCGGCATGGCCGAGAAAAGGCGTGGTGTGCAGACCGCCATAATCGCTGATCGTCACGGGCTGGGGATACCACTGCGCGGCGGCAAAACTCCATTGCGACGGACCAAGCTGTTCCACACCAAAGCGTGGTCGGGATGGATGCAATCGATCAATAAAATAAAATATCCACCGTGCGTTAATGGTGACCACTTCGCCGGATCGCAGTGGCTGTTTTAATTGCAGCCGTGCGCGATTACCGTACCATGTTAACGATAACGGCTGATGATTCGCGTCGCTAAAAAGTAACCCCTCGATGCCACTGTGGGTAATAGATGTTTGTGCATCGCGTAGCGCCCGCACATCGTCGGCATCGTTACTGCTTTGACGCCAACGTGAAGCGGCTGTACTACTACGATAACTGCCCGCACTATCATCGAACCATAACTGATTGAGCGTGTGCGGTGAGCGATTGTGATAACGCAATGTCGCGCGTGCCATCGCGCGCTGGTTTACGATATCGAGCGTGACGTGAATATCGTAATCCACTTGTTGTTGCCAATACGCGCTGCTCGGTTCGCCCATGGCGCTGCGCGTCGCACTCAAAGGATGCAACGCGTCGATCGGCGCGAAATCATCTTGCGCGATCGCGCTACATAACAACAACGAACACCCAAAAATGCTTAGTCGGGTGAGAAAACGAAGTGCTCGAATGATCATGCCGTCAAACACCGATGGATTGATAACGACATGCTAATCCAACGCATTTGAGTGTGCAGCTTAGCGACTATCGTGTTAGCCGTTAGTTGCGCGGGTTGCCGATAAACCGGCGAGCTTTTCGGGAAAATATTTTCCCACTAACGCTAAAACCGTAGCGAGTGTCGCCGGACTCGCTTGCCCGTGATATTCCCACGGTAAAAAATGTGCTTGAAACGCCCACAGCACTTGCGAGGTTTGTTCATCAAGCACACCCGTTTCTTCAATGCCATAACCGTAAGCCGCCAGCGCGCGTTGCAACAATAAAATATCGACCGGCTGTTCGCGCCATACTTTCCAATACTTTGTCACGGTGGCAAAGTCGTACCACGCGCCAATGCCTTGCGTTGACAACCATTGCCACGGAAAACGCGGTCCTGGATCGTTTTTATGCGCCGGTAAAACGTCGGCATGTCCCACCACACGCGTGGCACTGATATCGGGATAGCGTTTTAAAATATCGCGCACCAACGACACCAATAGCGACAGTTGTTGCTGCGAATAATCGGGAAAAAAACAAATCCGCTGATTATGAATGCCTTCGGAAAGTACCGTCACATTTTCAGCGCTGGCGCACTCGCTGCGATTAACGATCTCAATACCGATCGATTGATCGTTTACGTACTCGCGGTCTTCCCATTTACCAGGACCGGCGTGCCATGCGCGATCGTGTTCATCGACTAATTGATACACCTTTAACGCTTTATCACCGTAACTGGCGTCGCCTTCTTCCGGGACCAAATAGTGAGAACTGACCGAGTGACCATCCGGTGATGGCTGCGTCAACACCCGTAACGATGTAGCAAAATCAATCGTGGTGAAATGCAGCACCAGAAAACGTACCCGACTGCTTTTATTTTGCGAGGCGTGTTCGATCACGTTATCGTCGTGCCACATTGCGCACGCGGTAAGCATTAAACAGCTGATCCAGATGACGTACTTTTTTATTCCGTTCATATTTTTTCTCATCTAACGTAATGGCATAACGCGAGTCAATCGCGCATCGGCAAAATGCAACATGATAACGCTGACCACAATCGCCACCGCGCCGGCCCATAGCACGTGTACTTCAGAATGATACGTGACAATCAATCCCGCTACTGGCGGCCCCACCACTAAGCCGGTTTTAAACGCCGATAAACAAAAAACGATCAAGCGCCCACTGCGATCGGCATCGTTAAAAATGCTCATCATAATCGGAACAATAAAGCTCCACAGTAATTGGTAAATAATGGTGGCTATCGCATAAATCCACAGCACATTTTGCTGATTCATCAGGCACAGCGCCGCGATACACGGCACTTGAATCAGCGCGGTCAACCACAAGGCGTAACGACGCCCCCAACGC
>CAZYUS010000112.1:1384-10162 GCA_964650615.1 uncultured Pseudomonadaceae bacterium | reverse complement strand
TGCCCACCACATTGCGATCGATCTCTTGCATAGTGGCCGTTTGCTGTTCGGTGGCCGCCGCAATTTGCGTGTTCATGTCGGCAATGTGACTGATGCTGTCGTTGATCGCATTAAACGACGCGCCGGCAGCGTTTGCGGTACTAACACTGGTTTCGGCGCGCTCGCTGCCGTCGTGCATTGCATTGACGGCCGATTTGGTTTTGTTTTGCAATTGCTCGATCATGGTTTGAATTTCGCCGGTCGACTCTTGCGTGCGTCGCGCCAATACGCGCACCTCATCGGCTACCACCGCAAAGCCACGACCTTGTTCACCCGCTCGCGCGGCTTCAATCGCGGCGTTTAACGCCAGCAAATTGGTTTGATCGGCGATGTTTCGAATGACATCCAGAATCGCACCGATGTTGCCAGTGTGTTTTTCCAATTCGGCGATCACATCCGTGGCACGCGCGACTTCATCGGCTAATTTTTGCGTGGAATCGGTAGCGTCATTAACGCGCGCTAAACCGTTGTTGGCCTCGCGTTTGGTTTCGCTCACTTTATGCGACGCTTGCGACGCGCTTTGCGCTACGTGTTGACAGGTAACGGTCATTTGATTGAGCGCTGCCACTAAACTGGTTAATTCGGCTTCCTGCTTTTGCAGCGGTGATTGCAGATCGTGAAAAGCGCGACCGGTCATCTTTTCGGTGGCTTGCAGATGCGAGGCCACTTGCACCAGCTCGACAATAATGCGCCGGATATTGTCGATAAATTGATTCATCGCATTCGCCAGCTGGCCTAATTCATCCGAGGAATGAAAGTCGACGCGTTTGGTTAAATCGCCTTCGCCTTCGGCAATGTCTTTGATGCGCGCGAGAATTGCCGCAATCGGTGTTGTCACCAACTTGGCAATCGTCATGCCAATCGCGATTTGCAATATCACCAACAGCACAACACCTTGTATGACTACGGTGATGATTTTATTGCGAAGCTGTGCTTTAACCGCATCATCATTGATAAAAACGATGGCTTTACCGACGTTGTTTTTTTGGTTGTTTTCTTCCAGTGTCAACGCGACTTCTTGTTTAATCAAATCGCCATCGGCAATTTGACGCACGTCGCTAGTTTGATCATTGCCGTCGCTGCGTAATCCGAACACCAGTTGGCCATTGGCGTCGTTTACCATGACGGCCGTTACATTGGGATTGGCCAGTTCAGCGATCACAAATGCTTTGGCCGTTTCCACCGAAAAATCCCATAGGGGTTTCGGTAAGCTGGTCTGTAATCGCGCGCTAATTTGTGTGCTTTGCTGATTCAACTCTTGCGTCAGTTGTGCACGCGCGCGGAAATAATCCACCAAACCGAATATCACCAGCGTGCTGGCGACGATCAGCGCGGCGCTGGTATTAATCTTACTTTTGAGACTGGTCATGTAACGAATCGCCCAAGGTAGAGGACTTCGGTGAAGCATAGCCCGTTTCAGCCGAATTGCCGCACGGAATGCCACTTAAGCTTCGGCAATGAGAGCGGGTTTGCCCCATATCTGACGTTCGCCCGCAGCAGGCTGGTGTTTTACGATTGCAGTGGCGACAATGCGGCCCTTATTGAGGACCGCGCGGGTGACGAAAAAGCGCGCCAGGCGTTTAGGTGGAGAATAATTTGATGGAAAATCGTGGTCGCTGGTTAGTGGGATTCAGTCGTTTTGTGCTCCAGCGTTTTCGCCATGATCGTTGCCAAGCGGTTGCCGCCAATTTAACGCTCACCAGCTTATTCGCATTGGTACCGCTGATGACCTTAATGGTCAGTGTGTTCAAGTTGTTGCCCGGTATGCGCAGCGCCCGCGTGGAATTAAACGATTTTTTGTTCGAACATTTTTTCCCGGGCTCGGGCAATGCGGTGCAGACCTATGTCATGCAGTTCGTTACCCGTGCCGAAAACATGAAGTTGGCCGGCACCGTGATGTTGATCGTTTCGGCACTGTGGTTGATGAGTACGATTGATCGCGCCTTCAATGCAATTTGGGCGACGCGCGCTCGTCCTCGCGTCGGCCGTAAATTTGTGTTTTATTGGTCGATTCTCACGCTTGGGCCTTTACTGATCGGTTTATCTATTGTCATCAGTTCATATTTTGGTTCGTTGCCGTATTTACGCGGGGCCGCCGAGCTGGCGCGCAGTTCGTTAGTGGATTTTTTGCCGTTCGCATTAACGACCTTAGGGTTGGTGGTGTTGTACTCGTGGTTGCCAAACCGGCGGGTAAAACCGCTGCACGCGTGGTTATCCGCCATTTTTGCCGCCATGCTTTTTGAATTGGCGAAATGGGGCTTCGGTATTTTTTTGGCGGAATTTCCGACCTATCAAAAAATATTTGGTGCGGTGGCGTTTTTGCCGATCATGGTTATTTGGGTGTATTTATCTTGGAGTGTGGTGTTAATGGGCGCTGAAGTTTGTCATGCGCTCGGGATCTATCGTTTAAGTGGCTTTGGTATTCGCGATCCGTTTTTGTTAGCGGTCGATATGCTGCAAAAAATATCGGCGCGGCAGCGCAAGCTTCATCGCATCACTGCCGAAGAATTATTAGCGCAAACGGGAAACGAAAAAGCACCGGATATTCTGGCGACATTGGAACAGGCGGGATTGGTTGGTCGCGTGCGTGAAGAAGAATTGGTGATTGCGTATTCGGGTGAAACGCTGGATTTTGCCACCTTGTATTTAAGTTTGCCGTGGCGTTTGCCGACCGCGATCGAGGCCAGTCGGGAGTTGGGCGAAAAGCACCCGTTGGTGCCGTTGTTAGTTCAAGCTGAAGATTCGTTACGACGCGATTTGTCGCAACCGCTGGCTAAATCATTGCTGTCGCATGAGTAAACAGGGCGACACTCAATGATCGCCCGGTAAAGGCACGTTATCGAGGCTGACATTTTCACCGTTTTCGCCGGTGTCGTCGGTTTGTTCTTCTTCGTGAATATAAACTTGATAAAAATAACGCTCGATCAGTGGCGTCACCTCAACGCGCATACGGGCGCGTACTGACAAGGTTTCCAATCCGATCTGCAACTGTAAGGGCCGTCCGTCGGCATATAAACCGCGTTGCGATACCACGGTAGGGCTGGATAGGCCGTGCATTTCTTCACCGGACAGTAACAGCGCAGGCTGCCACGACGTTTCGATGCGATTGCCTTTGCGCGCGCGGATCATCACGGCTTGCAGCTCGCCTTTGATGTACTGCAGGCCCAGTGATGTGCCTTTACGCTTGTCACCCCGTAGCCAGCGCACGATGCCCAGTTGCCATCGTTGGCTTGGCTTGCCGTCGATGTATTCTCGCAGCGCCGCTAATTGGCCGATCCGCAGTTGTTCGACACTGTGGTAGTGCTGCGCGATGCAGATCCCGCCGTCCGACGCATTCACAGCATCCCAGCGCAACTGGCCGGGTTGTTCACCGAGCATGGCGGCTAACACCTCGCGGCTACCCTCGCGGATCTCGGCGCTGGCATTGGGGGATAGCGGATCTTGTGCGGTTAACACGGCATGGGATTTGTTTAATCCCCAGATCACATCCAACTGGTTGATGATGGGGTAACGCGGAGCGATTCGTTCGACGCGGAAATCCCAATGCGATTGCATACGTTGCATCAGGTTATTGGCGTCGGCTTCCGTAATGCCAGGGAAAAAACCCGGCTGCGGTAATTTGCGTTCGGTTTCCAATTGCGCAATCAGATAACCGATTTTGGCGGTTAACTCTTGGGTGACCAGCAAACGTAAATTCGGATCTTCCGGATCTTCGAGCGCGTTGACGCCGTAATTCGGTTTGTTTTCACTGGCCAAATCCACCACGAAGCAATTGCGTTTAGTGAAATCATCGGGGTCATCGCTTAAGCGTGCCAAACCGCCCCAATGACCAAGAAACTTGTTCATTTCCCAGTGTTCGCCACGGTCCATTTGGTAGGGGTTGGCCAACGCGACGAGGCAGATACGGATATAACTATCATCGACGGTAGGCAAACAATGGCGGTAATCGGATTCCAGTGACTCCATCTGGTCCAATTCATTGCGCGCGGCGTACCCGTATATGGCGTTGAGTTCACGCCAGATATAAACCGGCACCGGCGAATAGGTTTCGTAGTGTTCGAGCAGAATCAGGCCAAGATAATGCGTGGCGAGATTCAACGCCTTGGCCAGCGGTTTATCTTTTTTGCTCCAGAACGATCGCTTTTCGATGGTTTCGGTCACTAACAATTTGTACGCGAATGCCATTTCGCGCGTTAACAATTGCAATTCGTCGCCTTCGCTGCGACTGGCAAATTGCTGGCCGCGCGGACGCATCATGATGCGTGGGCGATAGTAATCGCTGATCAGTTCGTAGGTGTGGTCAAACAGCGCATTCAATTCGGCGCGCTGTTGATGGCTCATTTCAGAGCGATTCAAGCTGGCGATGGCTTGGCTCACCTGCGGAACCGTGCGTCGCATGTCACCAAACGGTAACGCTTCCAACCAATGTTTGAGTTGATCGGGGCGCGTTTCCACCAACAGGTGTTGACCTTGTTGTTGGGCGGGATAAGTGAGGCGCAGAGAATCCATCGGGGGCAATATTAGGTTGATTCGTCCATGGTTCGCGTTACTTTACGGGGATTGACTCGGAATAACAATGCAGCGCCTCGCGATAAAGTTGCGTAACCCATTGAAAGTGTGGCCGAATGTTGCGATGCAGCAAGCCCATTTCAGGTTCGCTCCGACGGTCGAAATGACGCAACGAGACGAACTTGTTCAAAGCGTAGCCAGTAACAAAAATAAATGCGAGTTAACCTGAAAAATGTGTAACAAGATCGCAAAATCATTGAGGTTTTATCGCATAATCGCCCGCCTTCATCGGGCTGGTTGTCGGCAGGGCGGTGATTGGCGTGAAAAGTGGGCAAAAGAGTGTGTCAGAACGGCGCGTCGCGACGCGCCGGTTGGTCATGGCGCATCCGCCATAAACTGTGCGGCTGACGTGAGTCGGCCCATCATCGGGGAGTCGATATGAAGATGCATTGCAGTCGCTGGCTGGCAGTGTTGGGACTAACGTTGTTGCTGTGGCAACCGTTGCCGGGCCAAGCCGCCGAAAATGCCTCGCCCGCTTCGAATAACGGTGCGGCCGCCACCGATGAGTTGGAGGCACTAAAAAAAGAAGTACTCGATTTAAATCGTGATCTTTTTATCCTCGAAGAAGATCTGTTGTTTCCGGCCTCTACTCAAGTAGCGGTGTTTATTTCGCTTGATGTCGGCAAGTATTTTCGCCCCGATGCGGTCAAGCTTAATATCGACGGCAAACAAGTCGGCAACCATCTTTATACCGAGCGCGATGTCAGCGCACTGCGTCGCGGCGGTGTTCAACGTCTCTACATCGGTAATCTGACCTCCGGACAACACGAAGTTGTGGCGTTGTTTACCGGAATGGGGCCTGAAAATCGCGAGTACACGCGAGCCACCAGCATTACCTTTGTCAAAGAAACCGGTGCCAAATTTATCGAATTGCGTATCGTCGATGACAGCGCCAAACAGCAAGCCAATTTTGAAGTGCGTCAATGGTAAAACGCGTTTTTTTCCTTGCGACGCTAACGCTCTGCCGCATCACTATGGCTGCCGAGTCGAGCGTTGACGATCGTTTTGATTGGAATGCACCGGTTGCGGTTAAATCATTGCCGTATGGCAACGTGTTGTTTGAATATTATCGCGGCAATACCTTCGAGGCGATTCGGGCGTTAGAAGTTGCCAACGAAAAAAAACAACTTAAAAGTCATGTCACCGAAGCGCAAGCCCTGTTAGGCAGTATGCAGTTAAGTTATGGCATGTTGGTGGAATCCGAGAAAGCGCTCACCGGTGCGATGCAAGACAAATTGCCGACCGCCGTAAAAGAACAAGTCATGATGAGTTTGGCGCGTGTTCGATATCGTGCGGGTGATAACGTTGCCGCCTTAGCGCGCCTCAATCAATTAACGTCAATTACGCATCCGTTATTACGCGACGACGCGGCGTTGATGAAAGCGAATATTTATTTGCGAGAACAACAGCCTACTGACGCCGCGCGTGCGCTTGCCGATGTCAAAGCGGACAGCGCCTCCTATCGTTATGCGCTATTTAATTTGGGCGTGGCGCTATTGCAGTCGCGGCAAACCGCGCAGGCTGAATCCACCTTCGCGTCGTTATTACAATTACCCGCGTCGGCTGAAATTGAAAAAGCGCTGCGCGATCGTACCTTGTTGGCACAAGGCTATGACTTGTTGCGCCAGCAACAGGCTGAACCCGCCATTTTGCGTCTGCGCCAGATCCGCCTGAACGGCCCTTACGCCAACAACGCGATGTTAGGTTTGGGGTGGGCGTATTCGCGCCAGCAAAACTATCAAGATGCGATTGCGCCGTGGCAGGTGCTGGCCCAGCGCAGTGCTGCCGATTTAGCCGTGCAGGAAGGCCGTTTGGCATTGCCGTATGCGTTGCAGCAATTAGGTGCACTCGCAGAATCGCTTACCGCTTACGGCGACGCGTTGTCGTCGTTCGACGTGGAGATTGGCAAAATTGATGGCGCATTAAAATCATTGCGTGATGGCGAAACGCTGCGCAATTTATTGGCGCGATTACCTGAGCATTGTGACACGGCGAGTACCGATGACGTGGTGCTGGCGCGTGAAGGTGAGCAAGTGTATTTGGGACGAGTGCTGACCAGTCACGAGTTCAATGCCAGTTTTCATCGTTATCAAGCATTACGTCAAATGCGCGATAACCTTGCCGACTGGCAACGTCGCTTACCGATTTACCAGAATATGTTAGACAATCATCAGCGTCGTTTTGGTGACCGTGTTCCGCAAGTTGACGCGCGCTTGGCTCAGATTGATGTCGCCACTCAAGGCGAGCGCATTAACCGCTTGCGCGAGCAAGTCGAGACCGCTAAAGACGATAATAATTGGACTGCGCTTTTGAATGAAAAAGAACGTGAAACGCTTGCGCGACTTGAACGCATTCAAGCCCGTATCGAACGCATTTCGCATCAACAGCCGGTAGCGCCTACCGCCTTAGAAAAATATCGCTTGTTACGCGCCACGTTTATGTTTGATATTTCGCGAGTGGCAAAAGAACGGCAGTGGCAGATGCAGCGTGAATTGCGTGACACCGAAGTCGCGTTGCGGCGATTAAATGCCCAGCGCGCACGGTTGTTATCAGCGCGTGATGTGGCGTCGGAGCGATTTTCAAATTACCAAAATAAAATCGACGGTATGCAGCAGCGCGTGATGCAATTTTCGCAGCGCAGTGAAGGTGATTTAGCGCAAGAAGAAAAACGACTGATAGCAATCGCCGAAAACGAGTTACAGCGGTGGCGCAAGCAACTCACCGATTATCGTTATCAAGCGCAGCTGGCGGTGGCGCGTTTACAAGATCGCGCCAGTCGTGGAGATCAGCCATGAAGCGCCATTTAATCTTGTGTCTGGCCGCAATGGCGTTAGGTGCTTGCAGCAGTTTGAATTCCACCGACAATGACCCCAATCGCGAGCCAACCTTGGCCGATATCGGTATTCGTCGTGAGGCCGTTGTCCCTAGTCAATTACCGTCGTTAAAACCGGATCAGGCGATCGGCAGTTATGAACAATTACTGCAAGAATCGCCGGAAGCCTTAGTGCGCGCCGAATCGCTGCGTCGATTAGCCGATTTGACTTTGCGCAATGCTGAGTTTCGCATGGTGATGGAAGCCGAAGAGCGTAGCGCCGAATTGTCGCCCGCCCAACGCGCGGCGACGTTTGATAAAGCGGTAGCGCTTTACAAGCAATTATTGAACGAGTTTCCGCACTACAAAAACCGCGCGGCGGTGCAATATCAATTAGCCAAAGCATATGACTTGATGGCTGAACGCGATGCGTCTTTAGCCGAGTTAGCGTTATTGGCCAATGATTTTCCAGGTGATAATCAGTACGCCGAGGCGCAATTTCGTCGTGGCGAAGCGATGTTCGTCGAGCGCAAATGGCCCGAAGGTGACGCGGCTTATAGCGCGGTATTAACGATGGGTGAGGGCAGCGGATTTTACGAGCAGAGTTTATATAAGCGCGGTTGGACGCGGTTCAAACAATCGCGATATGACTCGGCGTTGCAAGATTTCTTTCCTTTGATCGAACGTTTGCGTCAACGTGGCGAAAAAGGCGGCATTAACGACAAACAGTTGCAGGAGTTATTGGGCGACACTTATCGGGTGATTGCGTTATCGTTTTCCTATATTGATGGACCACGTACGATCGAAGAATGGTTTGCCGAACACGGTCATCAACGATATGAACCCGATGTGTATCGTGGTTTGGCTGATCTCTATTTACAGCAAGAGCGATTTAAAGACGCGGCGGATACCTATAGTACCTTTGTCACCCATAACCGTTTTCATGATGATGCGCCCGCTTTCGAAACGGCGGTGATCGAGACTTATCAGAAAGGCAATTTCCCCAGTTTGGTTTTGCCGGCCAAAGAAGCTTTTGCCGAGCATTACGGGCGCAATAGCGAGTATTGGAAGCAACAGCAAGAGCGCAAAACGGCGCTTTCCAGTTTGTTACCGCTGTTGCAACAACATATTCGTGATGTTGCACAGCATTACCATGCGTTGGCGCAAAAATCCAAACAAGCCACCGAGTTCCGTCTCGCGGCGAAATGGTATCGCGAATACCTCGATACTTTTCCTCATGAATCGGATACACCTAAGCTGCATTTTTTATTGGCTGAAGCGTTGTTTGATGCCAACGATTTACCGCTGGCGGCGCAAGAATTCGATAAAGTCGCGTACGGTTATCCTGCTCACGAAAA
>CAZYUS010000112.1:0-1374 GCA_964650615.1 uncultured Pseudomonadaceae bacterium | reverse complement strand
AAAGCGAGACCGCTGCGTATTCCGCTCTGGTGGCCTATCAAAATTTAATTCAGAAGATGGATGCTGATGCGTATTTAGCGACGCAAAAATCGCCAGCCGTGGCTGCGGCTAAACCGAGTAAAAATGCCAAAGTAAATGCCGTTAGTTATCCGGCCGCTCCCGTTAATGCATGGCGTCAACCGGCGATCGCGGCGGGGCTTAAATACGCCACCCATTTTAAGCAAAATGAAAAAACGGCCGGTGTATTGAGTTCGGTAACTAACTGGCAAATTGCCGAAAATGATCTTGCGGCAGCCGTTGCCACCGCACGCTTGTTGATCGCGTTACCGAATAGCAATGACACCCAGCGCCGTGAAGCGCGCAGAGTGGTGGCCAATGGTGAATTCGATTTGGGGCATTTCGCGGCGGCAGAAACGGCCTACGGTGAGGCCATTAACGCTGGTGGTCTTGAGGCCAAGGTGCTGGCGACTTTTCGCGAGCGACGCGGTATTGCGGTTTATAAACAAGCGGAATTGGCGGCCCAAAGCGGAGATAAACGCGCAGCGGTGCAACAATTTCTGCGCTTAGCGCAAGTCGAGCCCAACTCACCGGTGCGAGCGAACGCCGAATACGATGCGGCGGCATTGTTGTTGGAGTTGGAAGATTGGCCCGCCGCGATCAGCGTGCTGGAAGGATTCCGTCGTCAATTTTCAACTCATGCGTTAGCCAGTGGTGTGACGGAAAAACTGGCCTTCTCGTATGAAAAAAATAATCAGTGGAATAAAGCCGCCGATGAATACACTCGCATCGCCAACGCCAGTAAAGATCCGCAAATCGAGCGTGATAGTTTGTGGCATGCCGCCGGTCTATACGAGCAAGCGGGAGAGCGCGAAAAAACGGTTTCGGCGTATCGCCATTTCCTTAGCCGTTTCAGTCAACCGTATGCGCAAGTTCAACAAGCGCGTTACGCGTTGGTCAAATGGTATGGCGAGGCCAATGACAACGAAAAACGTGATTATTGGCGACGTGAGTTAATCAAGGCTCACAACAACGAAAAAGGCGATAAGCCCGATGCCATTACGTATCGCGTCGCCGAAGCCGCGTTTGCCTTAGCCGAACCGACTTACGTTGCGTTTGAAAAAATTCCGCTGAAATTGCCGCTCAATAAATCGATCAAGGCCAAACGCGATGCGATGCAAAAAGCCTTGAAAGTGTATGAAGATGTGGCGCGTTACGCGATTGCCGAATTCACCATTGCGTCCAATTACAAAATGGGCGAGTTGTACCGTCAGTTAGCGGACGGCCTTATGCACTCGGAGCGCCCTAAAGGATTGGATCAAGATGCGCTGGACGAATACGACTTGTTATTGGAAGAACAATCGACGCCGTTCGAAG
>CAZYUS010000111.1:0-10403 GCA_964650615.1 uncultured Pseudomonadaceae bacterium | reverse complement strand
CGCGTTGTTGTTGCAACGCGCGCTCGATAAAGTCGCTTTTATGCCGTTTGGCTTTTTGGTTGACCAATTGCGCTGGAAAGTTTTATCCGGCGAAATAAAACCGGAAAAATACAATGCCGGTTGGTGGCAATTACGCGAAAAATATCAGGGTGTGAAGTCGGTTGTCGAACGCAATGAAACGCAATTTGACCCGGGCGCGAAATACCACGTCCCCGGTGGCGTGCCGTACTCGCGTTATTTCCTCGCCCACATTTTGCAATTCCAGTTTTATCGCGAAATGTGCAAACAAGCTGGCTTCCAAGGCCCGCTGCATCGTTGCACCTTCTATGGCAATAAAGAAGTCGGCGCGCGCTTAAATCAAATGCTGGAAATGGGCGCATCGAAACCGTGGCAAGATGCCCTCCAAGCGATGACCGGTTCACGCGAAATGGATGCCACCGCCGTGGTCGAATATTTCGCACCATTAAAAGCGTGGTTAGATCAACAAAATCAGGGACAAACCTGCGGTTGGTAACACCGGACGTTTGGCAATCATCCCCGCTTCGGCGGGGATTTTTTTTTGCAAAAAAAACACGTTGACCTGCTACAGTTAAACCTTATTCGGCCACTTCAGTTTTTACCATGCCAACGCACATGATGACACAACGGATTGCATTGACCGTGTGCGCCCTGTTATTGCTGCTCTTTGGCCTCGTCGGTGATCGCTTTGCAGCAATCCACGCGCTCGACAACAACTGGCTGGATTACTTGAGCCGTCAACGCGCGCTCTCTCACCCTGCACCCGACGATATCGTGATTGTTGATATCGACCAATACAGTTTGAATCAGTTGGCCGATCAACTGGGCAATTGGCCGTGGCCGCGTGCCGCCCATGCCGAATTGGTGGAATGGCTACAACGTCAGGGCGTTAAGCAAATTGTGTTTGATATCTGGTTTTCCGAGCCAGATGTTTTCAATCGCAGCTCCGATGATTATTTTGGCGACGTACTGAATCAATACCCGAATATTTATTTGCCAACCATGGAAATACCGAGCAACGAAAACAGTGCAACACCACTAATCAAAAACTATGCGCGAAGTTTCGGTTTCGAACGCACAAAAGACGCGATTGAAAACGCGCGAGCGTTTTACTTTGTACCGGTTGTCGGTGAGGCCAAAAAATGGAAAATCGGCAGCATCAATTTTATTGCCGATGACGATGGTATCGCGCGGCGTTACGACATTGTTCGGCTAACGCAAGGCTGGCGATTACTGTCGCTACCGGCACGCGTGGCACGCGATAATGGCGTGACATTACCAACGCATCGCTACTTACGACTGGATTGGTATGGGCCGCTTGATGCGCCTTTTACACGCTTTTCATTTGCCGATTTATTTAACCACGCGCAGACTGGACAAGACGAAAAAGCATTGCACGGAAAAACCGTTTTTATCGGTTCGACCGCTGCCGGCATTCACGATCTCAAACCGACTCCCATCGCCTCCCAATATCCCGGCCTATACATGATGGCAACGGCTTACGCTAATTTGCGCGAGAACAAGCCGCTGCAATTATGGTCGCATTGGTCGGTGATTTTTTTAGGTGTATTGCCATTGCTTTTTATGGGATTTATGCAATCACGCTACAAAACAAAATGGCGTTATCCACACGCGATAATGACACTGGTATTTTTCGCCGCAACCGGACTGACCTTTTTCATTAGTGTTCAACTGAGTCAACGCGGCATCTTGCTGCCGGTTTTAAGCATGGCGGTGTTAGCCACTGTTATTTTTTTTACCGGTGTCGTGTTGGAATATTTAAATGAACGCCGATCACGACAACAGGCGATTGCGGTATTCAGTCGTTTTCTCGATCCCCGCGTGGTCGAGAACTTAACCGCAGAGGGATTGACGCCACAAACATTAGCCGCCAAATCGGTGCAACTGACGATCTTGTTTTCGGATATACGAGGTTTCACCACGTTATCCGAAACGCGCGCGCCTGCCGAAATATTGTCCTTATTAAACGATTATTTCAGTCGCCAAGTAGCCATTATTTTCGAACACCACGGCACGTTGGATAAATTTATCGGCGATGCAATTATGGCGTTTTGGGGTGCGCCCATCGCAGACAGCGATCACGCATTAAACGCGGTAAAAGCCGCGCTGGCGATGTCGCGCGCCTTGGACGAATTTAAACGCGAACGCCAGTTACCCGATTTCGATATCGGAATTGGCATTCACACCGGACCTGCCGTTGTGGGAATGCTAGGCTCTGAGCAAAGACTGGAATATACCGCGATCGGTGATACCATTAATTTGGGTTCACGTCTGGAAGGGCTTACCAAAGACAAAGCGCGCATACTGGTGTCTGAAACTACCCGATTGGCGTGCGGTGATGCCCTTCCATTCAAAGCCATGGGCTCGTACCACGTAAAAGGTCGCCAAGAAGCGGTGACCGTTTACGAACCACTCGACGAGGAGTCGCGATGAAACCGTTAATGATAAGTGTGATCATTTTTTTCGCGATCGGCAGTTGGGCTGCCGAAAATCCTAACGCCATCACCATTACCGCCACCGAATTAAAATCACAACCGGAAATCAAAGCGAGTGCGTTACTCGCCGTACCGACGCAGACCCGCTTAATCGTGGGCGAACGGCAAGGAGCATGGTACAAAGCGGCGATTAACGGCAAATCTGGTTGGATTAAATTGTTATCAATTAAACTCCTCAACGATAAAGCCGTAGCGACCAAAAGCGGATTGGCGGATTTGGCCGCAGCAACCAAAGGAACGAAGTCCACCACCGGCACCGGTATACGCGGATTGACGGCACAAAAATTGGAAAACGCCGAAGAAAATCGCATCGAATTAGCTAAATTGGAAAACCACGCCGTCGATAGCAATGAAGCACTGACTTATGCCCGCAGCGCTAATCTCGCCAGTGTTAAAACCGCTGCCGATAAGGAGTAAATCATGCGCTTATCGATCGTGTTTTTTTCCGCCACTTTTACGTTGCTTTTATTAAGTGCGTGCAAAACGATGCAAGGTGGCAACCTCGAACCATTTATCTCAGCCGGACAAAAATTAGTGCAGTCTGGTGACACCAGTGAAGCCGATGAACGGATTATCGGCTCGCACATGGCCGCTGCACTATTAGGTGCCGCACCGCTCGACAAAAATGAAAAAACGCAACGCTATGTCAACCGTGTTGGCGTTTATCTGGCCAGCCAAAGCAGCCGTGCCACACTCGCGTGGCGTTTCGGTGTACTGGATGACGACGGTTACAATGCGTTTGCCGCGCCCGGTGGATTTATATTTATCACACGCGGATTATTAAACGACCTGCAATCGGAAGCCGAACTCGCTGGCGTTTTGGCGCACGAGATCACTCACGTCAATAAAAAACATCATCTGAAAGCCGTGCAAAAAAATAATCGCCTCGGCGCGCTCACTGACGTGGTGGGGGCGCTCGGTGAACGTCGAATGGCGGACAGTGGTCACGGGCAGTTAAAAGCCGATGTCGCCAAAAAACTATTGAATGCCAGCAAAGAATTGTATGCGCGCGGTCTCGATAAAGATGACGAATTTCAAGCCGATGAAAAAGCGATTAGCCTGATGTCGAATGCCGGTTACGATCCCTATGCTTTTTATGCGGTATTGCAGCGATTGGAATCACGTTCGGCCGACGATACAAATTTTGCGCTAATGTTTAAAACTCATCCGAGAGCACAAGAACGCTTAAATGCGTTGGATAAAACCTATGCCAATGGCTTTAGCAGTAACCAATACGCGGTATTAGCTGATCGCTATATGAGGGAAGTACGGAAATAAATATTCCTCGTTTCCGTAGGGGCGATTCATAAAGTATCGGTGTTTTTATTTGGTGAAAAGCGGGCAACTCGTGAATTGCCCGTTTAAAAAAATGTCAACGTGAACCGTCTTAGCAATCCAACGACACTTCATACCCGGTGAATTTTCGAATATTGATCACACCGGAATCAAAAATTAAATACTGCCCTTTTATGCCTTCTAATTTACCGCTGACTTGCGGTGTTTTTTCGAAATCGAAACTGGCGACTTTAAGCGGATAATGTCTAACCGGATAAGTGATCGACACCGTTTCTTCATTGAGCGGTTCGACGGCGTCGCCGCCGTGTTGTTCACAAATTGCACTGATCTTATCTTTGGTTTTTGCTAATAACTCATCGCGTCGCTCAGCTAAGTTCAATGGCTGTGCATCCCCTTTTAACATCGCCCGCCAATCGGTTTTATCGGCAACATATTGCGCGATGACCACTTCGCATAACCCACTTAACAAGCGCGATTTGACACGCAAGATCGGCAACGCCTGCGTGGCACCTTGATCGATCCATCGAGTGGGAATTTGGGTGTGACGCGTAATGCCAACTTTCAATCCCGATGAATTGGCCAAATAAACAATATGCGGGATCTGGCAATGTGTTTCGCCCCATTGCGGCTCGCGGCACGTGCCTTGTGCGTAATGACACAACTCGGGTTTAACGATGCACGAATCGCATTGCGCCAACTTGGCAAAACACGGATAACAATAGCCTTGCCCAAAACTTTTTTTCGTCAACCGTTGGCAGTGCGTGCAAAAAATACGTCCGTTGAAATTCAACGTTATGGTTTGACCAATCAAGGGATTTGCGTCAACGCGCTGCTCACCCAATGGCAGTTGATAAATCACCGGCGCTTGCAATGTGGCGAACATTTTGTCCAGCGTACCGGTGATGACCATTATTGACCCCAAAAAGAAATTAGAACTCGGCAGCTAATCGCGCACCTTGATTGATCGCACGCTTGGCATCCAGTTCCGATGCCACATCGGCACCGCCAATGACGTGTACGCGCACCCCTTTTGCGCGCAGCGGATCATACAGATCGCGCAAGCTTGTCTGGCCAGAACAGTTGATCACGTGATCCACTTCATAGCATTTAAGCGCGGCGTGTTCTCCTTCGCCTTCGCGCACCCACAAACCTTGATCGTCAATGCGCACATACTGCACACCAGAAACCATTTGCACATTGCGCGCTTTCAAGCTGGCGCGGTGGATCCAACCGGTGGTTTTACCCAAACGAGCGCCCATTTTTTCGGCCTTGCGTTGAAACATCACAATTTCACGCGCGGATTGCACAGACGTCGGTGCGCTTAATAAAGCACCACGTTGGGCATAGTTTTGATCGACACCCCACTCGGCTAAAAAAGTCGCGATGTTATCGTCGTGTTCAGAGGGGTGCGATAAAAATTCCGCCACATCGAATCCAATACCGCCACCGCCAATAATGGCCACACGTTTCCCAACCGTTTTTTTATGCAACAACACATCAATATAAGAAAGCACTTTGGGATGCGAAAATCCGTCGATATCCGGCTTGCGCGGTTTAACGCCGGTGGCGATCACCACGTCGTCAAAATTACCGGCAAGCAAATTTTCAACCGTCGCGGTTTGTTGCAAACAAACGTTCACACCCGTTAATTGCAGGCGACGACGAAAATAGCGAATGGTTTCGTTAAATTCACTTTTTCCTGGCACTTGGTTCGCAATATTTAATTGCCCGCCGATATCGGCCGATTGTTCAATTAAGGTGACCTCATGCCCGCGTTCGGCAGCGTACGTGGCCACACTTAATCCCGATGGACCGGCACCAACTACGGCAATACGTTTTGGCGTGCGCGCGCGATTAAAGACTAATTCGGTTTCATAACACGCGCGCGGATTCACCAAACACGACGAACGCTTGTTGGCAAAAACGTGATCGAGACAGGCTTGATTGCAACCAATGCAGGTGTTGATTTCGTCGGCTTTATCTTGACTGGCTTTGCGCACGAAATCGGGATCGGCTAAAAACGGGCGCGCCATCGACACCATGTCCGCGTCACCGCGCGCCAGAATCGCTTCGGCGGTTTCGGGCGTATTGATGCGATTAGTGGTGATCAACGGCAAACCAACGTGTTCACACAATTTGGCCGTCACCCACGTAAACGCGCCGCGTGGCACAGCGGTTGCGATCGTCGGCACACGCGCTTCATGCCAACCGATGCCGGTGTTAATCAATGACGCTCCGGCTTTTTCGATCGCTTGAGCCAACTGCACCACCTCGTCCCAACTTTGCCCTTCTGGTACCAGATCCAACATCGACAAACGATAAACGATAATAAAATCGCGGCCGACGGCTTTACGCATACGACTGATGATCTCCACAGGAAAACGCATTCGGTCGGCAAAACAACCGCCCCATTCGTCGTTACGCTGATTGGTGCGTGCGCACAAAAATTGGTTAATCAAATAGCCTTCCGAGCCCATCACTTCAACACCGTCGTAACCCATCTCTTTGGCGATTTGAGCGGTGGTAATAAAATCATTGATGGTACTTTCGATACCACGCGCACTCAATGCCCGTGGCTTAAACGGCGTGATCGGCGATTGTATCTTGCTTGGTGCCACCGAAAAGGGATGATAGCCATAGCGACCAGCATGAAGGATCTGCAAAGCAATGCGCCCACCTTCACCGTGTACGGTGTCGGTCACGATGCGATGTTTGCGGCCCTGAAAACGCCACGATAATTGCGACCCGAATGGTGACAAACGACCGGAAAAATTAGGTGCTATGCCGCCGGTAACGATCAACGCCACGCCGCCCCGCGCACGCTCGCCATAAAACGCGGCCATTTTGCGAAAACCGTCTTTTTCTTCTTCAAGGCCGGTGTGCATCGAGCCCATGAGCACTCGGTTAGGAAGCGTTACATGGCCAAGATTTAAGGGTTTTAACAAATGAGGGTATCGCATAACTGCTCCGTCCAGTCGGGATGTGGCTCAGTCTAGGTAGGCCGAAGCCATTCATCAAGTCATGATGGCAAAAACCCACGCACGACATACCACGCTACAAATCACTGCGGAAAAGCCCTGTCGCTATTGGCATACTGAGCGCCCTCACAATTTTGTTCCTTTGGAAGTTGAGCCTTATGATGGAAAAACGCCGCAGCTGGCCCATTCGTTTCGTGCTTTGGGTTTACGGATTGGTGAATAGTTTTCGCCGTTTCGTGTTGAATCTGTTGTTCTTTGTTGTACTCGCGATATTTATTTCTGCACTGGTCAGCGAGAAAGGCCCGGTTATCGAAAATAACTCGGCGTTGGTGCTGGCACCGCACGGCATTGTGGTCGAGCAAGCCAGCCACGAAAACGCGCTGGAAGAAATTGCCGCGCAATGGGGCGCAAACGACAAGCCGCCGCAAACCCAGTTACGTGATTTGATTAAAGCCATACGCGAAGCCAAAACGGATCCGCGCATCAAAATCATGGTGATCGACACCCGCGATTTTTATTACGCCGGTTTTTCGCAGTTGGCCGAAATAAAAGACGCCATTGTCGATTTCAAAACCTCGGGCAAAAAAGTGATTGCCCGTGCCGACTATTATTCGCAATCGCAATATTATCTCGCCGCGCAAGCCGATGAAATTTATATGGACTCGATGGGCTTTGTCGAAATTGACGGGTTCGCCAAAGTACAGACGTATTTCAAAGGCGCGTTGGATAAATTAGGCGTCAAAGTGCACGTGTTTCGTGTCGGCACGTTTAAATCGGCAGTCGAACCATTTATTCGCGACAATATGTCTGAAGAAGACAAAGCCAATACGTTGAAATGGATGGGCGCGATTTGGGACGGCTATAAAAAAGATATCGCCAGTGCGCGTAAATTAACGCCCGACGATATTCAGCAATACGCCGACAATATTATTTTCAAACTGTCCAACGCCAACGGCGATACCGCACAGATGGCCATGCAAAATCGTTTAATTGATGGCATTAAATCGCGCATCGAATTCGACCAATACGTCACCGAATTAGTTGGCCGTAATGCCGCCGATGATGCGTTTAAACAAATTGATGCCTTGGATTACGCCGCCACGTTTAGTACGCCGGTAAATCCGTTGCAAGACAACGTTGCGATCATCGTAGCGCAAGGTGAAATTCTCGACGGCAGCGGACCAAGTGACGACATTTATGGCGACGACATCGCCGAACAGATCCGTAACGCGCGCGAAGATGAAAACGTGAAAGCCGTGGTATTACGGGTGAACTCGCCCGGTGGCAGTGCCTTTGCGTCCGAAGTGATTCGCCGCGAATTACAAGCGACGCAAGAAGCTGGCAAACCCGTCGTGGCCAGTATGAGTACGGTGGCGGCATCAGGGGGCTACTGGATCTCGGCCTCGTCAGATGAAATTTTTGCGCATCCGTACACGATCACCGGTTCGATTGGCATTTTCGGCATGTTGCCCACAATCGACAGTTTGATTAACGAATACGGTATTCACCGCGATGGTGTCGGCACCACTAAACTCGCCGGAACATTTGATATTGCGCGCCCACTATCGCCCGAATTAGCCGCCGTTATTCAGCACTCTATTAATAACGGTTATGAACGCTTTTTAACCTTGGTAGGCAACTCACGTAAAAAATCGCGCAATGAAGTGGATGCCATCGCACAAGGACAGGTCTGGGATGGTGCATACGCCTCGACAATCGGCCTGGTAGATAAGTTAGGTACGCTCGATGATGCGGTGAAATCAGCGGCCGAAAAAGCGAAATTGGGCGATGATTTTGGCGTTCGTTATATCGAACGCGAAATGACACCGGCCGAACATTTCGCCCATATGTTAAGCAGCCACATTAAATCGTGGATGCCAAACAGCCAAGCACATGCCGATTTCAATCCCATGATGTGGGAAGCGAAAGCCGCCATTCGCGAAGCGATTCAGATCAGCAAAATGAATGACCCGCAAAGCATGTACGCGCATTGTATGTGTGTAATGCAGTAACCACGCGATGAACAAAAAGGGCGACTCTCTAGTCGCCCTTTTTGTTGGTTGTTTACTACATTTAACGACGTGGCATACCGGGCATCATGCCGCCCATCGCACGCATCATTTTGGCCATGCCACCTTTGGCGGTGAGTTTTTTCATCATGTCGTTCATTTGATCATATTGTTTTAATAAACGATTCACGTCTTGCACTTGCGTGCCTGACCCCATGGCAATACGTTTTTTACGCGAACCTTTAATCAAATCAGGAAATGCGCGTTCTTTTTTGGTCATCGAATTGATGATTGCTTCCATCTTGTGAAATTCTTTATCGTTGACTTGCGCCTTCGCGGCGGCCGGAAGTTGTCCCATGCCAGGCATTTTATCCATCAAACTGGCGATACCGCCCATGCCGCGCATTTGTTTTAATTGATCGCGAAAGTCTTCTAAATCAAAGCCTTTGCCCTTCTTTAATTTATGCGCAAATTCTTCCGCTTTTTTCTTATCGACTTTGCGTTCCATTTCTTCGATAAGACCGAGCACATCTCCCATGCCCAAAATACGCGACGCTAAACGATCTGGATAAAACGGTTCGAGGCCATCCAATTTTTCGGCGATACCGATAAATTTAATCGGCTTGCCGGTAATGTGACGAATCGACAACGCGGCACCGCCGCGCGCGTCACCATCGGCCTTGGTCAAGATCACGCCCGTTAACGGTAAGGCTTCGTTAAAGGCTTTGGCAGTATTGGCAGCATCCTGTCCAGTCATGCTGTCAACCACAAATAAGGTTTCGATCGGATTTATCGCCGCGTGTACGCGCTTGATTTCATCCATCATTTCATTGTCGATGTGCAAACGACCGGCGGTATCGACAATCACCACGTCATTGAATTTTATTTTGGCTTCGGCGATCGCGCGCTTGGCTATATCGACCGGATCATCTTTTGCGGTAGACGGAAAAAACGTCACGCCGACTTGATTCGCCAACGTTTTTAATTGCTCGATAGCGGCCGGACGATAAACGTCGGCGCTCACCACCATCACGTTTTTCTTGTGACGCTCTTTTAATAATTTGGCGAGCTTACCGACGCTGGTGGTTTTACCCGCACCTTGCAAACCGGCCATCAAAATCACCGCCGGAGGCTGTGTCGCCAGATTGAGTGCATCGTTGTGTTCGCCCATCGCTTTGACGAGCTCTTCGTGCACGATTTTGATAAACGCTTGGCCTGGGGTCAGGCTGGTGTTGACCTCTGCGCCGAGCGCGCGATCTTTAACCGCCGCGACAAAATCTTTCACCACCGGCAAAGCGACATCGGCTTCCAGCAAAGCCATACGCACTTCACGCAAGGTGTCTTTGATGTTGTCTTCGGTAATACGGCCTTGGCCAGAGATGGTTTTGATGACGCGTTGCAAACGATCAGAAAGATTATCGAACATAGAAAAATCCAGCGTTCAAAGACAAGAAGAAAGGGCCGACAGCGGCGCGGGCGGGAATTATAGCGTTCACCCGATCTCACCGCTTGGTTTACGTTCGTTAACCACTTAAAATATCCGTCCCCTTTCCTTGTGGTCGATTGCCGTTATGAGCGAAGACTCT
>CAZYUS010000110.1:0-10627 GCA_964650615.1 uncultured Pseudomonadaceae bacterium | reverse complement strand
CGTTTGTGCTGACTCATCTTTATCACGAACGTGGCGATGATCATCAATGGCGTTGGCAGTTTTATTGGAATGAAAATAATAATCGCGAGCAATGGGCGACGTGTCCTCCGCGTGTTTTTTTGAGTAATGAATTGGCCGCGTTATTTCAAGCCGACCGTAATTACACACTCGATTTGATCGACGCGCTCACGCTCGGCGCACCACCGCCGTCACCACCATCGGCCGAAATTGCCGCGTTGTTGCCGCCGTTGTTCGCGCGACTACCCGATGACGGCAATCGCACCGCCTGCGGCATCGGCAATCAAGATATACACGAACAACGATTTGATCTTGAACTGCAAGATACGTGGCAAATCAATGACCAATGGCGCATGGTCAGTGGCGTATCGTTGCGCCACGACGACGCCTATTCCGAAACCTATTTGAGCGGCAAGCAGCACAATAATTTGTTGCGCGTTTTTGCCAACACCGAATATCACCTGACGCCAACGGTGGTCTTTAACGGCGGCGCTATGGTCGAACACGATGACATCGTCGGCACGTCACTGTCGCCGCGTGTCGCGGCCAATTGGACGGTTGATCAACATCACACCCTGCGCGCGATTTATGTCGAGGCCACGCGCACACCAGATATGTTCGAAGAATCAGGACAATTCGGTTATACCGTTCGTGATCTGCAAACACCGGTAAATGGTAGCGATGACTTCGCACGCTTTTTTCAAACGTCCATGGCCCCCGGCGGTCTCGATCCCGAGCGCATCCGCTCGCGCGAGCTCGGCGTTTATGGCCATTATTTTTCCAGTCAATTCAGTTGGGATTTAAAACTATTTAGTGACGCGTATCGCGATCTGGTAGCGGGTTACAGCACACTGGAACGATTCGATTTGAACAATAGCGGCCGCGCCGATATCGACGGGCAAGAACTGGAATTGCAATGGCGTCCCACCGCGCAATGGCGGATGCAACTGGCCTATTCCCGTTTGCAGTTGGGCGGCGAAACCCACCGTTTTATGCGGCGCAGCACGCCAGAAGAAACCAGCAGTTTTATGCTGGCGTGGCTATCGCCATTAGGACTCGAATTGAGCGTCAGTTACTACGATATGAACGATTATTACGACGCGCATTATCAATTAGTCAGCAGCCGTCTCGCCAAGCAATGGGCCTTAAGTTCACGCAGCGATTTTACCTTGGCACTGGAATCACGCATTCGGCTCGATGATCAATGGTTATTCGATCGCGATAATATTGATGCATCCCATCATCATCATTGGCTTAGCGCCAGTTTTCATTTCTAAATTTTAAGTTGAGTACCATGTCACGCGAACACGACGAACACTGGCCGGATTGGTCAACACCAGAACTCGGCGACGAAAAAACTAAATCGCAGATCAAGCGCGAAATGCAAGCATTGCAAGATCTTGGCACCGAATTAGTCAAACTATCGGCAAGCCAACTCGAAAAAATTCCCATGAGCGATAAATTGCGCGACGCCATTGCGCTGGCGCAGCGCATTACCTCCAACGGTGCCATGGTCAGGCAGTTGCAATTTATTGGCAAACTGATGCGCGAAGAAGACGAGGAGCCGATTCAGCGCGCGCTCAACGAACTGCGTTTCAGCGCACAAAAACAAGCGCAACATTTTCACCAAATCGAACGTTGGCGCGATCGTTTAATCGCAGAAGGCGACACCGCCCTGAATGAGTTATTGCAACACCATAGCGACGTCGATCGTCAACACTTGCGACAACTTATTCGCCACGCACAGAAAGAGCAAAAAGAAAACAAAACCCCCGTCGCCGCACGCGAACTGTTCCGCGAACTGCGCAACATTCTCGGCGAGTAAAACGGGTTCAATTTTCACCACCGACATTCACTTGCCATAACGTACCGTTGCGGTCGTCATAGGTCATATCAGCAGCGAAATTGGCCGCCCACGATGACGTATCAATGGTCGATTTGGTCATCTCGCCGCGCGCGGTGAATTGGTAGTTCAAGTCATCACCACCACCGACAGCGATATTACCCACCCATAAATCGTTGGCATCACGATTAACACTGATACCCCATGGATAGGCCAGAGCGGTTGCCCAACTGTCAACTACCGTTCCTCCACTCAACGTCGGAACTTGGGGCGGTGTGTAGACGCGCAATTTCGCCGCCATCCGTTCTTTGTCTTTGGGACCAACACGGCGCACGCTCGGATCCAGTTTTTCATCCGGCGCGATGACCAAAACCGGCGCATTGATCTCGAACAGTGAGTAAGTTGCATCGGCACTGCCGACGTTCTCGATGGTCAGCGTGCTGGTCGTCGATTTACCTTTGGCCAACGTAACGTCAATGGTCGCTGGCATATCCAGCTTACCGGCCGTTAGTACGAGATCATCGGCCATTACGATTGCATCGCTTTCTACGTCGACAACAACCGAGGCACTTGTGTAATTTGAAGCGTGCGCAACAAGGGTACGTTTACCTGCAGCGACAAATAACTGATAGAAGCCATCATCAAGTCCATCGTCATCTGGCGTCGCAAACGTAGTGGTACTTCCGGCACCGTCAACAAGCGCACCGTTAATCGCTAAATCGGTGTTGTCATCAATGACTTTACCAAGAACAAGACCACCCGCTTTGGCAACACACGCCGAGCCAATGTGTACGTCATCAACCTGAGCCAGCATATCCCACGGCGTACCACTTTCCGTGGTGGAGTAGCGCCAACGCAGCTTGAATGCCGTCGCACCCGTCAAATACGACGCCAAGTCGACTGAAATTAATTGCCCTGGGTAATGATTTTCCAACCAATGCGAAATGTTGGTCCACGTACCGCCGTCCACACTGATGTCCAAATCGAGGAAATCCAACCCCGAGTATTGGTAATGCATGGCACGGTAATTCAACTGAGTATTGGCTAAGTCGGCCACGGTAATGGACGGCGTAATCAAGGACGTGTCATAGGCGGCGTAGCCTGCAAAATCACTGTCTGCTGTAGCAGCAAGCCCGCTGCCGCCCGTGTAGTTAGAGCGCCCCGAATCGGCATTGGTCATCCACACTACACCGGAGCCTTTTTCGTCGCTAACGGTCCAGTCACCCGGGATGCCGAAATCAAACCCGACGTTTAGGCCGCGCAATTGATAGCCAGGAGCCGTACAAGACTCGCCGATGGTCAAAGCGAAATCTTCATCGCTTGGCGTATCGCTGGTGATGGTCACCGCTCGATCGGCTTCGTTATAGCCTTGCGTCATGGCTTCGGCGTGTAATTGATATGGCCAATCCTTGTATACCGAAAGTGAATACTCACCAGTTTCCGGATTGGTATAAACCGTGGTTGCCGGTACTAAATCACCACTCAAAGACAGAGTGGCGTACAGCGGCCAGCCGTGACCCGAGCCATCATTCACTTTGCCGGTTAACGTGACCGGAGTCAGCCCACTAAGGGCAAAGTTTTGCGTGGTGGTTTGATCGTCGATTATGGCGACATCGTCAGCCGTGCTATTGCTATAGCCGTATGCGCGAACCACTAAGTCGTAATCAGCCACCGGCAAGATCAAGGTGTAGTGACCTTCTGCATCGGTGAACGTCGACGAAGCCCCTGCCGACACTTTCGCGTTGGCAAGTCCCGTTCCGGTGGCGGCATTGGTTACCGTTCCGCTCAAAGTTCCCGATGGACCCGCAACGCAGTTCGGCATTTTGAATGAGCCAATACGTGTGCTCCAGTTCGCTGAACTGTCGGCGGCGTAGTATTCCTGCGTGTACCAGAACGTGCAGTCATCCACCGGATCGATATTCATCGAGCTGTAATCGCCCCAACGGCCCGAGCTATGGGATTGCGAGCCGCCACCGGCGACCATCAGTCCTTCGCCCTGCGCCATTTGCCCCAAGGGATCAGACGCCAAGCGAGCAGTGTAGCCAACCGAGGGATAGGTCGTGGCGCTGGAACGGGCAAAGCCCAAGCCGATATTACCGACGGCATCCATCGCGATACTGGCCATCCAGCGGTTGTCGCCATCGGGCGCGTACGTACCTTGTTGGTAAATGCTGGGCGTACCGTGGAAGTCACGCACCTCGTACCAACGCACACCAGCCTGATTGCTGCCGGTAGCATCGACCGTATGGTTAAGCACCAAGGCATCGTGATCGCCAAAGTTGCGGTAGGCAACGCGGAACATCAAGCGATCGGAAATCGCGTCCAGTGCCGTGCCACCCGGCTGGGTAATACAGTTGCGCGCAAAATTACACAACCCGCTGACAAAAGCAGCGGTGGGTAAGTCGGCTTTTTTGGCGAATGTTGAATTGGCTGGAGTCGCCCAATCGACATGAAATTCCCAGATCTGCATCTGGTCTTGTGCTGCACCAAAGTTATCGTCGTCCACCTGCAAGAACGCATTGGGTGTACCGGCTGGCGGCGGCAAGACGCCATCCATATCGGTTGGCAACATACCGCCCAAGCTGTTGTCCACCCCAGCCAGATCGAAATACACCATCTTGGCATCAGGCGCACCGGTCAGCATTTTTTCACGCTCGAACACGACCGCTCCGGCCCCTGCCCACGCGAAGGAGCTGCCATCGAACTGGTTAATGGACATGTAATACCCGTCCGGCCAAATGCCGAAGTGCGGGTAGTCGTTCATTTTGGAATCGCTGATTTTGAAGTCATACAAATGCCATTCACCGGTCGGATCGGGCGTTTTCGACACGGCGATACATTCATGGAAATCGTTGGGGAAGTTGAGCGCAAACTGGCTCACCATCCAGCGATCGGCCAATTGGTCGTACATCACGATGGGATCGCCATCGTTATTGGCTTCACAAATACCGCCTAATCCCGCCCAGAGCTCATTAAGCGCCTTGGGGGCGACCAATTGATTTCCGCTTTTGTCCCAAATCGCGATAGCGATATTGACAGTCTGCACATAATGATTGGGGCCAACGTCACCGTTGGTATCCGGTGGCAGCACTGGAAAGGGATTAGACATACCGTTAAAGCTGACCGTCGTGTCCGGTACATTGCGCCCGACCGGCGAATGCTGAACAACGGGATCCGCTTTTAACGGCGCGTTAATTTTGGGTTGACGATGCGGTAATTCCAAACGCGGCACTACCAGCACATTTTCTTCAACGCGCGCTGCCGACTGTTTGGCACCCTTGCCCTGAAACAAGCGTTGATTCTTTTGCATCCGTTTTTTCAACACGTCTGGCGATGCATTGGGCAGATCGCGCAGTGCGGCGGTACTTGATGCATTTTTTATCGACTGACCGATTACCGTGGGTTTGGCGCGTTGACGCTGCTCACCGCACCGATCACTCCAACCGCCAAGATCGGCCATGGGGGGCGTATCTTCCTCATTAAATGCTCCTTATTCATTGTTGTGTCACTATTTTTTTACCGAAGTTCGTCGAGCAGCTGTTTCCGAACAAATGTTGCCCAAAGAAAAATCAGTGTGTCATCCTATGACGAACGGCATGAAATTGGCCAGTGCTTGCGCGATAAATGGAAAAATATTTAAGTGTTCAGAAATGCGCGTGTAACGATGACGCGAAAAATTTTGACGAAAACGTATGTAACGTATCGTTTTGTATCGTTATGTATCAGTAGTACTAGAACAGGAACGTTTTTTTAAGGCGAATTTGACGTTATCGTCTAAATAAAATGCGCAATTATGACTGATGAAAAACCGGAGATTACATGAAAGAAATTACACCGTTCGCTTTAGTGATATTACTGAGCGCGTGTTCGACCACCACAGGAACTGGCGACGATCAGCCCACAAGGATTAGCCAACCGGTGAAAGCCGCGCCCAGTAATACCGCGACTACGGCTCCGTTAAACAGCGCAGGTTCGACCGAAAAAGAAATACCCAATCACGTTATTCCTCCGCTTTTTTGTCGCAGCGAAAAAGTCGACGATAAAATTCGCTGCGACAAATGGAAGGCGGACAACAAAATCAAATAATTTTTTATTACCTTTATTTTTTTCGCAATTCGATATCGCCGGTGACAACGGAAGCTCGGATGCGACCGCGACCATCGCCAACTTTCATCGACAGGGATTCCGCTCCGGTAAATTCTTCTTCGTGCGGCACATCGTTAGTTAATTCATTCACAATGTCGCCACCAGGACCGGTTTCAGCTTCGACACGGGCATTGACGTGTCCGCGAGCGAACAGTGTTAAACGGCCACTCACGCTTTCCATTTCTAAATCAATCGTATTGCTTAATGCTGAGTCGATTTGCACGTCACCGGAAACCACCGAAAAATCCCCTTGCGTCAACTCACCTTCGTTGCGAATCGAAATATCTCCAGACACCGTTTCGGATTCAAGCCGTTGTGCGGTGACATGCGCTTTGATGTTACCGCTCACGCTTTCCAACGATACTTCGCGACCAGCCCCTTTCAGATCAATATCGCCGCTGACGGATTCCATTTCGACTACGTGACCGAGTTTTTCGGCAACGATATCGCCACTCACTGTTTGCAGTTCACTTCTGCCCGCAATATCTTTTACCGATAAGTCCGCCGACACCAGTTCCACTTCCAGATTGCCGCCACGCGGAATATAAATCGTTAAATCGCTGCCCTCACCACGACGCAAGTTGTTGTCAGTTTTATCTTCAATCACAATCGACGACCCGCGTTTTTCAAATCGCAATCCTTCACTTTTTTCGTCGAGCTTTCCGCGCACATTGACGCTGTTTTTATCCCACCCGGTAACGCTCACTTTGCCACGCACGACGGTCACCACTACCGACACGTTGGCCTCCGCATCCATGGATTGGTCAATCGTTTCACCAGCCCAGATCGATTGACCAATCGCCACAAACACTGCACTCAAAATAAATCGTTTCATATTAAATTCCTTAATCGGCTCCATGACCGATATCGTTGCGCTTTGTTAAAAACTTCGACGCGGCTTTGGTCTAAATGGTTTGATCGCTAGGCGCAGAAATTTTTTGCACCCGTTTTTGTACTTGTGCATAGGTGTCAATCTCTTGCAACAGCGTCTGCCGCAACAGATTTTGCACCACCTGATCGTCCGGATTTTTATGGAGTGCTTTCGCCAGCTCGACACGTGCCGTAGCGATCACGTTCAGATTGTGTTCAACGATACGCACCGTTTCCGGATCAAGTGATTGTTTAACTTGTGGCCACTGTTGCACGTAACTGACGCGCGCAAATTGATACGGTGATTCCAGTTTTTGCAAGGTCAACTGAGCCATTTCTTCTTGCAGCATTTGCTGACGTTGATAAAAATAAAAACTGCTGGCCGCCGATAAAACACTAACCACCACGCTGGCGGCGATCGCCACCGATTTCCAGCGTGGTCGTGACGAACGTTGCAACTGCCCCGCAATGCCCGGCCACAGATCACGTGCGGGCGTCATCTCGTGCGGCAATTCGCGCAAGGCGTTGTGTAACCACGATGGCGGAGTATCCGGCGTTTGCTTTGGTGTTGTCATTGCAACCAACCTCGTAATAAATCGCGCGCACGAAACAGCTGCGCTTTGCTGGTGCCGCTCGCGATATGCAACAGTTCGGCAGCTTCTTCATGGGTATAACCTTCAACATCGACCAACACGAACACTTGTCGCGCGCGCATGGGCAGTTTGGCGATCGCGGCATCGAGATCGCGACGCAAACCGTGTTGTTCGTGTTCACTGACTTCCGGTATGTCGTCGTCACCGCTACGCAGCCACTTTAGCCACGGCCCATGTTTGCGCTGGTAGGAAATCACGCAGTTGATGGCAACGCGCGTCAGCCATGTGGTGAACTGCGCTTCGGCACGATAAGTTTTGAGCTGCTGCCATGCTTTGATGAAGGTGTCTTGGGTCAGTTCTTCCGCCAGTTGCCGATCACCCAGCAAGCGCACGCAACTGGCATAGACCCGTTTGTGGGTATGACGATATAACAGGGCAAAAGCGCCCTCATCGCCGTCTTGCGCTCGCGCGACCAAGGGCGATAAATCGAGTGGGGGGACGGGTGTTTCCGTGTTGATGGCCACGGCGTGCAATGCGCTCAAGGACGATTACTCGGTACTCTGCTTGCTTAAAGCGCTAGACGCAAGCGAGCGGCGAAAGGTTTAAAGTGGTTTGAGTAATTTTTCACGATTCCGCTGTGCGTGCTTGCCACAACGCTAAACGGTGCCACATTTTCGCCATCCACTTATTCTTATTACGACGATTTATCACGCTGAACCACGACTTGATCGGAATGAAGTTTGTGTCACCAATGCCATCAATAATGCAGAAGTGGTTACCCAATGATTCATCAAAGCGATACAGCAAGTTAACCGTATTTAATTCACTAATGACCACCGGTGAGGCCAGCAGCCATTCGAAAAACTCTGACAGATGGCGTTTGGCACTGTCATCGAAACGACCATTTTGCAAGAGGTCGTAAAGTGTCGACGCAAAGTGCCCGTCTTGCCCCCGCACCGCTTCGACAATCTGTCCAAGCCCAAAATTAGTATGAACAGTGCCGATAATGAGCTGCAAATAGGGAGGGTGTCCACCGTGACTTAAGTATGCCGCATATTGCTCATTCCATTCACGTTGATAAGCCAACAAATAACCCAATCGACGACTGCGCTTGTACCACGGCGCTAATGCGCCGAATTTCCTATCTACATATTCCTGACGGAAGACTTTTACTAAGTACTGCCCATTCACCGGATGACGATAGACTCGTCGCGCTGCACCTTGGGCGAGCAATAAACCGTCATTCAAAAGTAAAGTTTCCATCACTTATTTCGCACCAAAAATTGAAACGTTATTTCACTATTCAATTCATCAGCGAAGGTGACATCAAGTTGGTCACCGACATGAATCGCCTGCTTAGGTCGCATAAACATCAGGTGTTTGCCACCGGGTTGCAGGCGTAGTTCGCTGTGGGCGGGAAGGGTTATCGACTCGAGGTGACGCATACGCGCCATGCCGTTTTCTTCGCGACTTTCATGCATCATGGCCATGGCGGCCCATGGTGCCGCGACATGAACGATCACTTTGTCACTATCGCTGTTATTCACCAGCGTGACATAACCGGCCAGCGGCGCTCCCGGCGCAGCGAGGGGAATATAAGCATCGCGCACCGACACGGCTTCATCGGCGCCCGCGACAACGGCGATAAACATTAAAAAGAGTAATCGGAGCATGATAAAAAAATGGCGGCTTAAACAGGCCGCCATTATACGAAATGGTTGCAATCTCGCCGACATTAATCGACCGCGTGGCGGTAATCGGCCTCGACGTAAGGCGCGTGTTCCATGATCAACGCGGCAATGAAATACACAAATAAGGTCATCGGAAAAGCGAAGAAACACAAGATCACGGTCGCCACCCGTACCCACACGCGCGACCAACCAAAATAATCCGCCACGCCACCACATACGCCAAGCAACTTGCGACCTTCATCAATACGATACGGTCCCTTGCCATGACGATGCGGCTCATCAGACAGCGGACGATGGCAATGCGGACAATGTTTCATGATTACAACTCCTGTGCGCGGTGAACATCGGCAACATGGCGTCGCCTTGATTTCTTTATAGACCAATCAATGTGTGCAATCGCGCCGGAATTGTTGCCAATCGTGTCGGACAACTTAAACGGGATCATCGCGCATCAGTGCTAGGGCAGTTTGCAACACATTAACATCGGCACCTTTGCGATGCGCGTGCTCCGAAATATAACGACGAAACCGACGCGCACCGACGACACCGTGAAACAAACCCAAGATATGCCGACTTAAATGTTGCAGGCCTTCACCATTTTCAAGTTGCTGCTCGGCGTACGCGATAAATTGTTGCATTACCGCATGACGCGTTGGCGCGGCAACGGTTGCACCATAAAGCTCTGCATCAACCGGTGCCATAAAATAAGGGTTGTGATAGGCCTCGCGCCCCACCATCACTCCATCGACGTGTTGCAAATGATGATGAATGGCGGACCATTGTGTAATACCGCCATTGACGATGATGTCGAGCGCGGGAAAATCTTTTTTTATTTGATACGCCACATCATATTTTAGCGGAGGAATTTCTCGGTTTTCTTTTGGGCTTAAGCCTTTTAGCCACGCTTTGCGTGCATGAATAATAAATGTGCGGCAACCGACCGCTGCCACCGTGCCAATAAAATGGGTTAACGCCTCGTAACTATCGTTGTCATCAATGCCGATACGCGTTTTGACAGTAACCGGCGTTTTTACCGCCGAAGTCATTGCCGCAATACACTCCGCTACCAGTTCTGGTTCGGCCATTAAACACGCGCCGAATTTTCCTTCTTGCACCCGATCAGAGGGACAGCCAACGTTTAAATTGATCTCGTCGTAAGCATAATCTTCTGCTATTTTTGCGCATTCGGCTAAATGTGCTGGATTCGATCCACCCAACTGCAACGCAACCGGATGTTCTGCGTGGTTGTACTTTAAATGTCGATGTCGATCGCCGTGCAAAATAGCGTGCGTTGTCACCATTTCGGTGTACAGCACGGCGTTTTTTGAAATTAAACGCAAAAAATAACGGCAATGTCGATCGGTCCAATCCAGCATTGGTGCAACACAAAAGCGACGATTCAAGGTTTTATGGCTATTTTCTTTATTTACAGACACTTAACATACCTTATTTGACTCGATTTTAAC
>CAZYUS010000109.1:0-10658 GCA_964650615.1 uncultured Pseudomonadaceae bacterium | reverse complement strand
AGCAAACGCGTTGTGGTCACTGGCATGGCCGGCATCACCAGCTTAGGAGATAACTTTGCGGTGATCGAAAAAAATTTGCGCGCTAAACGCAATGCGGTGTGTCGCATGGACCAGTGGGATCGCTTCGATGGGTTAAACACGCGGCTGGCCGCACCCGTTACGCATTTCGAAACACCAGCGCATTATTCGCGCAAAAAAATTCGCAGCATGGGCCGCGTCAGTTTAATGGCCACCCGCGCCACCGAGATGGCGCTGCACGATGCCGGATTACTCGATAACGACATGATCAAAAACGGATGCATGGGGATTTCGTATGGTTCCAGTGCGGGCAGCATGGAGCCGATAAAATATTTCGGCAATATGCTGAACACAGGGTCCATGCACGGCATTACGTCGAGCAGTTATATTCAAATGATGGCGCATACCGCGCCGGTAAATGTCGGCGTTTTTTTTGAATTGAAAGGTCGCGTGATCACCACCAGTTCGGCGTGTACGTCGGGATCACAAGGCATTGGTTATGCCTACGAAGCGATCAAATACGGTAAACAAGTGTTGATGGTGGCGGGGGGAGCCGAAGAATTAACCGGTGCCGAAGCGGTGGTGTTTGATACGTTATTTGCGACCAGCACCAAAAATGATACGCCCGAATTAACCCCCCAACCGTTTGATAAAAATCGCGATGGATTAGTGGTGGGAGAAGGTGCCGGCACATTAATTTTAGAAGAGTACGAACACGCGAAAGCACGCGGCGCTCACATGTACGCCGAAATCATCGGTTTTGGTTGCAATAGCGATGGCACGCATATCACGCAACCGGAAAGCGCCACCATGGCCACCGCGATGACATTAGCACTCGCCGATGCCCATTTATCGCCCGCCGCCATTGGTTACGTCAACGCGCACGGCACCGCAACGGATCGCGGTGATATCGCCGAATCACACGCCACACATTCGGTATTTGGAGCGCGTATGCCCATTTCCAGTTTGAAAAGTTATTACGGTCACACGCTCGGCGCGTGCGGCGCTATCGAAGCATGGCTGTCGATCGAAATGATGCGTCACGGCTGGTTTGCGACCACCATCAATTTAACCGAACGCGATCCACAATGCGCCGAACTCGATTACATCGTCGGCGATGGCCGCGATATTCAAACCGAGTTTGTCATGTCAAATAATTTTGCGTTTGGTGGCATTAATACTTCGTTAATTTTTAAACGCGTTTAATCGACAAATCGTTTTACGATTAAACTGGCGTTAGTGCCGCCGAAGCCGAAACTGTTGCTCATGAATGTGGTAATGGGGTGTGCGATCGAGTGGGCCGGTAAGACTGACGTCGTGGCGTCGTTATCGGCGGTGGAATAGTTGGCATTGCCGCTGATGAATCCGTTTTGCATCATCAGCGTGCTGTAAATAAATTCTTGTACGCCGGCGGCACCGATGGAATGGCCGGTTAAGCCTTTGGTCGAGCTAATGAGCGGCCGTTGTTCACCAAAAACGGTTTCAATGGCACGCAATTCAATGTTATCGCCGACCGGTGTACTGGTGCCGTGTGCGTTGATGTAATCGACTTTTCCGTTAGCGTCATGGTGATGCAGTTGTTGTAAAGCCATTTGCATACAGCGCTGTGCGCCTTCACCGTTGGGGCTGACCATTTCGCCACCGTCACTGCTGCTGCCATAGGCGACGATTTCGGCGATCACCTGAGCGCCACGCTGTTGCGCATGAGCCAACGATTCCAGCACTAACATGCCGCCACCGGCGGCCATAACAAAACCGTCGCGCGCGCTATCGAATGGACGTGATGCGTGTGCAGGTGTGTCGTTGAATCGTGATGATAAAACGCCCATGGCATCGAAAATCATAAAATTATAGGCATCAATTTCTTCGCTGCCGCCGCATAACATGACGTCGTGCAAACCGTGACGGATCTGTTGAAACGCGGCACCGATGCAATGCGCGCTGGTGGCGCAGGCGGCGGTGATGCTGTAACTGGTGCCGCGCACTTTTAACAAGGTAGCGAGATTGGCCGACACCGTCGAGGCCATCCATTTCGGCACGATATACGGATTGATGCGCCGCGCGCCGCGCGCGTGCAACACTTGAAATGCGTCGATTTGTTCGCACGCCGAGCCAGAGCCAGATCCGGCAATCAAACCGGTGCGCGGATCGCGTAATTGATCGTCAGTTAATTGTGCTTGCGCGATCGCTTGTTGCGCGGCGGCATAGGCATAGGCCGCTGTTAATCCCATAAAGCGGCGTTGTTTGCGATCAAAGAGTGCATTGATATCGAATGATGGCCACGCGGCGACGCGCGATGAAAAATCGAATGCCGAAAATTCGTCGGCGGCACGAATGCCCGAACGCATAGTGCGCAGTGCCTCACTGACGTGGCTTAATTCATTGCCAAGACACGACACAATGCCCATGCCAGTGATGACGACGCGCTGCGATGAATTCATGAAGGCTTATCTCGAAAATCGTTGCACCATTGTAGACAATGACGAAGTTAACGCCTACGTCAACAGCGTGTGGCGGCGTTGTCGTCAGTGCAACTTAAACGTTCACCTAGTTGCGATGACGAGCGAAATATCCACGCAAAAGCGATACCGACGAGCCACGAATCGTGTTCGCGCACCAAGGGGCTGTCGTCGATTACGCTGTCGCGTAAATTCATGTGGCGAATAAATGCGCCCCACCAGAATTGCTGCCGTCGCTCTGAAATGCCTAACGAAAAACGCCAACCGGAATAACCACTGCGCGCATCGAATGCGCGGCGCGTGATGGTTTCATCGTCAGGCTCGACTTGATAAAAATAATCGTTATAGCGTTCGCTGTTGTACACCGGGCCGGTGGTCATTTCGAATAAATAACGCGCATTTTCTTGTTGCCAGCGATGATTAAAACGCAACAACGGATTGCTGCTCCAGCCGCGATCGGACAGTGAATGCCAATCGGTGGACGTGGCTTTGCGAAGTGGCCATTCGATGCGCCACAAGGTGTTGTCGTTTTCGGCGAGTCGATACATCACTGCTGGACCGAATTCACCGATGGCGTCGATGTCGTTCATGCCGTGGCGTGCGCGATTGTCTTCGCTGTTGACCGGCGGCGAACCCGCCACGCTCCATTCGGCGCGCCATTTCCCGCTTTCGAAAAATTCGCCGTGAATAAAATTGCGATCGATTTTTAGTTTTTCGCCACGATACACCAGATACGGAAACGGCAGCACATAATCGTGCGCTTGATCGGCGCCGATGTAATGCGGAATGTGCGTGGCGGTCAGCCCCAATCCGATATCCCATAACGATTCCTGCGCGCGTGCCGTTGCAGAAAAAAAAGCGGTGCCAGCCGCACCGACCACGAAAAAAATTCGCCACATTAGGGGATCACTTCTGGTTGTCGATTTTTGTTGCAATAAACGTGCGCGACGAAAACGCGTGAGCCTTCACCGCCCGCAAACTTTATACTGCACGCGAACCTGAGGGAAATGCTGATGAGCGAACCATTCGATGTTATTGTCGCCGGTGCCGGTGCGGTTGGGGGCAGCACGGCGTTAGGTCTGGCGCGTGCGGGCTGGCGCGTGCTGATGCTGGATGCGCGGCCACAACCGTCAACGTGGCGGGCGTCGGATCCTGATCGGCGCGTGGTGGCGCTGACGTGGGCGAGTCAGCAGTTTTTGCGTGACGTGGGCGTGTGGCAAGGGGTGGTCAATCGTCGTATCAGTGCCTACACCCACATGAGTGTGTGGGATGGACACGGCAGCGGACGGGTGGAATTTGACGCCGCCGAAGTGGCGCAGCCGGCGCTTGGCCATATTGTCGAATTGTCGGCACTGGAAGCGGCGCTGAATGAACAAATGGCCGCGCACAAAAACCTCGTGGTGTGGCGTGGCGTCAAAGCGGTCGCGTTCACGCACGATGACGCAGCGATCAACATCGAGTTGGATAATGGCGAACGCATCGGCGCGCGTTTGTTAATCGCCGCCGATGGTGCGCAATCGACACTGCGCGATGCCGCCGCCATCGCAATCACCCAACGACCTTATGATCATCATGCGTTGGTGGCGCAGATCCGTTGCCAGAAGCCTCATCAACAAACCGCGTATCAGCGATTTACTGAAAACGGGCCGCTGGCGTTTTTGCCGCTGGCGGCACCGGACGAATGTTCGATTGTTTGGTCGCAGCCGCCAGCGGCCACCGCGCACACGGCTCAGTTGTCCCGTGCGGCTTTTGAAGCCGCGCTAGTGCGGGCGTTTGAAGGACGACTGGGCGCGCTCGAATTGGTCGGCGAGCGGTTAACGTTTCCCTTGGTTATGCGTCATGCCAAGCGTTATATCGACGCGCGTTTTTTGTTGCTGGGCGACGCGGCCCACACCATGCATCCCTTAGCGGGCCAGGGCTTGAATGTGTCGCTTGCCGACGTGGCGACATTTTGTTCGATGTCCGCACTGGCGCGAAAACGGGGTATAGACGCCGGTTGCGGTGCCACTTTGCGCACCTTCGAGCGGGCGCGGCGGGCCGAAAACAGCACGATGTTGGCGGCGGTAGGCGCGCTAAAAACCCTGTTTTGTGCGTCACATAGCGCTGCGGTGTTGGCGCGCAACGTCGGTCTCAACGTGGTCAATGACAGCGCCGTGTTGCGCCGTTTCTTGATCCGTCGCGCCATGGGCTTGTCCGCAACGACCCTGCCGTAGCGGCGGATCTCCCTCGTTGAGTATTGACAGTCAATTATGATGTGCTAAAAACGCGCGCTGGCTCGTGTAGGGTGAACAAGGATACGACGGTGATGTGGCGCGCGCGCCTTGTGCTGCTAATGACAGGATTCGTGCTTCCGCTGGGGGCGGATGTCGGTGCGCCCGCGATCATGGCGATGCGTCGCGATCCCGCACAATTTGATCGTCATCTGCACGAGATAGCCGCCCCCGCTTTGAATGACGCCCAGCGCGCCGACAGCGACGCGCCTGCCCAGTTACTGGCCGCTATGGCCGCCTACCAGTTGCACGCTTATCCGGATGCGCTTAACCACGCCCTGCACGGCTTAAGCGCGGTCAGCGAGGCCGTCGATCCCAGTTTATTTTTGCGTCTGACGATGGCCAAAACCTTGGCCTTGGTGGCGCTTGGCGATGGCGATTTGGCCGCTCCGGTGCTGCAGCGCGAGTTGGCCCAAGGTGGCGCGGTGCATGCCGCCATGCGCCACAGCTTGTTGTACGCCAAAGGACGCTACGAACAGTTTATCGGTGACGGTGCGCAGGCTTTGCAGTCCTTGCGCGCCGCCTACGAATTGGCCCCCGAGAGCGGCGTGCTCATCGCCAAAGCGGATATTGCGCTGGCGGTCGGTGATTTATTGATGCGCGGCGATCAGTTTCGCGACGCGCAGATTTACTTCCAATTTGCTGAACAATCGTATCGGCGGGCAGGCGAAGAAAACGGTCGCGCTGAGGTGGCAGCCCAACGCGCGCTGTTGCATTTGCTCACCAATGAACTGGCTGGCGCGCGCGCTGCCCTCGACGACTATGTGCTGTATCACGTCACCCGGGGCAATCGCGACGCGCTGGCGCTGGGTGAAAAACTACAAGGCTGCATCGCGCGTGAAGAGCGTCAATGGGCGCGCGCGCTGCATCATTACGAACGCTCCGAAGCGATTTTCGAGAACACCGGCAATCGCGCCGAACTGCACGCCGTGCGCTTGAAAAAAGCCAGTCTGCTGGCGGCGCAGGGCGAATTGGCCAGCGCCGAGCCGGTGTTGCAAGCGGCACTGCAAGGTGACGAACCCAGCAGTGTTGTCGATCGCATGGTGGCCCATAGCGCGCTCGCAACGATTCGCGCCGATCAACACGACTACGCACAGGCCTATCAACATTTGCGTCAGCGCGACGCCTTGCAAGCCTCGGTCAGCGGCGCCACCGCGCACGACTACCCCCTGCCCGCTAACACGCCACTGCCGCTGAACACCACGACCACGGATCTCACCTTGTGGGGGGCGCTTGTTGTGGCGGTAAGCTTATGTGTGTTTTTCGCGTGGCGTTTATGGCGCTGGCGACAGTTGGCCGAATGTGACGAAAGCACCGGTTTGCTGAATCGTCGTGGCGTGCAGCTGCGCTGGGCGTTATATGGTCTGCGCCGACCGGAGCAAACGGCGATCTTGATCGAATTAGCGGATGCCGCGCAGTGGGCGCGTAGCTGCGGTTATGCCAACAGCGAATTGGCGATCAAAGCGTGGGTGGCGCGCCTGCGCGATCGGCTGCCGCCGAGTGTGGTGGTGGCGCGTTGGAGCCATCAGCGATTGCTGTTGTTGTGGCCATTGCCGGCGACGGTAGTGCAGGAATCGGTGCGTTCGGTGGCGGCCGATTGGTCGCATTGGCACTTACCGCTGCCGGAAACTTTGCTGCCGGTGCAGGTGATAATGACGTTGACGGCCAGCGTGGCGGGCGAATCTGCCGAAGAGGTCATCAACCGTCTCGACAGTCAGTTGTACCTGCAGCAACATCCGGAATTTTGCGAGGCCAAGGTGGCGGCGGTTGACGTCAGTGTGCAAGCGGCCTTGCTTCATTTGTAAATCCACTCGCGCCGCGATTTGTATTTTTTCGATAACTCTGGTGTCTGCCTCGGCTCTGACGAAGGACCATAGCGCGACTATAATTCGGCCCTCGTTTTTTTAGTCTTGGAGCCCCCCTCATGGGCCAACGTACCCCCTTTTACGATATTCACGTCGCCGCCGGTGCCAAAGTGGTCGATTTCGGTGGTTGGGATATGCCGCTGCATTACGGTTCGCAACTGGAAGAACACCATCTCGTGCGTCGTGACGCCGGTATGTTTGACGTGTCGCACATGACCATTCTGGAAGTGCGCGGTGTCGATGCCAAGGCCTACTTGCAGCACTTGCTGGCCAACGACGTAGCCAAGCTCAAAGAGTCGGGCAAAGCCTTGTATTCGGGCATGCTGAACGAAACCGGCGGTGTCGTGGACGATTTGATCGTGTATTACCGCAACGAGCAATACTACCGCGTGGTGGTCAACGCCTCGACTCGCGACAAAGACATCGCGTGGATGGAAAACCAAGCGCAGGGTTTTGCGGTGTCGATTGAACACAATCGCGGCTTGGCCATGCTGGCGGTGCAAGGACCGCAAGCGCGCGAAAAAGCCCACATTGCGCTCGGCGCGCTGGCCACCGAAGCGGTCAAAAACCAAGGCGTATTTTTTGGCGTCGAAGTGGACGGTTGGTTTATCGCGCGCACCGGCTACACCGGCGAAGATGGCTACGAGATCATGTTGCCGCTATCAGAAGTGAAAAACTTCTGGGACAAATTAATCGCCGCCGGTGTCGCGCCGTGCGGTCTGGGCGCTCGCGACACCTTGCGTTTAGAAGCCGGCATGAATTTGTACGGCAACGATATGGACGAAACCATCAGCCCGCTGCAAGCCAACATGGGCTGGTGCGTGGCGTGGGAACCGAGCGACCGCAATTTCGTTGGTCGCGCCGCCATCGCTGCTGAAAAAGCCGCTGGCGTTAAGCAAAAATTAGTCGGCTTGGTGTTTCAGGACAAAGGCGTGCCGCGTTCGCACCAAAAGGTCGTGATCCCCGGTGTTGGTGAAGGTGAAGTGACCTCCGGCACGTTCTCGCCGACCCTACAAGTCGGTATCGCCATTGCGCGCGTGCCGGCCGGAACCACCACCGAAGCGCAGGTCGATGTGCGCGGGAAATTGATCCCGGCCAAAGTCGTTAAAGTCGGATTTGTCAGAAACGGCAAATCTGTTCTTTAATGGCAGTCTGATTCTTTTTATTGGCTCATCCAGCGGCGCGCACGCGCCGCGATAAATAACAAGGGGAAACACCATGGCTCATTATCCGAGCGAACTGTATTACGCCAAATCACACGAATGGGTGCGCCGCGATGACGACGGCTTTTACACCGTCGGCATTACCGAACACGCCCAAGAATTGTTGGGCGATATGGTGTTCGTCGAACTGCCGGATGTCGGCAGCGAAGTCGCCGCCGGTGACGAAGCGGGTGTGGTCGAATCGGTGAAAGCCGCTTCTGACGTGTATTCCCCGATCTCGGGCGAAGTGATTGCCGTCAACGAAAAACTGAGCGATGCGCCGGAAAAAGTGAACAAAGATCCGTACGCCTCGGGTTGGTTATTCCGTGTCAAAGCCAGTGACGAAACCGAAATCGACGACTTGCTGGACGCCGCCGAATACGCCGAACACGTTGAGTCGGAAGAACATTGATCTCGTGGTAGGGGCGTCTTGGTGCGCGAACAGCGCCTGCTGATGTTCCTTCACGCCTCAAGGCGCTCCTATTTAATTTTGCCCTCGCCTTGCGCGGGGGCATTTTCCATTTGAATTGCAAAATCGAGTGTTAAAAAATGTCTGCTACCTTGTCTGCGTTGGAAAATAAAAACGCTTTTATCGCCCGTCATATTGGTCCTAACGAGTCCGACATCGCCGCGATGTGTCAAACCTTGGGCGTCAAATCGTTAGATGATTTGATCGCGCAAACGGTGCCGGAAGCCATTCGCTTAAACGAAGCGTTAAATCTGCCGGCGGCCAAAAGCGAACACGAAACACTCGATTATTTGAAAAAAATCGCCAGCAAAAACAAATTGTATAAATCGTTTATCGGCATGGGATATTACGACACCGACGTGCCGAACGTTATTTTGCGCAATGTGCTAGAAAATCCCGGTTGGTACACCGCGTACACACCGTATCAACCGGAGATTTCGCAAGGTCGTTTGGAAACCTTGCTCAATTATCAACAAATGATTGTCGATTTAACCGGGCTTGATATTGCCAACGCCTCGTTGCTCGATGAAGGCACCGCCGCCGCCGAAGCGATGGCGCTGGCGCGTCGTTCTTCCAAATCGAAATCGAACACGTTTTTTATTGATGCCGATACGCACCCGCAAACCATTGATGTGGCGCGCACGCGTGCCGAGGCCTACGGTTTTGAAATTGTTGTCGGTGCGCCGCAAGATGCGCTCCATCACGAGCATTTCGGTGTGCTGTTGTCGTACCCGGGATCGAGCGGTCAAGTGAACGATTACAGTGCGCTGATCGCCGCGCTCAAAGATCGTAAAGCGGTGGTCTGTGTCGCTACCGATCTGCTGAGTTTGTTGATGTTAAAAACACCGGGCGAACTGGGCGCTGATGTCGCCTTCGGTTCGGCGCAACGCTTCGGTGTGCCGTTTGGTTTTGGTGGTCCACACGCGGCGTTTTTGGCCGCCAAAGACGAATTCAAACGTTCGTTGCCGGGCCGCATTATCGGTGTGTCGATCGATGCGCGCGGTAAACGTGCATTGCGCATGGCGATGCAGACGCGCGAGCAACATATTCGCCGTGAAAAAGCCAACTCGAATATTTGTACGGCACAAGTGTTGTTGTCGAATATGGCGGTGTTGTACGCCATGTATCACGGCCCTAAAGGCTTAAAACAAATTGCCGATCGCGTGCATCGTTTGATGGCGATTTTTGTCGCCGGTTTGCGCGCCAAGGGCGTCACCATCGACACCAAATCGTTCTTCGATACCATCACGGTCGATGTCGGTTCGGTGCGCGAGCAGGTTTATATGCGTGCGCTGGCGCACAAGATGAATTTGCGTCTGGTCGGCGACGCTAAACTCGGTATTTCATTCGACGAAAAAACCACGCGCGATGACGTTAAAACATTGTGGGAAGTGTTTTTGCAAGACGACGCGCAAGGTTTATCGCTCGAACAACTGGACGCGCTTTACGCCACCACTGGCGATGTCGAAATTCCGGAACAATTGCAGCGCAGTAAAGACTATTTAACCCATCCGGCGTTTTCGCGGTATCACAGCGAAACCGACATGCTGCGTTATTTGAAATCGCTGGAGAACAAAGATTTCAGTTTGACGCACGGCATGATCCCGCTTGGCTCCTGCACCATGAAATTAAATGCCACCGCCGAAATGATGCCGGTGACCTGGCCAGAATTTGGCAACGTACACCCGTTTGTGCCGTTGGTGCAGGCGCAAGGTTATCTCGACATGATCAAGGAGTTGGAACACTACTTGATGGCCATCACTGGCTTCGATGCCATTTCGATACAGCCCAATTCGGGCGCGCAAGGTGAATACGCCGGTTTGCTGGCGATTCGCAAATACCACGAGTCGCGCGGCGACGGTCACCGCAATGTTTGCTTAATTCCGTCGTCGGCCCACGGCACTAATCCGGCGTCGGCGCAAATGGCCAACTTCCGCGTGGTGGTCACCGCCTGCGATAAAAATGGCAACGTCGATATTGGCGATCTAGAAGCCAAGGCCAAAGAACACGCCGACAATCTTGCTTGTTTGATGATGACCTATCCGTCGACGCACGGCGTTTACGAAGAAGGGGCGAAACAGATCTGCGAGCTGATTCACCAGTACGGTGGTCAGGTGTACATGGACGGAGCCAATTTGAACGCGCAAGTGGGCCTAACCATGCCGGCCCGTATCGGAGCCGACGTGTCACACATGAACTTGCACAAAACCTTTGCCGTACCGCATGGCGGCGGCGGCCCCGGTATGGGACCGATTGGTGTGCGTGCGCATTTGGCCCCGTTCCTGCCCAATCACTCGGTCGTGCATTTGGAAGGCCCGAAGGCGGGTAATGGCGCGGTCAGCGCGGCACCGCGATGCGCTCCTCGGCGTGACCGG
>CAZYUS010000108.1:0-10704 GCA_964650615.1 uncultured Pseudomonadaceae bacterium | reverse complement strand
GATGATTGATGATGTTTCAGTTTATCGCGCCCGTTTACGCATGGGTGAAAAACTCGCTGCTAAAATTTTACGCGAATGGCCGGATCACGATATTGATGTGGTGATCCCGATTCCCGACACATCAACCACCAGCGCGATGCAGTTAGCGCAACGATTAGGCCTGAATTTGCGTCACGGTTTCGTAAAAAATCGCTACATCGGGCGCACCTTTATCATGCCGGGGCAGCATTTGCGTAAAAAATCCGTGCGTAGCAAATTAAACGCCATTGATTTAGAGTTTGAAGGTAAAAACGTTTTGTTGGTGGACGACTCGATTGTGCGTGGCACCACCAGCCAACAAATTATCCAGATGGCTCGTGACGCCGGAGCTAAACGCGTTTACTTTGCTTCAGCAGCGCCGCCGGTTCGCTATCCAAATGTGTATGGCATTGATATGCCGGCAGCCAGCGAATTAGTGGCGCATGGACACACCGAAGACGAGATCTGCAAATTAATCGGTGCTGACAAATTGATTTATCAAGATCTGAACGACCTGATTGATGCGGTTCGAGAGGGTAATCCGAATATAGAAAGTTTTGATGCTTCCGTGTTTGACGGCATTTACGTAACCGGAGATGTAACCGACGCGTACTTGCAACGACTGGAAGCAGCGCGCAACGATGGTGCCAAACAGGGTGGCGAAAAAGCGACTACTATTAATGACTCGGCCATGATCGATTTGCAAAATGCCGATTGATTGAAGCACAAATAATTCCTCTGTTCGCGACGATGTCCGAACAGAGGAGAGCATAGTGATCAACAAAAATACAAAAGAGATCGCGTATGAAAAAACAACTCACCACTTGGATACTTCATCGATTGGGATGGACATTTGTTGGTGTCATTCCTGACACTCCAAAATGTGTTTTTATTTTCGCCCCTCACACGTCGAATTGGGATTTTGTCATCATGTACCTTGCGAAAGTATCGCAAGGTTTACACGTTAATTTCTTGGGTAAACACACGCTTTTTCGTTGGCCGACGGGCTGGTTTTTTCGTTGGTTGGGAGGAATACCGGTTGTGCGCCACGAAAAACACAACGTCGTTGACGATTCAATTGCAGCATTTCACACCAATTCCCGTTTGTGGTTGGCCATGGCTCCCGAAGGCACGCGCAGCAAAACCGATTACTGGCGTACCGGCTTTTACCACATCGCTGTCGGCGCAAAAGTTCCCGTGCAACTGTGCTTTCTCGATGTGACGACTAAAACCTTGGGACTGGGTCCCTTGCTGCAATTAAGCGGCGATATCGACGTTGATTTTGCGACGTTACGCCATTTTTATCACGATAAACGTGGCTTCAAACCTGAGTTAACGAGTACGATACAACCACGTAAATAATCGCAGGATAACGGATACCCACATGAGCGGGACGCTCCATAAAATTATCATTACACTGCTTACGTTGGGGTCGTGTTTAGCGGTTCACGCCAAAATTGTTCGCCAGTTCGATCACCTATCCATTGAACAAGGCTTATCCCTCAGCGTGGTGAATACCATTGCACAAGACCGCGACGGCTATATGTGGTTCGGCACCCAAGATGGTCTTAATCGTTATGATGGGTTTTCATTTGAAGTCTATCGATCGCGTGCCGGTGACATTAATTCACTGCCGGATAATCACATCACTCATTTATTGGCTGACGCGAAAGGCGGGCTTTGGGTCGGAACCACGCGTGGACTTGCGTATCGCGATCACAACGGAGTCATCTCGCTCGTCAAGTTCCCTCAGTTTGAACGCAACACTGCGCCGTTTATCTCAGCCCTAACTTCGCAAGACAAGCTACTGTGGATCGGAACCAACGTTGGTCTGTTTAAATTAGACGACAATCAAACCGTCGCCGAATCAGTGGGTTTAATTGAACGCAACAAATTAGCTGAAGGACGACAAGTTTTAAGTTTGTTTAATGACTCAAATAAGTATTTGTGGGTCGGTAACGCATTGGGACTACGCCGTTTCGATTTGAATTCAGGAGATTGGCGTACAGTCGATGCTGCCAGTGGCTACCATATTCGCGAAATATTTTCGTTCAACGACACTACATTATTACTCGGTTCGGAATCGGGACTATTAAAATACGACTCGACCCGAGACCAACTCACTCACGTTGCCAGCGAAGCAAAAATTTGCGGTGCGCAACAAGCCTTATCAAATTCGATTCAAGCCATTACGCGCGATCACAACGGCCAAATATGGATTGGTACGCCCTATGGTGCCGTTGTTTTTGGCGAATCCGGAGAGTGTGATTGGTATCAACAAGATTTTAATCAAACTGGTGCATTAAGCCGCAGCGATATTTTGACATTATTTCCCGATCGCGATGGCGTGTTATGGCTGGGAACCTTTGCCGGCGGCGTCAATAAATGGAATACACGAGCCGGTTCGTGGCTGCATCATTTAGTCGCAAACGACGCTCTGAGTAGTCCGGTGTTGAGTGTATTGCGTGATCAACAACAAAATTTGTGGCTAGGCACCAGCGATAAGGGATTGCTGCGTAAACGTGTCGATGAAACAGAACCGACACGAGTTTCACTCAAGCTTCCTCAGTCCGATTCAGAAGTGGATTCCGTTAATGTGTTGCTGCAAGACAGCAATGGCGATATTTGGATTGGCACGCAAGGAATGGGATTAATCAAACGCGATCAGCATGAACGACTGCAACATTTCGCCAGCAATAAGCGTAATGAGCACTCTTTAAGCGGCGATTTTATTATTGCACTGCACGAAGATCGCGATGGATTATTCTGGGTAGGTTCCGATGCGGGATTGGACCAACTGATTACCGACGAAAAAGGCCGTACTACATTTATCCGTTATAAAAATCAGTTACCGGAAGATTTTGTTCAAATTGATTCCGAGATCCACAGTATCGTCGAAGATTGGGAAGGGCAGTTATGGCTAGCCGGTTCAGCCGGTTTATTGCATTTTGACAAACAACACAGTTTCGAATTTTACCCACTGGGAGATGACGAATCATCACCAGCGGCCAGCACCATTCAATCCATTGTCTTTTCACCCGACGGCGACTTGTGGATAGCGAGTGCCGAAGGTGTTTCGCGTTTACGTCGTCGCGATAACGGAACAATTTATTTTGAACGTTATTATCAACAAGGTGCGCTGGCCACCATCGGTGTTTACAGCATAGCACCGGGACGCGATGGTGAACTGTGGCTTGGCAGCAACGCCGGAATGTTGCGGTTTGATCCCAATAAACGTGAAACGCTGCAAATCCGCACCGAACAAGGATTACTATCTAACGAATTTAATGCGCGCGCGGTTTTTAACGGTCGCGAAGGCGAGTTGATATTTGGTCACATTACTGGCGCAGTTTCGTTTGATCCTCGTCACGTCGTTTTGCCCAAAGCACCGGCCCTCGTCGAATTAGTGAAATGGCGGATTTTCGATCAACCGCAACCGCTTCCAGATCACAATCAACGCATCAATATCGACAGCGATGATCGTGTATTGTCGTTCGATTTTTCATTGCTGGAATTCACCGCGCCGCAACTGCATCGTTTGCGTTATCGGCTACATGGTTTGCATGATAGTTGGGTTGTGTTAGAGGGAACCCGAACCGTGGTGTTAAGTGGTTTGCCGGCCAACGATTATCGTCTCGAGGTTCAGCTCGCAAATGCGGCCGGTTTATGGTCAGAAAAAGCCTTTAATTTGGCCATACGAGTCAATAGCCCTTATTGGAGTTTGGAACGCCGTTATTGGAGTGCAATCATTGTGCTGACAACCGTTGCGCTGGCGCTGATTATTTTTCTGATTTTTCGTCATCGTCGCGTAAAATTTGCCGCGCAATTAGCCGAAGCTAAATGGCAAGATCAACGACTTAATCTGGAACGACGCCTGCGCGAGATTGTGGCGGAACGTCACCAACTCGAAGCCAGTATCGGCGATCGCGAACGCGAAATACTCGATCTCAGCAGTCAACTGGATCAGCAAAATCGAATTGATTCGCTTACCGGACTACCAAATCGTATCGCATTAATGTCGCTATTCCGTTCTTGGCAGGATGAAGGGAGTACATCGCGATTTACCCTCGTATTGATCGACGTTGATGGTTTACATTTCATCAATGAACGTCATGGGCAGCACGCGGGTGATCAGATCTTGGTTCAAGTGGGTAGCATGTTAAACCGTATTTGCCGTGGTAACGATTTGGTTTACCGGCTCCATGCCGATGTGTTTGCGCTGGTTTCCGCAGTGAAAAATGATAATGAACCGGCGCTGCTCGCCGAACGTATCCGCGCTACCTTTTTGCAAAAACCATTTTCGTTAGCGCATCGTCGCCGCGCCGACTTAACGTGTTCAATTGGTTTTTCCAACTGGCCTGTTTTGGAAAATGGTGCCGATATAATGAAACCGGAACAGGCGTTAACGCTAGCCGATCGCGCGCTGGATCTGGCCAAACGCAATAGTCGTAATGCATGGATAGGATTGTACGGTGGCGAGGGTTTAACGGCTGCCGATTTACGCGGTTCGTGGTCTCAAAATTTGCCGCAACTAATCGACGATGGAAAATTTAATTATAAAACGTCAATACCGTTAGCAATTGATATCGAGTGGTACGATACGCGCGTGGATGTCTGATTCGATTAGGCCCAAAAGTCATCGCTAATTTTTGGGCGCTAATTATGATTATAACGTCAACAATAAACGACTTCAGAACCAGAATGTCATGCGCATACTCACATTGTCGCCATTCAAGACTTCCCCCGGATAATCCAGCGACACATATTCAATGGCGGTATAACGCACACCGAACATCAGATGACGGCCCATCGCCACGTCAGCCTGCATGAATAATCCTTCTGCGTTATCGAATTGCTCGATACCATCGTGCCAATAACTCATATCCAGTTCCGGATTCACTTCATACGTTGCGCCGACGCCTAAGCGTACATCATCAACAAAAGCCCATGCCAATGCGTCGAAAGTCCAACGATCAAAAGTGGCATCTTCTTCGCTATAAATTAGACTATCCACTTTGTAGCCCGCGTTGAGTTGCAAACCAACTTCGTCTTCAACACTGAACATTTTACCGAGCGAACCGCTAAAACCACTTCCGGCTCGGATACTGTCGTAATGAGTATGACCATCGTCATAACGATCTTCTACCGATAACAATTTTTGCCCGCCCCAAGCGTAAGCGAAATCCATCACCCAATCTGAGGCATTGGCTCGATTAAAAACCAGTAATAATAAAACGGATAGGAATATGCGGTTAGCAAACATCGTGATCTCCTGCGCTCTTCAAGTGATCACACTGTGTACCGAATTCCGTTAATCAGAGCTGAATGGCTATGCACGACAACGCGGCGCGCAACAAAAAGGCCAGCGTGTGCTGGCCTTTTTGTTGATTGAGCGAATTAGCGTTTTTCGACAGGAACGTAATCGCGTTTTGTGTGGCCAGTGTAAAGCTGGCGGGGACGACCGATTTTTTGGTTCGGCTCGGCAATCATTTCGCTCCACTGGGCCACCCATCCGGTGGTGCGTGCCAAAGCAAACATTACGGTGAACATATTCATCGGAATACCCATGGCCTTCATAATAATGCCAGAATAAAAGTCGACATTCGGATACAGTTTCTTGTCGACAAAGTACTCATCTTGCAACGCAATGCGTTCCAATTCCATCGCCACTTTTAACAAGGGATCATTTTCGGCACCGAGCGCACTCAATACTTCATACGCAGTTTGACGCATGATCTTGGCGCGCGGATCGAAATTTTTATAAACTCGATGACCGAAGCCCATTAAACGGAACGTGTCGTTCTTGTCTTTCGCACGTTTGATGTATTCGGGGATGCGATCGACACTGCCAATTTCCATCAACATATTCAAACAGGCCTCGTTGGCACCGCCATGAGCTGGTCCCCACAACGAGGCGATACCCGCCGCAATACACGCGAACGGATTAGCGCCTGATGAGCCAGCCAAGCGCACCGTCGAGGTCGAAGCATTTTGTTCGTGATCAGCGTGTAAAATCAAAATTCGGTCGATAGCACGAACCAAAATCGGATCCGGTTCGTAATCTTCGCACGGTACACTGAACATCATATTCAGGAAATTCGCCGAATAGCTTAACTTGTTCTTTGGATAAACAAACGGTTGACCAATGCTGTACTTGAAGCACATTGCCGCCAAGGTCGGCACTTTAGCGATCAAACGCATGGCTGAAATTTCACGATGATGCGGATCGTTAATATCCAACGAATCGTGATAGAACGCCGACAATGCGCCGACGACGCCGATCATGATCGACATCGGATGCGCGTCACGACGGAAGCCTTGGAAAAAACGCGCCATTTGTTCATGAACCATCGTGTGATGGGTGACGCGATAAACAAAATCATCCAACTCGGCTTTGTTTGGCAGCTCGCCGTGAACAAGCAAATGAGCCACTTCTAGAAAATGCGAGTGTTCCGCCAGTTGCTCGATCGGATAGCCTCGGTATTGCAATACACCGGCATCGCCGTCGATGTAGGTGATCTTTGATTCGCACGAACCGGTGGACATAAATCCGGGATCGTAAGTGAAAACTTTGTTTTCACCGAGCTTGCGAATGTCGATGACATCGTAGCCTTGTGAAGGCGAGTACATCGGCAATGAAATCGGCTCGGCGCGATCAGGAAGCTGCAGCTTGGCAACCTTGTCAGCCATTTTTATCTCCTCGAAAAGCGGGGGCTAAATAGAAAAACGCGGGGGTCTGTGCAAACCAGTAATAGTATGGCGCAGATTTCGGCAAATGGGCCATTGGAAAAATTCAACTTTATTAGAGAAAGTTGACCAGATCCGGTTGTTCTGCACAATTCTTGTTCGATTTGGCTCAAATTACCGTGAAAAACACGGTTTCATGTATTTGTAACAGTTTTAGGTGAAGTCTATAATTCGCACCGGTCGCGAAGCCCCTCCAAAACTGGGGGGCTTCGCTTTTTACGTTTCACGCGCATAAAGGCAAAACATAACCGTGAACAAGAAACGTCCTGTTAATCTTAACTTGTCGACGATCCAACTGCCGGTGATGGCAAAGGCGTCTATCCTGCACCGGTTATCCGGTATCTTTTTATTTCTCTGTTTGCCGTGTTTGTTGTATGTCCTGCAACAATCATTGCGTTCGCCTGAGGATTTCAACGCGATAAAAAGCACCTTGGATAGCGGTGTTGTTCGCATCCTGTTTTCGTTGGTTGCCATGGCGCTGGTCTATCACCTGATCGCGGGCGTGCGTCACTTGATCATGGACCTCGGACACGGCGAAACCTTGGAAGGTGGACGCCTCGGTGCCAGCATCGTGTTATTCGGTGGCATTTTAGCCGCGTTAGCTGTGGGGATATGGGTATGGTAAAGCCTGCTTCTGCGTTAGGTCGGTCCGGCCTACACGATTGGTTTATTCAACGTGTTTCGGCTGTTGTCGTCGCCGCTTATGTTTTAAGCCTGTTCGGCTTCTTCGCGTGTTCTGACGTGAGTTTTGAATCGTGGCAAACACTGTTCGCCGCAACCGGATTCAAAGTATTTAGCTTGGTGGCCTTAATGGCCTTAATCGCTCACGCTTGGATCGGTGTGTGGACAGTATTTACCGACTATCTGAAGCCATTGGCCGTGCGATTCATCGCACAAACGATTTTGATTATCGCAAGCCTCACCATGCTGGTCTGGGGTTTTACTATTTTGTGGGGTGTGTAAATGGCGTTAGCAACTCAAACCTTTGACGCCGTGATTGTCGGCGCTGGTGGTGCCGGTATGCGCGCATCGTTGCAACTCGCGCAAGCGGGGCAGAAAGTAGCGTTGATTTCCAAAGTATTTCCGACCCGCTCGCATACGGTTTCGGCGCAAGGCGGCATTACTGTTGCCCTAGGTAACACCCACGATGACGATTGGCGTTGGCATATGTTCGATACCGTCAAAGGGTCGGACTATATCGGCGATCAAGATGCGATTGAGTACATGTGTTCGGTTGGCCCGCAGGCGGTGTACGAGCTTGAACATATGGGTATGCCGTTTTCTCGTAATAAAGATGGCCGTATCTATCAACGTCCTTTCGGTGGTCAATCCAAAAACTTTGGCGGTGAACAAGCTGCTCGTACGGCCGCTGCGGCTGACCGTTCCGGTCACGCACTGCTGCACACCTTGTATCAGCAAAACGTAAAAGCCGGCACCAAAGTTTATAGCGAATGGTACGCGATTGATTTGGTAATGAATGCCAAGAAGCAATGCTGCGGTGTCATCGCCATGTGCATCGAAACCGGTGAGTTGGTGTTTTTCCGCTCGCGCGCGACCATTTTTGCCACTGGCGGTGCGGGGCGTATTTTCTCCACCACGTCCAACGCCCACATCAACACCGGCGACGGTGTCGGCATGGCTATTCGTGCTGGTTTGCAGTTGCAAGACATTGAAATGTGGCAGTTCCACCCGACCGGTATCGCTGGAGTCGGCGTGCTGGTGACCGAAGGCTGCCGAGGCGAGGGTGGTTATTTGCTGAATGGCAAAGGCGAGCGTTTTATGGAACGTTATGCCCCCAATGCTAAAGACCTAGCTGGTCGTGACGTGGTCGCCCGTTCAATGGTGAAAGAAGTTCTGGCCGGCAACGGTGCCGGTCCGAATAAGGACCATGTATTGTTAAAACTCGATCACCTTGGTCCCAAAACCCTCCAGGAACGTTTGCCTTTCGTCATGTCGCAAGCCAAAGAGTTTGCTCATGTCGATATCACCAAAGACCCGATCCCAGTCATGCCCACTTGCCATTACATGATGGGCGGTATCCCTACCAATGTTCACGGGCAGGCATTAACCACGCACAATGGTGTCGAAACCATTGTCGATGGACTTTATGCCGTCGGTGAAATCGCCTGCGTTTCAGTGCATGGCGCCAACCGCTTAGGCGGTAACTCATTGCTCGACTTGGTGGTGTTCGGCCGCGCTGCGGGTTTGCATGTCGAACAAGCGCTGCGTGAAGGTTTACCGCTGTCGGAATACAGCGAGTCCGACTTTGAAGTGGCAATGAACCGCTATAACCGTTGGGACAGCAGCAAAGGCGGCGAAGATCCGGTAGCGATTCGCAAAGCCATGCAATCGACCATGCAAAACCATTTCGGTGTGTTCCGTACTGGCGACATCATGGCCAAGGGTTTCGATTTAATGCGCGATTTGCGTGAACGGTTGAAATCGGCGCATCTGTCTGACAAGAGCAAGCAATACAACACCGCGCGCATGGAGGCGATGGAGCTGGATAACTTGATGGAAACGGCATATGCCACCGCCATGGCGGCCAATTTCCGCACCGAAAGCCGTGGCGCACATGCCCGCGAAGATTTCGAGTCTCGCGACGACGAAAACTGGTTATGCCATTCGATTTACGACGCACCGACGGAAACCATGCACAAGCGTGCCGTAAACATGTCACCGAAATCCATGGACGCTTTCAAACCGAAAGCCCGCACGTACTAAGAGGTCTGGCGAGATGCGTTTTTCTGTTTACCGTTACAACCCAGAAGTGGATAACGAGCCATATATGCAGGATTTCGAGCTCGATATCCCTGCCGGCCAAGACATGATGTTGCTTGATGCTCTGATCGCATTGAAAGAGCAGGACGCGACGCTAACGTTTCGTCGCTCCTGTCGCGAAGGCGTCTGTGGTTCAGATGGCGTCAACATCAACGGCAAAAATGGTTTGGCGTGCATGACACCGGTCAAATCATTGGGCAGTTCGGTTGTGGTGCGCCCATTACCCGGTTTGCCGGTCATTCGCGATTTAATCGTCGATATGGCACAGTTCTACAAGCAATACGAAAAAATCAAACCATATTTACAAAACAACGAACCGGCCCCAGCCCGCGAACGTTTGCAGTCCATTGAAGAGCGCGAAAAGATGGAAGGGCTGTGGGAGTGCATTTTGTGCGCCTGCTGCTCGACCGCCTGTCCCTCGTTCTGGTGGAACCCAGACAAGTTTGTCGGCCCCTCGGGCCTGTTGCATGCATACCGTTTCTTGATCGATAGCCGTGACACCGCAACCGACCAACGCCTATCAGAATTAGACGACGCCTACAGTGTGTTCCGTTGCCGTGGGATTATGAACTGCGTGAATGTATGTCCAAAAGGTCTAAACCCTACGCGAGCAATCGGGCAAATCCGTTCTATGCTGTTACAGCGCGGCATTTAACCCAACTCAACAAGGCCCGCAACCGGCAAAAACACGAAAAGATAGTCAAGACCGTATGAGAGATATGTCCCATACGGTTTTTTATCACGTTAGTTCACGCAACACGCTAACGCCCTAACAGTGATCGTTCCGTTATCAGTTCAAGGCGGGAAGGCAAAAGGCCTTTCCATTACTGCAACACTCACAAAAGGTGAGACGTATGAACCAACTAGAACAGCTCTTTTCGACGAGCTATCTCAATGGCGGCTCGGCTGCCTATATCGAAGAATTGTACGAACAATTTCTTGATGACCCGAATTCCGTTCCGGAAAAATGGCAGCAACTTTTTGGCGAAGTCCGTCAAGGTGCCGCCGATGCCAAGCACACACCGGTCAAAGATTATTTTCGTGAAGCGGTAAAACGCCCGCCAACGATCGTCGTCAACGGAAAATCGGTACACGATGCCGAATACGAAGCCAAACAAGTTGAAGTTTTACGTCTTATCAATGCTTACCGTTCACGCG
>CAZYUS010000107.1:0-10848 GCA_964650615.1 uncultured Pseudomonadaceae bacterium | reverse complement strand
AGGTGCGAATGCCGATTTGAACCGAACTTTTCGGATCAATAATGCCGTCTTTAATCGCTTTATAAAACATCGTGCCGTGATTGAGCGAATCTTTCGAATCATCGGCCCACGTATCGCAGTGTGCGTCAAAATGAATTAACGATAATGGACCGTATTTTTCGGCGTGTGCTTTAAGCAAAGGATAGGTGATGTAATGATCGCCACCGAACGTTAACGCAAAGGCTCCGGCATTTATGATGGTGCGTGCGTGTTCAACAATGCTGGGGGTAATGGTGAGCGGATTGTGCGCATCGAACCAACAATCACCGTAATCCACTACGGCCAATTCATCAAACGGATCGAAACCCCACGGATAGGGTTTTAATTCGGCCAATTGCACTGAGGCGGCGCGAATACCTTGCGGCCCCATGCGCGCTCCGCTGCGAAACGTAACGGCTAAATCGAGCGGTACGCCGCTGATGGCGACATCAACGCCCGTCAAATCGCGGCTGTAATTACGGCGCATAAACGATAAAACACCGCCGTAGGTATTTTCGATCGACGAACCGAACAGCGTTTGACGACGAATGGCGCCGTCACCTTTGATAATGTCACTCATGATTGGAATCAAACATGACGCCTGTTTTAAATTTCTGTCGTGAAGAAATCACAGGCTCCCGGTCATTTGATGTGGCCGACGGGTAGAGGCTGCGCACAACGCGCGGCAGAATTGTAGCCAAAAAAAAAGCGCACTGCTTGGTGTGCGCTTTTATTGGCGGTCATAACATCGTGTATTAAGGTAACCAATCGCGCATACGGAAATACGCCATCGCCAGCACTAATGCCGGAGTGCGGAAAGCGCGACCACCCGGAAAATCACGGTGTTTGATTTTGTCGAATAGGTCAAAGCGTTCTGATTGGCCTTGAATCGCATCGGCCATCATCCGGCCAGCCATGCCGGTCAATGCGATGCCGTGACCGGAAAACCCTTGTGCAAAATAAATATTGTTATCGAGGCGTCCAAAATGCGGTGCGCGATTCATGGTGATATCAACGAATCCGCCCCACGTATGGTCTGCTTTGACGCCATCAAGTTGCGGAAATACTTCGATCATTCGTGAATACAATTTGCTGGTGAGCGCCACCGGCGTTAAACCCGAATACGAAACACGACCACCAAATAACATACGGTAGTCGGCGGACAAGCGAAAATAATCGAGCACGAAATTGGAATCGCAAATGCCCATATTATTTTTGATTAACGATTGTGCGCGTTCTTTGCCCAATGGTTCGGTTGCCATGATGTAAGTGCCGACTGGCATGATCTTGCGATCCAGTTCTGGCACCACATCGCCAAGCCAGCAATTCGCACCCAATACTAATTGATGGCAAGTGATGATCCCGCGTGCGGTGTGAACGCGAACTTTTCGGCCTTTTTCTATGCGTGTGGCGCGCGTTTGTTCGGCGATACGAACACCGGCTTTTAACGCTGCTTCTGCGAGGCCGAGAGTGTAATTTAGGGGATGCAAATGACCGCTCAATGGGTCGAATAAACCGGCGACGTATTTGTCTGAATCCAGCACCGAACGCAGCTGATCTTTTTCCCATAATTGCATCAAATAATCGTAGCGACTGGCGACCAGTTCTTGATATTCGATTAAGTCACGGCGTTGTCGTTCTTTTAATGCAACGGTGGCGTACCCTTCGTGCAGATCGCATTGAATACCGTATTTTTTTACGCGGTCTTTGATTAAAGCCGTTGCGTCGACACTGATTTGCCAATGTTTGGCGGCGTCTTCTTTACCGACAAATTTTTCGAGTTTGTAAGTGCCACAGGCGTAATCGTGAATGAATTGTCCACCGCTGCGACCGCTTGCTCCCCAGCCCACTCTTTCGCCCTCGACGATTACCACCTTGTAGCCGCGTTCGGCTAAATCAAGCGCGGCGGTGAGTCCAGTAATACCGGCACCGATAACACAAACGTCAACGGTGATATCACCATCTAGCGGTGGTTGAGCGGCAAATGGATGGGCGGAGGCGGCGTAATAGGAAGGGTGCAGGGCTTCAGTCATGACACATCATTTACTCAGGTTGAATTTTCGTGAAGGAAAAAAAAAGACCCTGCGCGATGGGGAGCGCGCACGGTCTTTTTATGGTTTTATACCGTGCGCAAATACCACTGATATTCGAGCGGGCTGACGTGATAATTGAACTCGTTGTATTCGGCTTTTTTACACGCCAAATACACTTTGCAAAAATCTTTGCCTAAATATTCCGGAATGATTTTCGCTTGTTCAAATTCTTCGAGCGCCCACGCCCATGTGTTCGGCAGTGTGGCTTTGTGTTGCGCGTAAGCGTTGCCGCGTGTTTCGGGTCCGCATTCCAATTTATTGACGATACCGTGATGCATACCGGCCAACACGGTGGCCACCAATAAATACGGATTGGCGTCGGCACCGGCAACGCGATGTTCGACACGGGTGGCATCAGGGCCGCCGGTCGGAATGCGCAACGACACCGAGCGGTTATTGACGCCCCACGCTGGGCAGTTCGGCACAAATGAATTCAAACGGAAGCGACGATAGCTGTTGGCATTGGGCGCAAAAATGGCCATACCTTCGTGCATGGTGGCCATCAATCCACCTAACGCCCAGCGCAACATATCGGTGAATTCACCGCTTTCTTTGGCCATCATATTGTTGCCATTTTCGTCGATCAAACTGACGTGAATATGGGTACCGCTGCCGGCTTTATCGTCATACGGTTTGGCCATAAACGTGGCTTCGTAATGGTGCTCAATGGTGACGCCTTTGATTAAACGCTTTAGCAAAAACGCATCGTCACACGCCCGCAGTGCATCCGGTTGATGCACCAAATTAATTTCATATTGGCCGGGGGCGTATTCGGCGACGGCGGTGTCGGCGGGAAGATCTTGCACTTCGATGCATTGTGCTAAGTCTTCGAGCAGATCGTCGAAATCATCGAGATCCTGAATGGCATAAACCTGTGTCGATTCTTCACGCATACCGGTAAACGGTGAGATCGGTGGTTGCGGTGTGTAGGTGTTCACCCGTTGGCGGTCGATTAAGTAAAACTCCAGTTCAACGGCCACCACCGGCGTCAGCTTCAACGCCTTGAATTTATCCAGCACATTGGCCAGCACCGCGCGCGGATCGGCGAAATACGGTTTGCTGCTGGTGCTGTCCACCATGGTCATCAGCAGCTGCGCCATCGGACGCTTTTGCCATGGCACCAAACGCAAGGTGCCGGGGATGGGCCAGCAGATCTGATCGGCATCGCCGGTATCAAAGCCAAGGCCGGCTTCTTCGATGCAGTCGCCGGTAATATCGAGTGAAAAGATAGAGCCAGGCAATGCGACACCCGACTTATAAGCCTTCACCAGCGTGTCGCGGTCGATACGTTTACCGCGCGCCACTCCATTCGTGTCGCACACGAACAGGTCGATGCCCAGCACTTCGGGGTTGTTCTTTAAGAACTCTTCCGCTTCACGGATATCGGGTTTTTGAAAGGTCATGATGATTTGTCTCAGATAATGACCGGCGTTTTTTGTCCACCGATTTGCCTGTTGAGCAAACCGGCACGGGTGGAGCCGTCACGCCGGCGATAGGCGGCCACCTGTTTAATATCTTGGAATGGTCATCTTTTGCGGTAGGGTTCGTCAAGTGACCTCGATTGTGCAGTGCAGCATAAACCAAAAATCCGTTGACTGCCCCTGATTTTGCAGGCTATAAAGCCTTATCAACGTTATCGCCACGGTCTTGCCGCCGCCTGCTTAAGCGCCGCAAGCGGCACACAAAGGCGGTTCAACCAGCCCTTTTCGGTCCCATTAAGTCGACAAACCGTTTAAAAAAATGAACAGCCCTTCGCACTCACTGTTAAGCAATACCTTACGCAAACCCTTAGTCGGCATTATCTGTGACGTTCGTATGATGGGCGTTCACCCGTTTCATGTGGCCGGTGATAAGTACATTCGTGCGGTCGAACAATGCGCTGGAGTCTTGCCGGTGTTACTGCCCGCTTTTGGCGGCAGCATTTCAAATGATGAAATTATTGCTCAATTTGACGGTTTTCTCTTTACCGGCAGCCCCTCTAACATCGAGCCGCACCACTACGGCAAAGTGCAACGCAAAGCCGACGACTTTAATGATCCCCAGCGCGATGCCACGTCCTTGAGTTTGATTCCTGCTCTGATTAAGGCCTCCGTGCCGGTGCTGGGTATTTGTCGTGGTTTTCAGGAAATGAACGTTGCGTTCGGTGGCAGCCTGCATCAGGAAGTGCATAACGTAGACGGTTTTGACGATCACCGCGAAGACAAAAATGCCGATGTCGAGGCGCAGTACGGGCCTGCCCACGACGTCGTGCTGGAGAAAAACGGCAAGCTGGCGGCCATCGTCGGTGCCGACCGTATCACGGTGAATTCGGTACACGGACAAGGTATTGACCAGTTAGCTAAAAATTTCGCGGTGGAGGCGCGCGCCCTTGACGGGCTGGTCGAGGCCTATTCGATCCGCGACGCTTCTACGTTTGCGCTCGCGGTGCAATGGCATCCCGAATGGAAAGCGAAAGACAACCCGATTTCGGTCAAGCTCTTTCAGGCTTTTGGTGATGCCTGTCGGCAACGTAGTTCACAGCGAAAATAATTTCGCGACTAAGCTTTTTAAAGGCTTGCCAACAGGGCAGCCCGAACCGAATGGACACTTACATTATGTCAACTCAAGTACAGTCACTCGACGATTTACAAAAATGGATGGAAGAACGCCGCATTACCGAAGTGGAATGTTTGGTGCCGGATATCACCGGCATTGCGCGCGGAAAAATTATTCCGGCCAATAAGTTCTTTCGCGAATCTATGCGATTACCGGAAGGACTTTATATTCAAACTGTCACCGGCGATTGGCCGGATGACGAAGACAGCATCATCGCCGCCACCGAAATTGATATGGAAGTGCGCCCCGATCCTAAGACAGTGTGTTTAGTGCCGTGGGCTGCCGAGCCGACCGCGCAGGTGATTCACGATTGTTTTTATCGCGACGGCAGTGCGGTGGATTTAGCGCCGCGTTCGGTGCTGAAAAAAATTCTGAAATTATTCGAATTACAAGGCTTCGAGCCGGTGGTTGCGCCGGAAGTGGAATTCTATTTAGTCAAACAAAATGTTGATCCGGATTATAAGTTAGAGCCGCCGGTTGGTCGCTCTGGTCGTCAAGAATCGGCACGTCGTTCTTATGGCATTGATGCGGTCAACGAATTCGATCCGGTATTCGAAGATATGTACGACTATTGCGAAGCCATGGAGCTGGATATTGACACGTTGATCCACGAAGACGGTGCCGGTCAGATGGAAATTAATCTGCTGCATGGCAATGCCGTTGATTTAGCGGACCAAGTGTTTTTGTTCAAACGAGTGATGCGTGAAACCGCATTACGTCATGGCATTTATGCGACGTTTATGGCCAAGCCGATGGAAGGTGAAGCCGGTTCGGCGATGCATGTGCATCAATCATTGATCGACAAACATACCCGCAAAAATGTGTTCACCACCGAAGACGGCGAACCCAGCGAAACGTTTTTACATTACATCGGCGGATTGCAAAAATATTTGCCAATGGCCATGAGTTTGATGGCACCTAATGTCAACAGTTATCGTCGTATTATCAAGCACGCTTCGGCACCGATTAACGTGCAATGGGGCTATGACAATCGCACGGTAGGTTTGCGTGTGCCGTATTCTTCACCGGCGAATCGTCGCGTCGAAAATCGCATCATCGGTGCCGATTGCAACCCGTATTTAGGCATCGCCGCATCACTCGCGGCGGGTTATCTTGGCATCATCCAAAAAATTAAACCGCGTGAGCCAGTTAGTGGTTCGGCTTACGATATGCCATTTGAATTGCCGCGTAATTTGGTTGATGCCACGCAAGCGCTGCGTGACTGTGATGAATTAAAACAGGTGCTCGGCGAACGATTTGTGCGCGCCTATTGCTCGGTAAAAGAAAAAGAGTTTGAAACATTTAGCTCGGTGATCAGTTCGTGGGAACGTGATTATCTGTTGTTGAATGTGTAATCGTTAAATCGTCAATAAATAAAAAACGTAGGAGCGGTTATAGCCGCGAACAACATCAGAATGATGCGCTGATTCGCGACTAAAGTCGCTCCTACTAATGAGCAACGCTCGGAGACTAACACCATGACCACCACGGCCGAATTACGTGCGCGTGATGCTGCGCATCATATGCATCCATTTTGTGACAACAAGGCATTGCGTAACGATGGCACTCGCGTGATCACCAAGGCCGAAGGCTGTTATTTATGGGATTCTGACGGCCATAAAGTGCTCGACGGTTTTGCCGGTTTGTGGTGTGTCAATGTTGGTTATGGTCGCAAAGAATTAGCCGAAATTGCTGCCAAGCAAATGAACGAGTTGCCTTATTACAACTTGTTTTTCAAAACCACGACAACGCCTGCCATCGAATTGGCCGAGTTGATCACATCGGTCACGCCATCACACATGAATCAAGTCATGTTTACCGGCTCGGGATCGGAATCCAACGACACTATTTTTCGTATGGTTAGGCGTTACTGGGATATCAAAGGCCAACCGAAAAAGAAGACCTTTATTTCGCGCAATAATGCCTATCACGGCTCGACCGTGGCCGGTGCCAGCTTGGGCGGTATGAAATATATGCACGAGCAGGGCGATTTGCCGATCCCCGGGGTCGTCCATATCGAGCAACCGTATTGGTACGGTTTGTGTTTTGATCAATCGCCCGAAGAATTTGGTTTGCAGGCCGCGCGCTGGCTCGAAGACAAGATCTTGGCGGTAGGGCCGGAGAACGTCGCCGCGTTTATCGGCGAGCCGATTCAGGGTGCCGGTGGCGTGATCATTCCGCCGTCTACGTATTGGCCAGAAATTCAGCGTATTTGCCGCAAATATGACGTGCTGCTTATCAGCGACGAAGTGATCTGTGGCTTTGGTCGCACCGGACAGTGGTTTGGTTGCCAGCACTTTGGCGTCGAGCCGGATTTCATGCCGATCGCCAAGGGCCTGTCCTCCGGTTATTTGCCGATTGGGGGCGTGGTGATTGCCGATAAAATCGCCAAAACCTTGATCGAAGAGGGCGGTGATTTCAATCACGGCTTTACCTACTCCGGCCATCCGGTCTGCGCTGCCGTTGCGGCCGAAAACATTCGTATTCTGAAGCGCGAAAAATTGGTCGAACAGGTACACGACGTGACCGGCCCGTATCTTGCCAAGCGATTGCAAGAAATCGTCGATCATCCGTTGGTGGGCGAAGTGCGCAATATCGGATTGGTCGGCGCGATTGAATTGGTCAGCAATAAGAAAATGCGCGCACGCTGGGAAAAAGCCGGCAAAGTCGGCATTATCATGCGCGATCATGCGCTGCGCGAAGGCTTGGTGTTGCGTGCGACCGGCGACACCATGTTGCTGTCACCGCCGCTCATCATGACGACGACACAAATCGACGAATTAATCGACAAAACAAAACGTGCATTGGAATTGACGCTCAAGAGCTTGTGATCTAAAAAGGCGCAGCTTCGCTGCAGGGCGAAGTGAAGGTTGACCTTGTTCGAAATAACGACACTGTGCCGGATAGGCCGGGACAGATAAAAAGAGGGGAAGCACAATGGCACTAAAAAAACTGGCCTTAGGCGCAGCAATTGCCACGGCATTCGCGCTGACAGCGTGCAATAAAGAACCGGCGCAAGACGCTGCACCGGCGGTTAATCCGGCCGATGCTAAAGTGTTGCACGTGTACAACTGGAGCGATTACATCGACGATTCCGTGCTGGCCGATTTCACCAAAGAAACTGGCATTGAAGTTGTTTACGACGTGTTCGATTCAAATGAAGTGTTGGAAGCCAAGCTGTTAGCGGGTAGCACCGGTTTTGACGTGGTGGTGCCGTCGGGACAATTTTTAGGTCGTCAAATTCAAGCCGGCGTTTTCCAACCGCTGGATAAATCCAAACTCACCAACTGGAACAACTTAAGCCCAACCAAAATGAAATTGTTGGAAGCTTACGATCCAGGCAATCAATACGCGATCCCGTATTTGTGGGGTACTACCGGCATCGGTTACAACGTCAACAAAATCAAAGAAATTTTTGGTGACAACGCACCGATTGATTCGTGGGATATCGTGTTCAAACCCGAAAACATGGAAAAGCTGAAAAAAGCCAATTGCGGTGTCGCGATGTTGGACGCGCAGTCCGAGATCATGGCACCGGCGCTCAATTACATTGGCAAAGATCCCAATAGCTTGGTAGAAGCGGATTACAACGAAGCCGGTGCGATGTTGGAAAAAATTCGTCCGTTCGTGACGTATTTCCACAGCTCGCAATACATCAACGATTTGGCCAATGGTGATATTTGTTTGGCCATTGGTTGGAACGGTGACCTCGGTCAAGCGGCAACACGTGCTGAAGAAGCCAAAAACGGTGTCGAAATTGCCTACGCGATCCCGAAAGAAGGCACTGAAATGTGGTTTGACATGATGGCTATTCCGAAAGATGCCAAAAATGTTGAAGGCGCACACTTGTTTATCAACTTTATTTTGCGTCCGGACGTGATTGCTAAGATCAGCAACTTCGTCACCTATCCGAATGCCAATGACGCTTCTTTTGCTTTAGTCGCTGACGAAGTGAAAAACGATCCGGCTACTTATCCGCCGGAAGATGTGATGGCTAAATTGTGGACATTGCGCATCATGCCGAATGAAATTGATCGTGCCATGACGCGTGTGTGGACCAAAGTCAAAACCGGCCAATAACGGCTGACATAAAACTGCCCTCCAGCAACAAACGAGAGGGCAGTTTTTTATCAACAATAAAAAGTATCAAAGTTTGGAGCAAATGATGGCCGCCGTTGAAAAGCCTGCAGGAAACTCGCCCGTACAAAATGTAAAAAAAGGCGATGAAAAATATGTTCGAATAGAAGGTGTCACCAAACGATTCGGTGATTTCACTGCGGTCGATACGGTGTCATTTAATATTCGTCAGGGTGAGATTTTTGCACTGCTCGGCAGCTCAGGTTGCGGCAAATCGACGCTGTTGCGTATGTTAGCCGGTTTCGAAACACCCTCTGATGGCAAGATCACCATCGACGGGCAAGACTTGGCAAAAATTCCGCCGTACAAACGTCCGATTAATATGATGTTCCAGTCCTATGCGCTGTTTCCGCATATGTCGGTGGCCGAAAATATTGCCTTCGGTCTAAAGCAAGACCGTATTCCTAAAGATGAGATCACGGCTCGTGTTGAAGAGATGATGAAACTCGTCGATATGAGTGCGTATGCCAAACGCAAACCGCATCAATTATCCGGTGGTCAGCGGCAGCGCGTGGCGCTGGCGCGAAGTCTCGCGAAACGACCCAAATTACTGTTGCTCGACGAGCCCATGGGCGCTCTCGATAAAAAATTGCGCGAACGTATGCAATTAGAAGTCGTCGATATTATCGAGCGTGTTGGCGTAACCTGCGTGATGGTGACGCACGATCAAGAAGAAGCGATGACCATGGCCTCGCGCATTGCGGTCATGAGCCATGGACGCATTCTGCAGATCGGTGCGCCCGCTGAAGTATATGAGACACCGAATTGTCGTTTTAATGCCGAGTTTATCGGTTCGGTAAATATGTTCGAAGGCCAGTTGGTCGTAGACGAACCCGACCATGTCGAAATCGAATCGGCGCAGTTACCGGCGCGCATTTTCGTAAATCACGGCATTACCGCGACCAAAGGACAAGACGTTTCGGCGGCCATTCGTCCCGAAAAATTAGACGTCACCAAAACCAAACCGGATGCCGCCATGAACTGGGCAAAAGGCAAAATCGTTAACATCGCGTATTTCGGTTCGCATTCGGTTTATCACATCAAATTAGAAAGCGGTAAAAAAATCATTGCCAACAGTTCTAATTTTGAACGCAGCACCAGTGATCGTCCGACTTGGGATGACGAAGTGTATGTGTCGTGGCAACCGGAAAGCGCCGTGGTGCTGACAATATGAAAATGTTCAAGCTGCGTCCTGATGCGAAATGGGCCGTTATTAGCGTGCCGTATCTGTGGATGATTTTGTTTTTTGTCATCCCGTTTGTGATTGTTTTTTACATCAGTTTTTCCAAGTCAATTATCGGTATGCCGCCTTATTCTTCGCTGTGGCAAAACGTCGAAGGCAGCATGCATCTGGTGTTGAATTACCGCAACTACACCAATATTTTCAACCCTGAAGATATGTTGTACATGAATGCTTATGGCAATTCATTGCGCTTGGCGGCGGTGAGTACGCTGTTGTGTTTGTTAGTCGGTTATCCGATGGCGTATGCGATTGCGCGCGCTCCGGGTGCCATGCGGCACGTGTTATTGATGTTGGTGATTCTGCCGTCGTGGACGAGTTTTTTGATCCGCATTTATTCGTGGATAGGGCTGCTCAAAAATAACGGCTACATCAACAATACATTGATGAGCATGGGCGTGATTTCCGATCCGATACAGATGATGCAAACCGATTTTGCGGTTTACATTGGCATTGTCTATGCCTATTTGCCCTTTATGATTTTGCCGCTTTACACCAACTTAATTAAACACGATCCGACGTTATTGGAAGCCGCTTATGATTTAGGGGCCAAGCCGTGGACGGCGTTTTTCCAGATCACGTTGCCACTGTCTAAAAACGGCATTATTGCAGGGGCGATGTTGGTGTTTATTCCGGCGGTGGGTGAATTCGTTATTCCGTCGTTGTTAGGCGGCCCTGATCAATTGATGATCGGAAAAGTGTTGTACGATCAATTCTTCAATGCGCGCGATTGGCCGGCTGCGTCGGCGGTGGCCATCACCATGT
>CAZYUS010000106.1:5918-11039 GCA_964650615.1 uncultured Pseudomonadaceae bacterium | reverse complement strand
ACTCGACGTCGAATGCTGATTTTGTTTTTCTGTATTTCGTCCGGCGGTTCGATTTTGTTTTTTTCGTCGCAAGTTTATACCGGCATTTTTTTGAAATCGGTGCTTAAGGTTGATGCGGATCTGGCGAGCAGTTTGGTGTTGTTGACGACGTTAGCGTTGTTTCCCTTAACGTTGCTCGCTGGATGGTTATCGGATCGCATCGGGCGTCGACCGGTGTTATTAGCCGGTTTGTTTCTTGGGGCGTTCACTTTGCAGCCGGTGTTTTACGGTTTGCGCGAGTACGCCAATCCGCGATTGCAGGAGTTTAACGATCGCGTGCCGGTGGTGTTGTATGGCGATGCGTGCCATTACGATCCGTTTAATCAAGCGCAAAACGATTGCGAACGTGCGCAAGAATGGCTTACCAAGCAAGGCGTTAGCTATCGCTTGCAAAAAAATGACGTGCTAAAAATCACCATCGCTGATAACGCGCTACTTGGATTTGATGCAGAAGCGATTAAAGCGGAATTAACCGCAAATCAATTTCCTTTTGTTGTTGAACGCGCACAGGTTAATACTACCATGGTGGCGTTCAGTTTGATGGTGCTGGTGCTGGCCTTGGCTTTAATTACCGGCCCGCAAACGGCAACCTTGGCTGAACTTTTTCCGGCCCGTTTTCGCTACAGTGCCGTGGCGTTGCCACACAATTTGGCTGCCGGTTGGATAGGCGGCTTATCACCTTTTATGGTGACGTTATTAGGTGTCAAATACGGCAATGTGATGGCAGGACTGTGGTATCCCAACGCGGTGCTAATGGTGGCGTTTGTGGTCGGGCTTTTTTTCTTGCCGGAAACGCGAAATAATCCGCTCGATCGATAAGGTGTGAATGGCGTTTCGGCGCGCCAACAAATGTTGCGCGCCGATGATCGTTACTTACGGTTGGGAAAATTCTTTTTCATGTAGAAACGCCGCATGTTTAACGGTTTTCTTTGATGCAGTCCAATCTTCCAACATTTGTGGTGCCAGAGCGTGCATTTTTTCCATCATACCGGGCGTTACGGTATTGGCCGCTAATTCGATGCGATGGCCGTTCGGATCGTTGAAATAAATGGACTGAAATAATTCGTGATTGGTCGGGCCGATAACGTCGATGCCTAAGTTTTGCAAATGCGCTTTCATGTGCAACAGGGCGTCCATGCTTTCCACTTTAAATGCGATGTGCTGCACCCAGCTTGGTGTATTGGGGTCGCGTCCCATTTTCGGTGAGTTCGGTAATTCAAAAAATGCCAGAATATTGCCGCCGCCGGCATCCAGAAACAAGTGCATATACGGATCTGGTTCTTTGGTTGATGGCACGCGATCTTCCGAAATGGCTAACACAAAATCCATGTTCAAGGTCTTTTGATAAAATTCGACCGTTTCTTTGGCGTCGTTGCAGCGATAAGCAACATGATGAACGCCTTGCAGTGCAGTATTGATGGCCATGGATACATTCCTGTTAATGAATAAGTAAGAGGTCTTTTACCACGTCGCGTTTGGGTTACAACACGCCGCGACGTTCTTGATCTTTTTCCAGTGAACGGAACAAGGCTCCGAAATTGCCCTCGCCAAAGCTTAGGTTGTTTTCACGCTGGATAATTTCAATAAAAATGGGGCCAATGATGTTACGGGTAAATATTTGCAGCAAATAACCGTTTTCATCGCCGTCCACCAACACTTGATGCTGTTCGATGCGCGCGTGATCTTCTTTTACATGCGGAACTCGATCAAATACATCGCGGTAATAATCGCTATCAATGTCTAATGTTTCAATGCTGCTGCCTTCCAAACGATCTAGCGACGACAAAATATCTCGTGTCAGGAACGCCAAGTGCTGTACACCGGGACCATTGTATTCACGCAAATATTCGGCGATCTGATCTTTGTGATCTTTTGGTTGGTTAATGGGAATACAAAAACTACCGTCTGGCGAGCGTAACGCAAAACTTGTGAGTCCGGTTTTTACGCCTTTAATGTCGAAATAGCGCACTTCGGTGAAACCGAAAATACCTTTGTAAAAGTTCGCCCATTTTTCTTGTTCGCCGTGCGGTACGTTGTTGGTCAAATGGTCGACCACTAGGAAGCCTTTGTCAGGCTGAATTGCCGGCGTATCGAGCGCAATGAAATCGCGCTCCCAAATGCTGTCACTGCCGTTAAAGTGATCAATAAAATAAATCACGCTTTCGCCGATGCCATAAATGGCGGGATAAGGGTAATCCTTGTTGGCGTCTGGTACCGCGACGGCACCGCGTTTGACCGCCTCGGCTTGCGCAAACTGAGCATCGTCTACACGCCAGCCCATCGCACAGATGGAGGGACCGTGGTGGCGGGCGAATTGCGCTGAGAAGCCGGCTTTTTCGCGATTGAGTAAAAAGTGGATGTCATTCTGACGGTAATACAACACGTCCTTGACCGGATGACGGCGTAACTTTGAGAAACCGAATTGCCAGAACAAGTTCTCCAAATCGAGCGTTGTTTGGCCACAGAATTCGGTGAATTCGATGCCCCGCAAAGCGAGAGGGTTGTTGTTAGTGCTCATCACTGGCTCCTAGTGGTAAGTAGGGCAAGCCGTCGTGGCTCACGCCGATAGACCTTTATTTAATAGGGATTATTTAGCTAAAAAAAGAATAGATTATTGTCGGTTTTTATCGCTAAATTAGATTTTCGTGACTAAATTGTCTGATTTTGACTGAATATCAATGGGTTGCACGAATTTGACTCACGTCAATTTTTGTTAGTTAAAAATAAATGGATGAATTGATTTGCCATCAAGTTGGCGATTTCACCCGCGAACTAAATCAGCACGAGTCTTGACTTCCGAAGGGCTTAAACATAAGTTTCAAACGGTCGTTTGAAGAGTGCTTACCTCGATGTCTCATGCAGCTACCCGTGACCGCATTATCGCGGCGGCGGAGTCATTATTTGCGGAGCGCGGTTTCGCCGAAACCTCGTTACGTCTTATCACCACCAAAGCAGGCGTCAATCTGGCGGCAGTGAATTATCACTTCGGTTCCAAAAAAGAGCTGATTCAGGCGGTGTTTGAGCGGTTTCTGTCGCGCCTCATGCTCGAACTGGCGGCGGAAATGGCTGCCATGAAGCAAAGCCAGCGCACGCCCTCGGTCGAAGAGGTGTTGCGTTTGTTTATGCGTCCCCTACAAGCCTTGGATCAGATTGAGCCGGAAGGCGCTTCCATTTTCATGCGACTCCTGGGGCGTGCGTATGCAGAGACGCAGGGGCATTTGCGTCGCTTTACATTCGAGCATTACGGTAACGTGATTGGCGATCTGGTCGGTTTGCTTCATCAGGCCTATCCCGCGTTACCACCGGCTGACGTGTTTTGGCGGCTGCATTTCATGATGGGGACCTTGGTGTTTGCGATTGGGGGCAATCAGGCGTTGGGAGAAATCTCGGCGGCGGACTATCATGAAGAGGTCGTTTTGAATGACATCATCGCGAAATTGATCCCGTTTTTGGCGGCCGGTTTCAAAGCGTAAGTACGGTTGGCCATTCGTTTGATTTTTATTTTGTAAAACCACCGTTGTTGACTGGCTCAAACACGAGCAGTGCAACGACGAATACTGCCCGATCGCGGGCAGGCAGGAGATCACAATGTTGAGTTTCTTTTTGCATTTTCTGGTGTTGATTTTGGTGGCCGGTACGATGTTGTATCAGCGCAAAAAATTGCTACCGTCCTTAATCACCATCGCGGTGTTGTTTGCCGTCACCAGTTATATCGTCGGCCCGTCGTATTTTTTCTGGTCGTTGCTCATTGTCGTAGCGGCTATTTCATTGCCGACACCGCTTCGTCAAACGATGATCTCGGCGTCGGTGTTAACCGTGTTTCGCAAGGTGTTGCCGCCGATGACCAGTACCGAACAAGAAGCGTTGGAAGCCGGTGATGTGTGGTGGGATGGCGAGCTGTTTCAAGGCAATCCTGATTGGAATAAATTGCTGTCATTTCCAAAACCGACTTTGACGGCAGAAGAGCAGAGTTTTATCGACAATGAATGCGAACACCTGTGCCAGCTGATCAACGATTTTGAAGTCAACGCACAAGATCGCGATTTAACCCCAGAAGCGTGGGATTACATCAAAAAAGCCGGTTTCTTGAGTTTGATTATTCCGAAAGAATACGGCGGAAAGGGCTTTTCGGCATTAGCGAATTCGACCATCGTGACCAAATTGGCGACGCGTTCATGCGCCGGTGCGGTAACGGTGATGGTGCCAAATTCATTAGGCCCCGGTGAATTGTTGATGCACTACGGCACCAAAGCGCAAAAAGACTATTACTTACCGCGTTTAGCGCGTGGCGATGATGTGCCGTGTTTTGCCTTAACGTCGCCGGAAGCCGGTTCCGATGCTGGCGCAATTCCGGACACCGGCATCGTGTGCAAAGGTGTGCATGACGGTAAAGAAGTGATCGGTATTCGTTTAAATTGGAACAAGCGTTACATCACCTTGGCACCGGTCGCGACCGTGCTAGGTTTAGCGTTTAAATTGTATGACCCCGATAAATTAATGGGTGATAAAACCGATTACGGTATTACGGTTTGTTTGATTCCGACCAATCATCCCGGCGTTGAAACCGGTCGCCGCCATCTGCCGATGGGCATGGCGTTTATGAACGGTCCAACGACAGGAAAAGACGTTTTTATTCCGCTTGATTGGATCGTCGGTGGTTGGGATTACGCTGGTCAAGGTTGGCGTATGCTGGTCGAGTGTTTAGGTGCAGGTCGCGGCATTTCATTGCCGGCACTGGCAACGGCGACATCGAAAGTGTGTTATCGCATGACCGGTGCGTACTCGCGGATTCGTAAACAATTTAAAACGCCGATTGGTAATTTTGAAGGCGTTGAAGAAGCAATGGCGCGTATTGCCGGTCGCACCTATCAATTAGAAGCCGCTCGCACCATGACGGTCGGAGCGCTCGATTTGGGTGCCAAGCCTGCGGTGGTTACGGCGATTGCCAAATATCACATGACCGAAATGGGTCGTGCCACCATTCAAGATGCCATGGATGTACATGCCGGCCGTGGTGTGATCATGGGACCAAATAATTATTTGTCAGCCGGTTATATGGCGCAGCCGCGTGCGAACACGGTA
>CAZYUS010000106.1:0-5908 GCA_964650615.1 uncultured Pseudomonadaceae bacterium | reverse complement strand
GGCCAACAAGTTCATGGCGACGCTCGTCGAGGCCGGCGCCGACGCCGGCGGTGGCCGCGGCGGCGACGTGATCGGCGCTCCCGACCGCATCCTCGAGCGTGCGCTCAACCTGCGCGGCGCGTTTATTTTATCGCGCTTCTTTAGGTTCTTCGGTCTAGGTGCTGTGCGTTGCCATCCGTTTGTTTATAAGGAAATGCAAGCGGCGGCGAACAAAGACAAAGCGGAAGGTTTAAAAGCGTTTGACGATCTGTTGTTTAAACATATCGGTTACGCCATGAGCAATTTCGCGCGCGCATTAGTGTTATCGGTCACTGCTGGTCGTGCTGCCAATGCGCCGACATCGGGTGAAACCAAACGTCATTTCGAACAATTAACGCGATTCTCCGCGTCACTGGCGATGGTCGCCGACGTTGCCATGTTAACCTTGGGTGGCGATTTAAAACGTAAAGAACGATTGAGTGCGCGTTTAGGTGATGTGTTATCGAACTTGTATCTGGCGTCGGCGGCGTTAAAGTTTTTCCACGACAATGGCTGCAATCCGAATGAATTGCCGTATGTGCGCTGGTGTGTGCGCAATGCCTTGTTCGAATGCCAACACGCGTTCAGTGAATTTTTTGCCAATTATCCGATGGGCTTTATTGGCAGCATCATGAAGCGCATCGTGTTGCCGTGGGGCAAACGCGTCACCAAAGCGAACGACAAACTCGATCACTTGGTCGTGGCGATGATGATGAAAGACAATGAAGTGCGCGATCGCATTACGCAATATCTCTACTTGGGTGATGACCAGCAACCGCTCGGGCGAATGGAAGCGGCATTTAAAGCGGTTTTGGCGGCAGCCGATGCGGATCGCAAATTGTCCAAAGCGGCGCGTAAAGGTGGGCTCATCGAATTAAGCGGTCCCTACACATATGAAGACGTTTTAAAGCAAGCCGTGGCGGCCAATGTGATCAGCGAAATGGAAGCGCAATTATTGCGCGAAGCCGACCGTCGCCGATTAGACGTGATTCAAGTAGATGCCTTTGCAAAAGGTCATTACGCCGTGAGCGCCATTGGTGAAATGGCGGCACGAAGCGGCAGGGCTGCGTAATAGTTAACGAGTCACGCCGTTTGGTATAAAAAAAGACGATTGCAGAATCGTCTTTTTTTTGCCTGAAACCGTGGTAGCGCAGGGCGTTAAAGCGATCATCGTGGCGAGATTTCAGCGCAGTCGATATCGGCCGCGTGAAACGGCAAGGCGCTTAAGTCGAATTCGTGTGTTGGCAACGAGACTCGGAAGTGATTGGCGAACGATTGTGCCGCACAATCATCGTTGTGAAGCAGGCGATTGATCACACAATTAACGCGGTCAATATCGCAGCGTAGCACGCCGCCATCACGGTCAATCGCCAAGCGATAAAGTCGTTGCTTGTCGTTGATTGCCGCTGACATTCGCTTGTCGTTAGATGTGCGATAACCGACGGCCTGCCACGTGCTGAGAATATGTTGTTGCTTTTCGCCGGCGATTCGTTCGGCATTGAGTTGTCGCATGATAGTAGTGGTGAACAATTTGTTTAATTGCCGGATACTGTCAGGCGATTGCGCGATGGCCATCATGCTGTAACCAGTTCGACGATGTAAAAATAAAACGCACAAACGTCGCTCGATACTGAAGCCGTGTGCAAACCATTCATCATGCACTTGAGCCGATGGTGTTAGCAGCGGCAACTTTCCGCGCGCCGGTTTCATCAGCTCGCGCAATTCAACGCTACAGCATAGTGCGGTGTAATCAATCATCGCGCGTCCAATCAATGGTTAAAAAACGCGTTTGCCCGCTACCCACGTTTGCTGCACTTTCGTTTGTGCGACCTCTTTTTCGGTGGCGTTAAAAAAGTCGCGATCAACCACAATAAAATCAGCCCATTTATTTTTGTCTAGTGAACCGACGCGGTCTTCGGCGTGTCCAGCAAATGCCGCGTCGTAGGTGAATGTACGTAACGCTTCGGCACGTGATAATTTTTCTTCACCGTACCATCCATTAGGCGGATTCCCCTCTAAATCTTGTCGCGTAAACGCGGCATATAAACCTAAAAACGGATTGGATAATTCGACCGGAAAATCAGAACCGGATGCGATGCGTGCGCCGCTACTTAATAATTTTCGCCAAGCATATGCGCCTTTGATCCGTTCGTTTCCTAAGCGATCTTCCGCCATATTCATATCGGATGTTGCGTGGGTCGGTTGCACGGAGGCGATAACGCCCAGCTCGGCAAAGCGGGGAATATCGGCGAGCGAAATGACTTGCGCGTGTTCTATGCGGTGACGACGTGAGAGCGGATTATCTTTGCGCGGCAATGCGGCGAATACCTCTAATGCGGTTCGGTTGGCACCATCGCCGATCGCGTGTACGGCGACTTGCCAACCATAGTGATTGGCCGTAACGGCCAATCGCATCAAGGTCGACTTATCTTGCACAACCAATCCGCGATTGCCATTTTGATCGCTGTAATCTTCTAATAAAAACGCGCCGCGTGAACCAAGCGCACCATCGCCAAATAATTTGATTGCGCGAAAGTCCAAATGATCGTTGTACAACTGTTTTCGCGGCCCTTGTGCCAAAATGTCTTCGCTGTTTTTAGCATCACCTGCCAACATGGCATAAATGCGGATCGGTAATTGCTTGCGTTGCGCTAATTGTTCATACAAAGCAAAATCGTCAACACTGATGCCGGCATCGTGCGCGCCAGTGATGCCTTGGCTGGCCAATAGTTCGGTGGCGATTTTTAACGTTTCGCGTCGTGCTTTGCCATCATTCGGAGGCAAATGTTTGGTCACCAGCGCCATCGCGTTATCAATCAATACGCCAGATGGCATTCGTTTTTCATCGCGCATAATATCGCCGCCAAGCGGGCTTTTCGTGTCCGCATTCAGTCGTGCTTTTTGGAGCGCGGCGGTATTGACCCATACGGCATGACCGTCGACGCGTTCAAGATAAGCCGGACGATCGCGCACGGCGCGATCCAGTTGTGCGGCGGTGGGAAATTGTTTATCCGGCCACAACACCTGATTCCAACCGCGTCCGATAATCCATTTTTCATTCGGATGTTTTTCGGCGTAGCGCTGAATGCGTTGTAATGCGTCATCGACACTGACGGTGCCGCGCAGATCCACTTGCCGTTGCTCTTCACCGAGTCCCGAGACGTGACCATGTGCGTCAATCAATCCGGGTAAAACAAATTGTCCTTGCAGATCGATAATGTGATCCGCTTTGATTGTGTCGAATTCGGCTAAGGTGCCAACCGCTTTTATTTTTCCGTGTTCCAGCAGCATGGCCGTAAATGTTTTTTGGCCCTCGGCATTCACCGAATAGCCGGTAAAGTTTTTTATCAAAGTTACATCGGCTTGACTCGCGCTGGCGATCACTAGCGCAAAAAATATGGTTTTTTTCATCTTATTCTCCTACTCGTTTTCCCACTGCATTTGCAAGGTGATCTGCCCCTCGTGCCACCACACCAGTAGATCAACACTGCGCGAAGGTTGTGGCTCAGTTTGCTCGGTGCTGGGTGTCAATGCCGCCACACGTTGAGTGTTGACATAGTTGCGATACAGCACGGTTTGTTTGGGTTCTGCCGTCCACGCCGATGACAACCATTGGTCGCCTTCGTTCGACGAGGCTAGCGCGCCGCTGACGTTTTTAACGGCGTGCAAGCGCAGTGAAAATTCTTGCAACGGCGAATCGGTCGGATGGTCGTGCTGCTGCAAAATAGCCAACTGCGCTTGTTTTTTGGCACTCGGCCAGAGGCGCAGCACATAAGGGTTGTCGTCGCAATGCTCACTTGCCTCGGTCAACGCGGCGCTGTACAGCGCGTCGCTTTTACGCGGATCGTGGTCGGGCAGAAATTTAGCTCCCTGCGGTTTTTGTGGCCACGCCCACGTTAAGCGAAACGTGAGGGGACGGACGTCTACTTCGATCGCGGCTTGTTCGGGCAACGAGTTCTGCACTTGCGGCCATAACAGGCAACTATCCTGCTCTGCGTCCGGTAAGAGGCGCTGCCAAAATGCCTTGGGTAGGTGACCGCTTATGAGAAGACGTGCGTCAGTTTCGGGATAGAGAAAGTCGGGGCGCGGCATCGCGGCATCGCTTGCCAGCCACTGAATGCCACCGTCTGCTGTCGGTACTTGTAACCAATAGCGGTTATCGAGTTCATGCAAGGCGATCACGCCATCGCCGAGGCGCTCGGGGGCAAGTAACACGGACCCTGCCACGTCGGGGGCAATCTCGACATTCAACTCGGTTAATAACTGCTTAACTGACTCTCGGTCATTTAAGTCCATGCGGCGACTTTGAAGCAGCAGATGAGCGACTGGTTTAAGTTGGCCTTCGCTCGGTATTTTGTTGATGACCGTGGCCGCATTATCGACGGGTTTTATCGCCAAATAGAGTGCGGCCCCCAAACACAGGCCGCCGATGAACACCACTACCCAACCCACGAGCCACACGGCATCGCGCTTTATTATTTTTACCGAGCGCAAAACGAATAAACCAAGCGATGAATTCGCCGCAGTGTAGCAGGGCAGGGTTTGTCTTGCTCAGGGCCGAAGTGAGCCTGTACGATCCGCAGCCCTTTTATATCGCCGACGCCGTTTTTTATCGGTTATTCGGCTTATTGACAGCCACTTCGCGGATTACCACAGATCATGATGCGCAACCATTATTGCGGCGACTTAAGCGCCACTCACGCAGGACAAACCGTGCAACTGGCCGGCTGGGTTCATCGTCGTCGTGATATGGGTGGCGTGATCTTTTTGCAGATCCGCGATCGCGGCGGTTTGGTGCAAGTGGTGTGCGAACCCGATGTGCCAGATGTGTTTAAAGTGGCCGAAGATTTACGCGCTGAATACGTGGTCACACTAACCGGTGTGGTGCGTAAACGCCCCGAATCGCAAATCAATAAAGACATGACCACCGGCGAAATTGAAGTGGTGGCCAGCAATGTAACGCTGTTAAATGCCGCACAACCGCCCGCAATTTTGATCGATGGCCATGTGCCGACAGCCGAAGAAACCCGTTTGAAATACCGCTATTTGGATCTGCGTCGTCCCGAGATGCAAAACAAATTAGTGTTTCGCCACAAAGTCACCCAGTTTATGCGGCGTTATTTAGATGACAAAGGCTTTGTCGATGTCGAAACGCCGTTTTTAACCAAGGCCACGCCCGAAGGCGCGCGCGATTATTTGGTGCCATCACGTGTCCACAAAGGCAGTTTTTATGCGCTGCCGCAAAGTCCGCAAATTTTTAAACAATTGCTGATGATGGCGGGCATGGATCGTTATTATCAAATCGTGCGTTGTTTCCGTGACGAAGATTTGCGCGCCGATCGCCAGCCCGAATTTACCCAGCTCGATATCGAAACCTCGTTTTTAAATCAAGACGAGATCATGGCGATCATGGAAAACATGGCGCGTGAAATGTTTAAAGAATTGCTTAATGTCGATTTCGGCGCATTCCCACAAATGACCTTTGCCGAAGCGATGCGTCGTTATGGTTCCGATAAACCAGATTTGCGCGTCAGCTTAGAATTAGTGGATGTGGCTGATCTCGTTAAAACGATGGATTTCAAAGTATTTAGCGAACCAGCCAATGCCTTACGTGGTCGCGTAGCGGCGTTAAAAGTGCCGGGCGTCGCCGAAAAAGTATCACGCAAACAACTCGACGAATACGCCGAATTCGTCAAACCGTTTGGAGCCAAAGGCTTGCCTTACATCAAGGTCAATGACGTATCGAAAGGCATCGAAGGTATTCAGTCGTCGTTCGCCAAATTCTTAAGTGTTGAATTGCTGCAACAACTTATTGCGCGAGTCGATGCTAAAAATGGCGATTTAATTTTCTTCGGCGCCGATTCTTACAAAGTGGTGTCCGATGCACTCG
>CAZYUS010000105.1:0-11093 GCA_964650615.1 uncultured Pseudomonadaceae bacterium | reverse complement strand
AATTTGCCGAGTTAGACGCCAAAAAATTTGATCTCCAACACTGCCAACAAGCGTACATGGAAAGTCTGTTGTGGACGCGCGCCACGCAAGCCAGTCTCAACGAATAAACCGTCAACTAATCCTGCTATAGTGTCCGCCCCTTTGTTCATGCCAAATTGCCGTCACAATGAGCACGATTTTGCACGCCGACAATCTGGTGGTTTCCTATTCCAACCGCGTCGTCGTAGGGCCGCTTTCGTTACACATCGCTCGCGGTGAAACGATCGCGCTGGTGGGCAACAACGGTGGCGGCAAAACCACGTTGTTACGCGCACTGGCCGGCGTGCAATCGTTAACACGCGGCCGCGTCGATTGTCGCGCCCACTGTTTGAGTTTTATGCCCGATCAAGCGCCTGCCGAATCGGCGTTAACGGTGCGCGAATTGCTGCACGAATGGGCCGCCTTGCGTGCGCGCTCCGGTGAAAACATTGATCGTTATTTCACCGCGCTGGATCTGCACGGCGTCGCCTCGCGCGCCTGCGCGCATTTGAGTTTGGGCTTTCGCCAACGCGTGGCGCTGGCGATGAGTTTGATCCCGCAACCGGATCTGTTATTGCTCGACGAACCCGCTAACGGACTCGACCCGCACCATCAACTGACATTACAACAGCTATTGCGCGAACACGATTTAACCTTGGTCGTGGTCACGCATCGTCTCGCCGATTGGCAGGCACACTGCTCGCGCGTGTGGGCATTGCATGACGGCGAATTGGTCTTTGATGGTAAGCCCGATGATTTTGTTGCCAGCCGTGCGAGTGTTCATCATGGTTGAATTATTGCGCTGGCAATGGCGACGTCATACGCGTCAGTTGGCACTGCTCATCGCATTGTTCTTGCAATACGCGATTTTCGCGCTGGCGTTTTTTTTAATGTGGCAACGCTACCACGACGCCCAAGCCGCTCATATTCTGAATTTATCATTTAGTCACGATGTGCTGACGCCGTTATATGGCGTTATTGCCGCGTTGATTTTTTTTGCCGCGCCCTTACACAGTGCCTCGGCGTTTAATCAGGCGCGGCAACAACAATTATTCGTTTGGTGGCAACGCAGCGAGCGCGCTAATGCCTTAGTGTTGTCACGCTTTTTGATCGCATGTAGCGGCCAATTATGTTTTCTATTCAGTGCCAGTGTCGCGTTACTGTCATTTATTTTTGTTGCGCCGATCGATTGGCCACAATGGTTGGCGGTGTTGTGTGGTCAGTAGCTGTTGCTGCTCGCGGTGCAAGCCTTAACGCTTGCACTCGGCGTGATGTTGAAGCAATGGTTAAGCGGGGCGTTATTCACGTATTTGATTTTGGCGTTGTGGTTAGGTGGCGATGTTTTGCTACCGGGCTACGGCCCATTTAGCGTGTGGCAAACCTTTCGCGATGGAACGATCGGTCTATCCGCCATCGCTTATTTTGCAGCGATTACGCTGTTCGCACTCGGCTGGCTGCGCTGGCGTTGGTGGTCACCACGGCGCGCGTTAACCGCGTGGGTTTTATTACCCATGGTGTTGTTGCTATTGGCGTTCTCTCCGTTACCACGTTGGACACTCGAACGCGATAACGACGGCCCCCTTAGCGCCGAATGGATTCACTGGTTACAACAGCAACATACGCCCGTTACGCTTACGGTGGTGAGCGATGTGCGCGAACACCGCGATGATTTCCGCGCACAATTACACGCTTTAACGCAATGGCATCCGGCGGTGCAATTAGACGCCAAACACCCGGCCGAACTGCCTCCCGACCTGCGCGAACAATTACCGTCCGGCGATGGTTTATTAATTCACACCTTACAACGCCACGACTGGATGGCCTTGCCGCAACCGCATCTGTTGTTAGGTGTTATCGTGCGCTTGCAACATTTGACGATGCTTTCACAAGCGTGGTTGATTTTCAGCGAAGGTCACGGCGAACGAAAAATATTTAGTGACGACAACCGCGATCTCGGACATTTAAGTCGCGCGTTGCAACAAAGCGGTTACACGCTGGCACCGTTCGATTGGCGCAGCGGCGGCATTCCCGACAATACCCGCGTGTTAGTGCTCGCGCATGTGCAACAACCGCTGCTACCGACGGAACTCAGTGCCGTGCTGAGTTATTTAAATCGCGGCGGTCATTTGTTGTGGTTACGCGATCCCGACGATGCCGAAATGCCCTTACTCGAACAGTATTTGGGCGTGCATAAATTGCCGGGTACCGTTATGGATAGCGACGGATTAAAACGCGGCACACCGCACGCGGCCATCGCACTGGTCGATCGGTATTCGACTCATAGCAGCGTGGCCACACTCAACGCATTATCGGCGTTACCGTGGAGCGCGGCGCTCACGGTGACGGGCAATCCATTTAACGCCGAAACGATACTTCACAGTTCGGCCAATGCGCGTTTGCAAAATAACGACTCATTAGATCAGATTGACCCATCGCTAATGCCACAAACCTACGCCTTAGGCGTGGTACTGGAACGCTCGGTGAAGGACAAAGCGCAACGCATTATCGTCGTCGGCGATTCCCATTTTGCTGCCAATAACGCCATCGAAAATTACGGCAATCAAGCCCTTGCCCTGCACCTCATTCGGTGGTTGGCGATGGCCGACGACGCGCCGCCATTACCGGATTTTAGCGCCCCCGATGCGGTTGTTTTGCCGCACGTGATGGCCACACTTTGGCTTGCTGTGCTGTTTCCGATTTTGCTGCCATGCATCGTGTTGTGTTACTTAGCCCTGCGCCAATGGCGCTGGCGGCGACAAGCGTAAATCATCATGCCCGAATTACCCGAAGTCGAGACCACGCGACGTGGTTTGCGCGACCATGTGTGCGGTCAACGCATCATCGAGGTGGTGGTGCGGCATCACGGTTTGCGTTTTCCGGTGGCGGGCGATTTTGTGGCGACGCTGCGTCAACAAGTGCTGCACGACATTAAACGGCGCGGCAAATATTTATTGTTCGAACTCGATCGCGGCACCGTCATCGCGCATCTGGGAATGAGCGGATCGTTTCGTCTTGTCACCAACAACGAATCACCGCGTGTCCACGATCACATTGATTGGATTTTTGAAAACCAAAGCATTCTGCGCTATCACGATCCACGTCGCTTCGGTTGTCAGTTGTACAGCGTCGCTCCTTCACAACACGATTTGATTCGCGTGTTGGGCCGCGAACCCCTGAGCGAAGATTTTAATGGTGCGTTTTTGTTTCACGCGTCACGCCATAAAAAAGTGCCAATCAAACAATTTATAATGGACAGCCACATCGTCGTTGGCGTCGGCAATATTTACGCCGCCGAAAGTTTATTTGCGGCGGGCATTCATCCGTTGCGCGCTGCGGGTCGCGTGTCGGCGGCGCGCTACGAAACATTAGCGCACGCCATCAAACGGATCTTGTCCGACGCCATCGAACAGGGTGGCACGACGTTGCGCGATTTTGTGAATAGCGAAGGCGAGCCGGGTTATTTCGCCCAACAACTGAACGTTTATGGACGCGCCGGTCAATCCTGTCGTCGCTGTCACCACGTATTAAAACTCACGCGTTTGCAACAACGCAGCACGGTGTACTGCCCACAATGTCAGACTTAAATTTATCGCCCGCTTTTTCGCCGTGGTCGCGCATGTGGACACAACCACGCGCCACCTTACGATTTTTGCTGCAACAACCCCCGCATTGGCAATGGTGGTTACCGGCGTTATTGCTCGGCATTGCCGCCGTGTTTCAGCTGACCACTCTGCAACCCGAACTGCGCGACGCACCGTGGTTGCAACGGCTGACGACCAGCGTGCTGATCGGCCCCTTGTCGGCGTGGTTTGAAATTGTCGTCGTCGCTTTTGGTCTGCGCCTTAGCGGTGCCTTGTGGCAAGGCCGCGCCAGCCCCCGCGCGTTGCGATTGGCGGTGACATGGTCGCAGCTGCCCAATCTGCTGGCATTTGTGTTGTGGTTTATCGAGTGGCAATGGCTGGGATTTACCGCCACCGCCACGACCACGGCCGCTAGCGTATTTCACGCGTTGCGCGCGCTACTGTCGTTGTACGGGCTGTTATTGCTCACGATGGCAGTCGCCGAGGTGCAACAATTTTCGTTACGCCGCAGCGCCCTGTCGATTGCTCTACTATTCTTGGTGTTCATCGCTTTGCTCTACGCCCTGAAACTGCCGGTGCCGGTGAGCTAAGACCCGAAGGACAGGAAGATCATGCTCAGTGCGGCCGATAGTTTGTGGCAATTTTCGACACGGTTTTACGGCACACCACAGGTCGAAGAAAACCTGCTGCGTTTACAAAACGACTATCGCATGAACGTGAATTATTTGTTGCTGGCGATCTGGCACGGCTTTTCCGGACGCGGTGTCATCACCGCTGAACAATTCAATAACTGGCGTCACCACACACAAGATTTAGAACAATCGATCGCGTGGCTACGCATGGTCAGACAAAGCGTGAAAGCGCAATTAGGTACGCAAGGCAGCGGTTTGATGCAAGATTATTATTTGACGCTGCGCGAGGCCGAATTAAAAGGTGAGCAAACCCTGCAAGCGCAGCTGGCGGCGTGGGCGCAACCGACCGCCACAGTCGATGAAACCACCAGCGTCGACACCGTGCACCGCAGTTTTAGCCATTATTTGCAGGCACTCGATTTAAGTAGCGAAGAATCCATGACACGCAGCTGGCAACACATCGTCGATGCCGCGCTGCAATTCGTGCGCACCACCGCGATTCAATAGCCGATCAACAAACCGGCGTCATTCGCCATTACTTTGCTGCACTAAACGGCGCGGTTGCACGCGACCTTCGTCGTCCATTTCACCGACTCCCAAAAACACGTCGTTCTCGTCAAATAATTGCATCAGGCCGCTGCTTGGCACACCGGGATGCATCACCGCATTGCCCATGCGTAAAAAACGCGAACTGTGCGACGGAAATTTTACGCTCGGCAAATGGTTAAGCATGGCGTTGATCGGCAACAGCAACGCATCGATCGCAGCCAATCCGTCGCGCTCTCTTAACGCCAAAACCTCATCGCTAGTGTGCATCTGCGCGGCGCGAAAAATACCGGCTTCGGTACGGCGCAACATGGTCACGTGCGCCACATTGCAACACGATTCGGCAATATCCTCGATTAAACTGCGAATATACGTGCCTTTCGAGCAATGCACGTCGAGCGTAAAAAAGGTGCCGTCGAAGGACAATAATTCTGCCGAAAAAATTTCGATCTCGCGCGCGTCACGCTCGATCTCAATACCTTGACGCGCCAACACGTACAACGGTTTGCCGTCTTTTTTAATCGCCGAATACATCGGCGGGATCTGCCAATACTTGCCGATATAATGATTGATGGCCGCGCGTAATTGTTTTTCGCTCACATCGACATCGCAGCGTGCGATTATCTCGCCTTCGGCATCGGCGGTGTTGGTTTGTTCACCTAATTTTCCGGTGACCACATAGCGCTTATCGGCATCAAGCAAAAATTGCGAAAACTTGGTCGCTTCGCCTAAACAGATCGGCAGCAAGCCGGTGGCCAAGGGATCGAGATTGCCGGTGTGACCGGCTTTGTCCGCTTGATAGATCCGCTTTACGCGTTGCAAAGCGTGATTGGACGACACGCCGATAATTTTATCGAGCAATAAAATACCGGAGACGTGGCGTTTAGGCTGGCGAGGTTGATTCATGGTGGCGTTGTAGGGGCGATTCACGAATCGCCATTATTTTTGTTGGGGTCGCTCCTGCGCATCCATGCGCCCGCGACATACCGTTCATCCTGAACATAAAAGGGCAATTCGTGAATCGCCCCTACTACTTATTCTTCGCTGTCGTCGTGTGGCGTGCGCGCTTGATCGCTGGCCACAGCGGAAGAAATGAGTGAATTGAGGCGCTGACCGCGCGCTTGCACTTCATCGTAATGAAAGGCCAATTTCGGCACGATGCGTAAACGCATTCGACTGCCTAATTGCGTGCGCAAAAAGCCGCTCATATTATTTAACACCGTCACCGCTTCGGCGATCTGTTCGGCGTTGTCACGATTCAAAAACGTCACGTAAACATTGGCGTTTTGCAGATCTTTGGACACCCGCACCACCGACACGGTGGTCAAACCGACGCGCGGATCTTTCACTTCGCGTTGCAGCAAAAAGGACAGTTCGCGTTGCATCTCAGACGACACACGATCGGTACGGGCAAAATCTCGTTTAGGCATAAAAAGTTCCAAAAAAACCATCGGTTTGTCATCGCGCTATTCGACGCCATGACAAACCGTGACAGCGGCGCGAATTAAACGGTGCGCGCGACTTCGATCACTTCGAACACTTCGATTTGATCGCCAACCCGTACATCATTGTAGTTCTTGACGCCAATACCGCATTCCATGCCATTACGCACTTCGGCGACGTCGTCTTTGAAACGACGCAAGCTGTCGAGTTCGCCTTCGAAAATCACCACGTTATCGCGCAGCACGCGGATCGGATTGGAGCGTTTGACGTTGCCTTCGGTCACCATACAGCCAGCAATCAAACCAAACTTCGGATGTTTGAAGACTTCGCGCACTTGCGCCAAGCCGACGATGTTTTGCTTACGCTCTGGCGACAACATCCCGCTCATGGCGGCTTTCACTTCGTCGATAACGTCGTAAATGATGCTGTGATAACGCACGTCGACGTTGTGTGTTTCCAACACTTTTTTCGCGGTCGCATCGGCGCGCACGTTAAAGCCGACGATGATGGCATTCGATGCCGCCGCCAAGTTGGCGTCGGTTTCGGTGATGCCCCCCACACCGGAGGCCACCACTTTGACGCTGATTTCGCTGGTCGATAAGCGTGTTAAGGAATCGGCCAAGGCTTCGGCTGAACCGTGCACATCGGTCTTGACGATGATGTTGAGCACCTGCGCCTGACCATCGGCCACGCTGGCGAACATATCTTCCAAACGGGTCTTTTGTTTGGCGAGCTTGATGTCTCGGAATTTGCCTTGACGGAACAACGCCACTTCGCGCGCCTTGCGTTCATCTGCGACCACCGTGGCTTCGTCACCGGCTTGCGGCACGCCATCCATACCGAGCACTTCGACTGGAATCGAGGGGCCGGCTTGGTTGACGTTTTTACCGTTTTCATCGAGCAAGGAACGGACACGACCGTATTGCAAACCACACAGTAAAATGTCACCGCGCTTGAGCGTGCCGGATTGCACCAACACGGTGGCGACCGGACCACGACCTTTGTCCAAACGCGCTTCGATCACGACACCACGCGCAGGACCGTCAACCGGGGCTTGCAATTCCAGCACTTCGGCTTGCAACAAGATCTTTTCCAGCAGGGCATCAACGCCTTCGCCGGTTTTGGCCGACACATAGGCAAACTGCACGTCACCGCCCCAATCTTCCGAGATGATGTTGTGCTGCGATAAATCGTTGCGCACTTTGTCGCGATCGACACCGGGTTTATCGACTTTGGTGACGGCGACCACGATAGGCGAACCGGCCGCTTTAGCGTGCTGAATGGCTTCTACGGTTTGCGGCATCACCGAGTCATCGGCGGCCACCACCAACACCACGATGTCGGTGGCTTTGGCACCGCGTGCGCGCATGGCCGTAAACGCAGCGTGTCCTGGGGTATCGAGGAAGGTCACCACACCGCGCGGGGTTTCAACGTGATAGGCACCGATATGCTGGGTAATACCACCGGCTTCACCCGCCGCCACTTTGGTGCGGCGAATGTAGTCGAGCAAAGAGGTTTTACCGTGGTCAACGTGGCCCATGATGGTGACCACCGGCGGACGCGGTTGTTTGACCAACTCGCCGCCGTGGGCCTCGGCCATCACTTGCTGCTCCAGCTCGTTTTCGCTGGTGGCCTTGGCTTTATGGCCCAATTCTTCCACCACCAGAATGGCAGTGTCCTGATCGAGGATCTGGTTGATGGTCGCCATGATGCCCATCTTAAACAGGGCTTTAATTAAATCGGCGGCTTTAACCGCCATTTTTTGTGCCAACTCGCCGACGGCGATGGTTTCGGGAATAGCGATTTCACGCACGACAGGGGCCGTTGGTTTGGAGAACGTTTGTTGCATGGATTGTGGGGTGCGACGTTTGCCTTTTTTCGAGCCAAACGGCCCGCCGCGCACACTGCCAAAATCTTCGTCGTTTTCGTCGATAACGATATCTTGAATACGACCGCGTTTGGTCACGGCCGCATCAGCGTTATCGGTGCGCCGTTTGGCCACCACGCTTTCGCCGTGTTTATGACCGGCCGACTTATGCGATTTGCGATCATCATCGTCACGACCGCCAACTTTGGCGGCCGGTTTCGGTGCGTCTTTTTTGGTCGCGTCTTTGCTGCCACCCGCGCCGGTTTTCGCCGGTGCCGGTTTCGATAATTGATGCGATTTTTCTTTTTCTGCTTTCGCCGCTTCCATCGCGGCGCGGCGCACTTCTTCTTCCTGCGCGCGCTTATTGGCATCGTCTTCGGCGCGTTTCGCGGTTTCTTCTTCGACGCGTTTTTTAGCGCTTACTTCGGCATCACGACGCGTTTCTTCCTCGGCGGCGTGTTGCACTTCGACATCGGTTTTGACTTCTTCTTCCGCCTTCGCCGCCGCTTCCATCGCCGCTAATTCTTCGGGCGAACGCTTCACGAATGTACGCGTTTTACGCACTTCGACTTGGACGTTTTTAGTCACACCGGCCGTGCTGACTTTTAACGTCGACACGCTTTTCTTTTTCAGCGTTAATCGCTGCGGACTGGAGCCATCTTCGCCGTGTTCTTTTTTCAAATGCAGCAACAGATCTTGCTTTTGTTGCTCGCTGACGGCGCTATTGCCGTCTTTCGCGGCAATGCCGGCGGCGCGCAGTTGTTCGAGTAATTTCTCGACCGGCGTGCCGACTTGTTCCGCGAGATTGGCAACGGTGAGTTCAGCCATATCGTTTATCTCCCCTGTTGGTTTGCGTTACGCAAACCACGGCGCACGCGCCGTCATGATGAGCTGCGACGCACGCTCTTCGGTCATACCTTCGACGTCGAGCAATTCATCAATCGATTGTTCGGCTAAGTCTTCCATCGTGCAGATACCACGACTGGCGAGCACGAAGGCCAGATGTTTATCCATACCGTCCATCGTCAACAGATCTTCTGCAGGTTCGTTTTTGGATAATTTTTCTTCGCTGGCGATCGCTTGCGTCAGCAACGCGTCTTTGGCACGTTTGCGCAATTCGTTGACCAATTCTTCTTCGAAGCCTTCGATTTGCATCATTTCGGCCAGCGGCACATAGGCGATTTCTTCCAGACTGGAAAAACCTTCACCAATCAAGACCTCGGCCAGTTCTTCATCGACATCCAAATGTTTCACAAACAATTCGGTGATCGACGCGGTTTCTTTATTGTGTTTGGCGTCGGCATCGGCCTTGGTCATGACGTTTAAGGTCCAACCGGTTAATTGCGACGCCAATCGCACATTCTGGCCACCGCGTCCGATCGCTTGAGCTAACTGATCGTCAGCCACCGCCAGATCCATCGCGTGCGAATCTTCATCGACCACAATGGAGGCAATGTCGGCCGGTTGCATCGCGTTAATCACAAACTGCGCAATGTTGTCATCGAACAACACGATGTCGATTTTTTCACCGCCCAGTTCACCCGATACCGCCTGCACACGCGAACCGCGCATACCGATGCAGGAGCCTTGCGCATCGACACGCTTATCTTTGGAACGCACGGCAATTTTGGCGCGCGAACCAGGATCACGAGCGGCACCGCGAATTTCGATCACTTCTTCGGCAATTTCCGGTACTTCGATACGGAATAATTCAATCAACATTTCCGGACGAGTACGGCTCAAGAAAATTTGTGGACCGCGCGCTTCTGGTTTAACCGCGAAGAAATACGCCCGCACGCGATCGCCGGGGCGAAACGTTTCGCGTGGCATCAATTCATCGCGTGTCACAATGCCTTCGGCGTTATTACCGAGATCTAAAATGACATCACCACGGATCACTTTTTTCACCGTGCCGGTAATTAACTCACCAACGCGGCTGTAAAACGCGTTCAATACTTTGGCGCGCTCGGCTTCGCGCACTTTCTGCACGATCACTTGTTTAGCGGTTTGCGCGGCAATGCGACCGAAATCAATCGACTCGATTTCTTCTTCGACAAAATCACCGAGATTTTTATTCGGCTCGTCGACTTGCGCTGCCGAAATGGTCATTTGGCGTAATGGAAATTCCATCACGGCATCATCAGGAACCACTTCCCAACGGCGGAACGTTTGATAATCGCCGGTTTTGCGATCGATCTGTACCCGCACATCTATATCGTGTTGCGGATTTTTCTTTTTGGTGGCCATTGCGATCGCTGCTTCCAGCGCTTCGAAAATGGTATCCGGGTTTACATCCTTTTCGTTCGATACAACATCGACGACATTGAGGATCTCTTTATTCACGAGGCCACCTCACTCTCTTTTCAATTTCATTTGCGCTTCGACATCGGGCGCAACGTTGGCTTTTTCGATATGGGAAAAACGAAGTTGAACGATGCTGCCATCATCCAGCTCCAGCGAAATTGTCTCGGCATCGGTACTGACGAGTTTGCCGATAAAATTGCGTCGTCCTTCATGCGGGATCATCAAACGCAATTTGATTTTTTCGCCGACAAAACGCGGATATTGTTCGGCGTTGAACAACGGGCGATCCCAACCCGGTGAAGACACTTCGAGACGATAGGCTGATTTGATCGGATCATGCACGTCCATCACACCGGCCACTTGATGGCTGACAAATGCGCAATCTTCGACATCAACACCTTCAGCGTGATCGATATACAAACGCAGCAAAGAACGACGACCCGGAATAAATTCGAGCCCCCATAATTCCATGCCTGCTGCTTCGACCGCAGGTTTCAACAATTGAGTTAACGCGACTTTATCAACCATGTGTAAAAATCTTTAAACCTAAAAAACGCAGAAATAAAAAATGGGCGCATGCGCCCATCGGAAAATTCAATACCGATGCGAAGGGATCCCTTCCTTCTCTTACCATCGTCGTCCTGACAAGGTGTAGTTAGCGTAGTCCAATTTGCAGCGGAGGCGGCTAAAAACGCGCGTATT
>CAZYUS010000104.1:0-11123 GCA_964650615.1 uncultured Pseudomonadaceae bacterium | reverse complement strand
CGAATACGAGGCGCTCAAGCGCGCCGGTATCGCGGTGCAATTAATCGATCAGAAAACGTGTCGCGAAACCATTCACGACACCCCGACAAGCGTTGGCGCGTTGCAAATCAATGCGGGATTTGCACTTAATCCGTTGGCGTTTTGTGATGGATTGGCGCGCGCCGCCGCGCGACACGGTGCGCGCATTTTCACCCACTCGCTGGTGCGATCGTGGCAACGCCAACAGGGCCATCATGTGCTGCACACCGCTGCGGCTTCGGTGCGCGCAAACTATCTTTATCTGGCCACCAATGCCTACCGCGATCACGTTGATAGTGACGTAACGCAGCGACGCTTTGTGCCGGCCATTTCCAATATCGCCGTTACCGCGCCGATCGATGACAGTGTGTGGCAAGCCCTGCGCTGGATGCACTATTCACCCATCGCCGATACCAAACATTTGCTGCACTATTATCGTCGTTTACCCGATAACCGTTTGCTACTGGGCGCGCGCGGCGATCTCGTGGGTGACACCGCCGCTGCGCAAAAAATGCGACAACAACTGCAACGCGATATGGCGCGCTTATTTCCGCCTTTAGGCGACAGCAACATTGAATTTTTTTGGAATGGATTGGTGTCGCTAACGCGCAAAATGCTGCCGACCTTTGGCACCTTACCGGATGATCAGAGTGTCTATTTTCATCTCGGTTGTTTTGGCAATGGTGTCAATACCATGCCGTGGATCGGGCGCGCGATCGCGCGTCGTATTGCCGGTGTGCGTGGCGATGACGTCGAGCACGCGGCGTTATATCAATCGTTGCCTGCCACCTTGCCGAGTGCACGCTTTTTACGCCGCGCCGGTTTGCAATGCGCGTATTGGCACTACGCGCTGCGGGATCGATTTTTTTAGCGAGGTAAATTCGATGACCGCCGTCGAACAGCAATTACAGCAATGGTCGGGGCATATTTTTGTCAACAACTGTTGGCAAAAAAGTGCGGGGGAGTGTTTTCCAGTGATTGATCCGGCCAGCGAAAAAATCATCGCAGCGGCGGCCGATACCACTGACGCCGAAATCGAAACGGCGATCGCATACGCGGCGGCGGCGCAAAAAATATGGTGGCAACAAAGCGCCACCGAACGCGCCGAAGCGTTGCATCAGGTCGCCGATAAGTTGCAAAAAAATGCGGCGTTTGTTGGTGAATGTTTAACGCGCGAAATGGGTAAACCGTATCGTGAAGCGCACTGGGAAGGTGGCGCGGCGGCCAGCAGTTTTCGTTATTACGCCGAATTAGCGCGCCACGATAATGGGCGTGTGGCCGGTCCCACCATCGCCCATCAATGGCAGATGACGTTCAAAGAACCGCTTGGCACCGTGGTTGCCATCGTGCCATTTAATTTTCCGCTGTTGTTATTCGGTTGGCAGGCGGCGGCGGCACTGGCGGCCGGTAACGCCATCATTATCAAACCGTCTGATTTAACGCCGATGAGTTTGCTTGCCGCGATGCGCGCGTTTGATCATTTACCCGCCGGTTTAGTGCAAGTGCTGACCGGTGGTGCGCGGGTGGGACAACGTTTGGTTGAACATTCGCGCACCCATGCCGTGGCCTTTACCGGCAGCGTGTCGGCGGCGCAACACGTGGCGCAAACCTGCGCGCGATTATTCAAACCGGTATTGATTGAAGCGTCGGGTAATGATCCGTTTATCGTGATGCCGTCGGCGGATGTTGACGTCGCCGCGAAAGGTGCGGCGTTCGCGGCATTTTTAAATTGCGGTCAAGTGTGTACCTCGGCCGAACGGTTTTATGTACACGAAAAAATTTACGATCAATTTGTCGCCGCACTGGTGCGCGAAGCCAAAGCACTGCGTTTGGGTCACGGATTAGAAAAAATCGACATCGGTCCGCTGGCCGCGCAACGCGAACGCGATCGCGTCGAAACAATCGTGGCGCGGGCGCGCGCGCAAGGCGCAACCGTTTTATGCGGTGGTGAACGGCCATCGCATTTATCGAAGGGATGGTTTTATCTACCCACGGTCATGGCGGTAACGCACGATCTCGACATTATGCACGGTGAATGTTTTGGTCCGCTGGCACCGGTGTGCAAAGTCGCCAGTTTTGATCAAGCATTGCACTACGCTAACGATTCCGAAATGGGATTGGGGGCCAATATCTACACGCAAGATTTAAACGAAATGATGCGCGCGGTCAGTGAAATCGAATCTGGCATCGTGTGGGTTAATACCCCGCTTAACGACAACGATGGTGTGCCGTTTGGCGGCCGCAAATTAACCGGCATGGGACGCGAGTTAGGAGCCGAAGGGTTGGAACAATTTCGTCGCAGTAAGATGGTGATGGTCGCGCCGCAGGCAGAAATGGATGAAGAATGGTTTCCCTATCCCGACGACGATGCGTTTGCGGGCTAAACTGTCCTCACTTGATTGGCAGGAGTGCATATTATGGTGAACAAACGTGATCCCAATCGTGGTCTTGAACGCGCCATCACGCGCCGCGATTTTTGTCAGGGCAGTGCGTGGGCGCTCGGTGCCGCCAGCTTGCCGTGGGCGCAGCAATTACTGGCCGCTGATGAGGCGATAAACGTAGGCAGCAAAGCCGTACGCCCGCCGCCCTATCCGCCCGCACTCACCGGTCTGCGTGGCGCCCACGTCGGCGCGTTCGAAACGGCGCACGCATTGGCACGCGAAAACCAACAATGGCCACGACCCGCGCAGCAAACCGATAGCGATTACGACGCGGTGATTGTCGGGGCCGGTTTATCGGGTTTGAGCGCTGCGTATTTTTTGCAGCAAAAACTGGGGGCAAAAGCGCGCATTTTATTACTCGATAACCACGATGATTTCGGCGGTCACGCCAAGCGAAATGAATTTGACGTTGGCGACAAAACATTGCTCGCTTACGGCGGCAGTGAGTCGCTGGAAAATCCCTCGGCTTATAGCGCGGTGTCAAAAAAATTATTGCGCGATTTAGGTCTTGAGCTGGCGTATTTCCATACCGCGTTTGATCAAAAATTCGATGCCAAACATCATCTGCAGGCGGGATTGTTTTTTGATGCCGAACATTACGGACGCCATCAACTGATCGTTGATGAAGGATTGATCCCGGGCGACGACAGCGACGACGGTGATGACGAATGGTTGGACAATATTCCGCTTAACGAAAGCGACCGCGAGCAACTCGCCGAACTGCTCTACGGCAAAAAAGATTATCTCAAAGGCCAGTCGTCAAAACAGAAACTCAGTCTGCTCGGCAAAATTTCCTATCGTGATTATTTACTCAAACACGTCGGTGTAAGTGACACCGTTGCCGAATTATTTCAGGCCAGCTTCAGCGAGATCTGGGGCGTTTATTCCGATTCGATTTCGGCGCTAGAACATTGGCGCAATGGCTATCCTGGTTTCAACGGTCTCGATTTGGACGATGAAGAGGAAGACGACGATGAGCCGTATATTTTTCATTTTCCCGATGGCAACGCGTCATTGGCACGTTTGTTGGTGCGGCGTTTGATTCCGGCCGCCGCGAGCGGCAATAGCATGATCGACATCGTACAAAGTCACTTCGATTACACGCAATTGGATCGCGCCGAACACGCCGTTCGCCTGCGGTTGAACAGCACCGCCGTTGCTGTCGAACAACGCGGTGAAACGGTGGAAATCATTTATCGTCGTGATGACAAAACCGAACGCGTACATGCCAAACACGTCATTTTGGCCTGTTATCACGTGATCATTCCGCATCTGTGTCCGCAGCTACCCGATGCACAAAAAATCGCACTCAAACAACAAGTCAAAATTCCACTGGTGTATGCCAATGTCGCGCTTAAACAATGGCAAGCGATTAAAAAATCGCGGATCGCGGATTGCTATTGTCCGCAAAGCTATTTTCCGTTTGTGCGGCTTGATTATCCGGTGTCGATGGGCGATTACCAGTTTGCGCGCGACAGCAACGATGCCATCGTGCTGCGCATGATCCGCGTGCCGTGTCTGCCCAAACAAGGGTTAGCCGCACGCGAACAGCATCGCATCGGTCGTTATGAATTATTAAGCACGTCGTTCGAACAATTTGAACAGGCGATCCGGCAACAATTAAATGCCATGTACGGCCCCTTCGGTTTTGACGATGTGCGTGACATCAGCGCGATCACGGTCAATCGCTGGCCGCACGGTTATGCGTATGAATACAACGAATTATTTGATCCCGTTTACGCGCCCAAGCAAGCGCCGCATCATCTTGCTCGTCGCGCTTTTGGCCGCATTCACATCGCCAACAGCGACGCGCAAGCCCGCGCCTACGTCGATGCGGCGATCGACGAAGCGTGGCGCGCGGTGCAAGAAATCAAGATCGCATAACGTGAGGGGTTTACGGCGCTAACCAACACATCGCCGTGGCGATGCAATCGCGATAGTGCTCGCCGTTAAGGGTGATCGCACTTAGCACGCTGAACGGCAGGTCGATCGTCATGTTTGGCAAACGTGTGGGGGAGTGTTCGATACGCCACGCGATCGTGTTGCCAGAAACGCTGGCGCTTATTTTTCGCGTTGCATCCATCGTCCACTCACCGTTGCCGTCAGCGCTTGCCCAATACGGCGTCGCTTTCCTTTCTGCGCCGACGTAGTGAAAGCCGAGTTTGATATCCCCGTGACTGAGTTGATGATTGCGGTCGGCATCAACATAAACCGCGACGTTATCCAGCGATAAAGGGGTGCTATCCAACAAAGCAATTTTCAGCGTTGAGTGAGTTTCATCAACGGTGAAATCGGCTGACGTTAAATCAATGTTTGCCAATGACACATTGCCGGCCGCGCCATCAATATGCAGCGCGCCGGTAGCGGCGAACACCACCGGGATAGACCGGGTGTCACAATCTTCAAGATACAGTCCACCACAGGCGCGAAAAATCAAATACGCTTTTCGTTCGGGATTTTCGTTCAATACGGCGGTGATATTGTGGTAGGTCTCGTAACTCTCGGTGCCGCATTTAATGCCCTTGGTGACATCATAATGACAGCTTTCGGTGCCGGTTTGTGAGCAGCTAGTTATAGAGATATTGCAGTTTCGTGACATCAAGTTGATATCAAGACTATCGGAGTAGTTTTCGTCGCGAGATAACAGCATGTCGATGTGATAAAGACCACCGTCGACACGCCACGAAACCGTGAATTCGCCGTTGTGTTCGGTTGATGAAATAATCGTGCGACCGGTCGAGTCTTGACTAAAACCATTTATCGACGCTGATATAAGATCAATGTCGTCCACTTCAACATCGTCATCATCAGAACCGCCCGCGCCGCAAGCCTGTAGCAAAAGGCCAGAACAAAAAACCACGATCACTTTCCATAAATTCATTTTTATTGCTCCCATTTTGTTCACACGAGCCTCGGCAATCTATCGCGCCGAAAAACGCCCATAAAAAAACGGCGGAGAGTTCCGCCGTTTTTTAAATTTAACCAATTAAAACGTTAACTTCAATGTATACGTTCCGGTGCCGCTGTAGCGCGTGACGCGGGCGTAATACACTTTACTGGTGGTGCTGGTGTTTTTGGTGCTGGCGGTATCAATCGCGCCCGTACCGTTGGTGGATTTCGCCACTTGCGTGCCGGAGCTGTTATACAAATACAGATCGAAATCGGCGCTGCTATTGGGCGTTAATACCGCTTGGAAGGTTTTGCCAGCGGCCACGGTGACTTTGAAATAATCGGTGTCACTGCTGGAGCTGATACTGCCGTTTACGGTGGTACCGGACGTGCTGACTGTATTAGCGGTCGTGCGCGAATTATTCGACTCGGTTTCGTTCATGGTGCCGCCGGGAGGAGGCGTGGTGCTGCCGGATAAAATTTTCTGCGCTTCGAATTTGCTTTGGAACGTCGTCGCGTAGGTTAAATCCGATGGAAATAATTTTTTCGCGGCATCGACAATGGCTTGTGCCATCACCGGCATTTTGACATTGGCACCCAATCCGAAATGCGCTTCGAGGATAATTTTATCGACATTGGCGCGCGGTTTTCCGGCCGCCATCAATGACACTAATGATTGAAATAACGGCGTTGACCATAATTCATCAGATTGGAAAGTGACGCCGTTTTCGGTCACGCTTTGGTGCGCACTATACGTTTTGCTGCTGTTGTACATCGCGGTGGTTTTATTCATCACGCGACCGCCCCAGCAGGCGCCGTGGCCGTCCCACGAAAACGCCCATTCGGGATGATAGGTTTGACCGTTGGGCGTGCTGTAAGAATAGGAACCGGCCCAGTAATCACCAAAGCCTTCACCCATGGCACCGGTATCGCCGCCACTCCAACTGCTATTGATGTTGTGCTGAATACCATGACCGTATTCGTGCAAGATCACATCGGCGTCTTCGTTGTCGTCAACACAACCGTGACCAAACGCTAAATAATCGGTCGAGCCGCCATACGAATAATGCGAATTATCATCGCCATTTAAACCATCGGTATCGACATCAAGCGGACGTTCGATAATGCCTTTGGTGCCGGTGAAGCCCAAGCTTTGCATATAGCGTTGGTTTTGATCGATATGAAAATAGGTGTTGCTGTCGTTGAACGCATTGCTGCCGCGTTTCGCGGTCCACACGCCGGTGGTGGTGGTGCTGGGCGCGGTGTTGGGCGCTTCGATATTTTTGATGTTGATATAAGGGCCACTGAGCGAATAGGTGCTGCCGGAAACGGTTAAATCGCGCAACGATTTTACCGCATACGCGGCGTCGAATGACGCCGCCGACGAGGTGTCGGTTAAGCTGTCGTTATTTAACACGGTGCGCGGATCCGGATCGAACACATTACCGGAGCCATTGATGCCGGAGGCCGCCGCCGCGTTAACGATCTTTTGTGTTTGTTTGGCGCGCACTTCTTGCATTGCCGCGTGACGATCTAATAACGCGCCGCTCACCTTTTGACGGTCCGCTAAGGTGCGTTCGTGTTCAGCATTGCGCGGCAAGGTCGTGGTGTACGATTTTAATAAGTCGCCATTGTTAGCGTTGATGTATTGCACGAAACCGCCGGTCGGCATTTGCGCGGCGATGTGCACGCGATACGCCAGCGTTAAACCGGATTCATTGGCGACCCACACTAATTGATGGCGTGGCGTATCCACCAAGGCCTGTTGCACGCGCTGATTTTTCCATGCGCGATCCAATGCGTCGTCGGCACTCAAGGTGGCTTTATTATTCGTTTTAGCGAACGCGGCATTTACCGGCACGCTGTTGTTAAACACTTTTAATACGCGGCCATTGTGATCCATCGACACGACAATTTCGGCTTGATCAATGGCGAGGCCCTGATGCATTTGTTGATAGCGATAATGTTTGCCGAGTAAGGATTCTTGCACTTGCACCAGCGTTAAATTATTTAACGATAGCGGCAAACCATAGCGCGTGGCGTTGCGACGCAGCACATCGCTGGGCTTATTGATCAGCGTGTTATCGAAACTGTCGAATTGCACGGTACGGCGAAAATCATCGTGCGTAATGGTGTCGGCGAGCGCCGCCGTGCTGCACAGCGCGAGCGCCGCCGCGATGGCGGTCATGGTCGTTTTCATGGTTAAAGACTCCTAGCGTTGACGAGCGCGCGCGGTGGGGACGCAACGCGGCAGTTTGAGCCCCGGCCGATTTATTTTCTGTGCCGCTTTTTGATGCGGAATCAGGTCTATCGTTTTCCGGTTCTGGCCCCAGGCAGCGGCATACTCGTTGGCGCTTCGGGGTTGTCGTCACACTAAGGCAGTTTTTTTCACTTTACAGAATCAGATTGTGGCGATTTCGTATCGCTTTGTACAAATGTGGCGCTTTTTTCAACTTGTCCCTACAAGGACAGCACGATTAAGGTTTGTGCGGCGAAATAACTGCTTAAGATCCACGCCTGCGCGTGCGCAAAAGGTCGGGCAAATTTATTCCACGCCAACAAGCCGTCCGATAAGGCGAACAACAACACCCCCGCTGCGAGTGTCGCGCCGTGGTGTGTGCGGGCCAGCGACAAACCCGTCAGCACCATCGCCAATAAGGCAACGCTATAAATTTGTATCGCCATCATCAAGCGCGGCTTAAAGCGCGCCAACGCGCGCCAATACAGCACAGTCAGCGGCAGCAGTACGACCAGCGGCCACCACCACAGCGGCGCATTGCCGTGCAAAAACACCACGATGTAGGCGAGGTGAGCCAGCAAAAACGCCACCAATCCGGCCCCAAACGCGCGCGCGGGAAACATCAAACACACATCGCCGATAAGTGATAACACCACGGCGGCATAAAGCCACAGCGAGTCGCTTGCGGCGTGTCGCTGCGCCGCCAAGGCGATGATGAGTACCATCGTCAACGGTTTGAACAGCAGATATAAAAAACGCAAACGAGTCAGCGCGCCCACGATTGTGACAAGCGTTGACAGCACAATGAGTAACAAATACAGCATCGACATCACGGCTTTCCTTGTAGCAAGCTGCGGCGCTTTTTAGCGACATTCGCCTAGCGCACGCTGGGCGGCGCATGCTGACATAACGATCACCGGGGCAATTGTGTTTTGCCGCCAAAATCAGGATGGTTAAAATGAAACATTTGGGCTTAAGTTTAGTGATCACCACGATCATGAGTAGCGCGATGGCCGACACACCGCAACAAGATGCGTATCAATGGCTGGAAGATGTCGGCGGCGAAAAACCGTTGGCGTGGGTGCGCGAGCAAAATGCCATCAGCCAAAAACAATTAAGCGACACCGCCGAATTCAAAGCCTTGCAAGCACGCTTGCTCACGAATTTGAATTCGAAAGAACGCATTCCGTATGTGTCGAAAATGGGCGCTTACGTGTACAACTTTTGGCGCGACGATAAAAATCCGGCGGGCATTTGGCGGCGCACGACCTTGGCGGATTATCGCAACGCGCAACCGCAATGGGAGCGAGTGATCGATCTCGATGCGCTCAATAAAAAAGAAAACATGAATTGGGTGTGGCACGGTTCCGATTGCTTGTATCCTGATTATCAACGCTGCCTGATCTCGTTGTCGCGCGGTGGTGCCGACGCCGAAGAGGTGCGTGAATTCGATTTAAATAAAAAAGCGTTTGTCGAGGATGGTTTTCGTTTGCCGGAATCAAAAGGCAGTGCGTCGTGGTTTGATCGCGATACCTTAATCATCGGTCGCGATTTTGGTGACGGCTCGATGACCGATTCCGGTTATCCGCGCGTCAGCAAATTATGGCGGCGCGGCAGTGCAATGGATAAAGCCGAGGTGTTGTTCGAAGGCAAAAAAGACGACGTCTGGCTTTATGGTGCGCGCGATCTGACGCGTGGTTTCGAGCGCGAATACTTTATGCGCGGCATCACGTTTTTTAGCAACGAAGTGTTTTTCCGCCACCACGGCAAAATCATCAAGATCGACAAGCCCGATGACGCTACCGTGCAAGCGCATCGTGAATGGTTGATCTTCGAACTCAAAAGTGATTGGACCGTGGCCGGTAAGACCTACGCCAGCGGTGCCTTAATCGCGGCCAAATACGATGAGTTTATGGACGGCAAGCGTCAATTCGATGTGTTGTTTGAACCGGGGGCGCGCCAATCGTTAGCCGGTTACAGCTTTACCAAAGATCACTTACTGCTTAATGAACTCGATAATGTGCGTAATCGCATTTACGTGCTGACTTATAAAAACGGTCACTGGCAACGTGATGCGGTAAAAAATCTGCCCGAATTCGGCAGTCTTGGTGTCAATGCGGTAGATGAAGAAGAATCGAATCAATACTGGCTCACCGTCACCGATTACCTCACGCCTTCACAACTGTGGTTAGGTGACGCGCAACAAACCAAAGCGGTGTTATTAAAACAATTACCGGCGCTGTTTAATGCGAAAGATATGAACGTAAAACAATATCAGGCGACTTCGAAAGACGGCACGGCGATCCCGTATTTTCTGGTCAGCAAAAACGCATTAAAACTAACCGGAAAAAATCCGACCCTGCTTTACGGTTATGGTGGTTTTGAAGTGTCGTTAACACCGGGTTATAACGCCAACGCGGGCAGCGCATGGCTTGAGCAAGGCGGCGTCTATGTGGTCGCGAATATTCGTGGCGGCGGAGAATTTGGTCCGTCGTGGCATCAAGCGGCATTAAAAGAAAAACGTCACACTGCGTATGAAGATTTTATTGCCGTTGGTGAAGATTTAATTGCGCGCAAAATCACCAGCACGCCGCACTTAGGCATTCAAGGCGGATCTAACGGTGGTTTGTTAATGGGCAATATGCTCACGATGCGTCCTGATCTCTGGGGCGCGATCGTGTGCCAAGTGCCGTTACTTGATATGCAGCGTTACAACAAGCTGCTCGCCGGTGCCTCGTGGATGGCCGAATATGGCAATCCCGATATCGCCCAAGAATGGCAATACATCCAAACGTTTTCGCCGTATCACAATTTAAAAGCGAACGTAAAATACCCGTCGATTTTGTTCACGACCTCAACGCGCGATGATCGCGTCCACCCCGGCCACGCCCGCAAAATGGCCGCCAAAATGATAAGTGAATACAGCAAAGACGTGCTCTATTACGAAAACATCGAAGGCGGCCACGGTGGCGCTGCCAACAACGAACAAGCCGCGTTTATGCAAGCCATGGCGTACACATTTTTGTGGCAGAAATTGAAGTAAATTATGCAACAACAAAATCCTCGGCACTTTGGATGCCGAGGATTTTGTTGGCAGTAAAAATGTTTTAAAAATTTACTCGCTGCGCTAATAGCGTTTCCTGTGATTTCTGTGCCGTAAAAATTAACGCGCTTCAATCACCGGTTTCAGCATCTCTCGCTTATCCCGCAACATTTTTTCGGTGGTAGACCAATTAACACCGGCGTCGGTGATCGAGCAGCCGTATTTTAAGTTGTGCGCGATTGCTGGGAATGGGTTGATTGCCGGCTTCAATAAAGCTTTCGATCATCACGCCGACAATCGAGCCCTCACCTAAAAAGCGAAGTGAATCACATATTTTCTTTGTTGGTGTGTGACAACGGATCTTTTTGCGCTACCTTCAGCGCGCCCTTTCTTAACGGCAAATTTTTGGACGAGACGTCCATTTTTTATTTATCTATTCAAAGGGAATGACAAAATGGCTTTTGATGCTTACGTCAAATTTGATGGTATTCCG
>CAZYUS010000103.1:0-11259 GCA_964650615.1 uncultured Pseudomonadaceae bacterium | reverse complement strand
CACTCGTTATCAAACTAACGACCACTCACCGCTTTTAATGCCTGCAATACATCCGCTTCACTGTAGCCGCCCTGCGCGACGCTATGGTGCGCGGCCACGTAATTGTGAACATCTTGCCAACCTTTTTTCCCTTTGGTGGCGGCACGTATATTCAAATCAAACAATAAGCCCAATAACTCTCCTTTGGTGTAGATACCAGAATGTGCATTACGTTGCCGTTCGCGATCGGCGTTGCCATTAATCCATTCATCGAAGCTGGCCTCGTTAGCACTCATGCGCAAGTTCCCCGGCGTGTGCTGATACGTGTCGATTGCTTTGGCTAATTGCTCCAAGTATTCATCGCGTTTTTGTACACCGGATCTCAGAGTGTTCAATTCGTCGAAGTAGCTGGTGCTACCCTCAGCGATCCATAACAAATTAGTATAATTCTCACTCTGATATTGATACGGCACCAATTCTTTTGGCCGATATAATTTTACGTTCCACGTATGAACAAACTCATGCGTAGCGGTGCGAAAAAAATCGAGATAGTCTTTGCGCGGTGAAAACCCCCAACGCGATTTTTGAATAATCGTCGAGTTCAAGTGTTCGGTTGCACCACCTTCGCCATTGGTGGCGTGTACCATAAACAGATAACGGTCGAAAGGATAACTACCGTATAAATCGCCTACGGTAGTGACCATTTTTTTCAAATCGGTGACCATGGTATCCAGCGAGTAATTACCTTTGCCCCACACTAATAATTCAAATGTTTTGCCCTTGACATCAAAAGTTCTGAATTCATGAATACCGGATTCGATCGGTGAATCAATTAAGACATCGTAATTGGCCGCACTAAAACAATGTTCGCCACAACTCGTCATTCCCGAACGTGATTGCCAACCTTGCGGCACCGTCAAATTCACCGTGATCGGCAAAGCACGACTCTCGTCGCTGTACATCCACACACCGCTGGCGTCAAGAAACGCGTGACTGTCGTCGATATGGCGCACGCGCTGTCCTAATTCATTGGCGTAAACATCGTATTGCACCTTCACCGCTTCACCGGGTTTCTTATTCACTTGCCATGTCCCTTTATCCGTTTTTAAAACGTCAAGAACACGACCGTTTTCGCCGAACGCTTTGACACCGCGTACGCCGCTGGCTAAGTCGAGGATCTGGTAACGACCAGTGCGCCAATGGGGTAATTTAAGTACGAGTTGGTCGTTGTCGGTAACCGGAAACTGTGAGATCACCTGCGCTTCATGCTGCGTTGCGCGATCAATGTTAATGAAGTGTGCGACGTTGGCATCGGCGAAAAGGGGCGTTGCGATAACAGCAAGCGATGCGATTAAACTCATGTTTTTCATTATTTATTTCCGATTATTGAACGATTAAAAGCGGGCGATTCGTGAATCGCCCCTACGGTTTTATTTCGATATCACGCTTGTTTTAACCACGGGCGATTCGTGAATCGCCCCTACGCTTAAATTTATGGTTCACAACGCACGAGGGTGCGACCAAAGCACTTGCGATCGAGGATGTCGTGACACACGCGATTGACGTGCGATAAATCAATTTCTTGTTGCACGATTTTATCTGCGCATGGAATTTTCCACTGCGCGCCTAATTTATGCCACAACGCGCGGCGCAATGGCATCGGACAGTTGGCGGAGCTGACACCTAACACGCTGACGCCACGCAAAATAAATGGGAACACCGTGGTCGGTAATTTTTCGCTGGCCGCTAAACCGACGCTGGCCACATTGCCCCATAAATCGACATGAGCAATTAATTTAGCCAACAATTCACCACCGACGTTGTCAATCACACCGCCGAATTTCGCTGCGTCTAAGGGTTTATTACCGAGCGCCAATGCTTCGACATCGCACACGGTTTTTGCGCCCAGCTCACGTAAATAATCATAGTGTTCAGCGCGTCCCGATAACGCAATCACGTCATAACCAACCGTTGATAACAACGCTACCGCCACACTGCCTACGCCGCCACTGGCACCGGTGACCACAATCGGACCTTTGGCGGGCGTTTGTCCATTTTCTTCCATACGATGCAAACACAAGGCAGCGGTAAAGCCGGCCGTACCTAAACTCATCGCTTGACGCGCGTTTAATCCGTTGGGCATCGCGATACACCATGCCGTCGGCAAACGCGCCCGTTGCGCTAAACCACCGTCATGGGCTTCGCCTAAACCGCAACCATTGGCCAACACTTTATCGCCCGCTTGCCATTCAGGCACGCTCGATTGGCGCACCGTACCAGCGAGATCAATGCCTGCATTGAGCGGAAATTTGCGCATGATTTTTCCGCGACCGGTACACGCTAAGGCGTCTTTATAATTGAGCGATGAATACTCGACGTCGATGAGCACCTCACCTGGCGATAGCTCGTCATCGTTCATGTCAACGAGACGCTGCTGCACGGTTAAATTTTCGTTAAAAACACGACAGGCTTTAAATGACATTGGCGGCCCCTTTTGAATGCATGACGCATAGTGTAGGCATCACGCCAGAAATAACAAAGCCCCGCGAACGGGGCTTTGTTAACACAGAAAATACTTATGCTGTTTGCGCTTCGGCATTCGGTGTTTTGTTATCAACGCTTGCCACTACAACATCTTCAGCGCCATGCATCCACACAATTAATTTATGGGAAACGGCCCACATAACAACCGCGAAAGAAACCAGCACCACCGCGATGGCGGCAAACACGAAAAATAATCCGGCGTGTTCGTGCGCGACACCAAATTTAGCGGCCGCATCGACGACGAACGCATATTCACCGGCATATTCGGTAAACGCGCCGATATAACCGGCAAAGAAATAGGCACAGGCCGGCATCAGGAACCACACGCCCATGATGAACGACATCAATCGCAAAGGTGCTAATTTGGTCATCAAACTCAAGCCCACCGGCGAAATGCACAACTCGCCCAAGGTGTGGAACAAATAACCGAGCATCAACCAGATCACGGCGGATTTGTGTGCGACATCGCTTTGCATTTCGAACACGCCCAAAATCAAAAAGCCGAAACCAATCGCGGTGAGTACCATACCGGCGGCCACTTTAATGGGGGCAGAGGGATTCAAATTCATTTTGCCGAGTTTGACCCACAACCATGCAAATACCGGCGCGAATAACACGATGTACAAGGCGTTAGCCGATTGAAACCAACCCGCTGGAATTTCGAAAGCGCCGATCATGCGATCGGTGTGATCTTGCGCGAATAAATTCAATAACCCGCCGGCTTGTTCGAATGCGGTCCAAAAAATGGTGATAAAAATAAACATCGAAAACACCACTTTGAGGCGATCAACTTCGTCGCGCGTGAGCGGTTGTTTAACTCCACCGGCATTCGCACGTTCGACTTTGGCATTCGGCACACGACCGATATCGCCCAAATAACGTTGTGCGAGAAATAATTGAATGGCAACCGAGATCAACATTCCGACACCGGCCGAAAAATAGCCCCAGCGCCAGCCGTAATTCGGGTCTTCACCCAAGGTTGAGGTAATTAACGGTGCGAAAAACGCGCCGATATTGATGCCCATATAAAAAATCGAAAACGCGGCGTCACGACGAGCATCACCTTTGCTGTACAAGTCACCCACCATGGTCGAAATATTGGGCTTAAATAAACCAACACCCAACGCCATTAACACTAAACCGATGTAATACAGCGAAAGACTGCCCGGCACAGCAAAAAATAAGGTGAATTGTGCCGCAGCCATAATCAGGCCGCCAAAAATCACTGAGCGACGTTGACCGAGATAATTATCGGCGATGATGCCCCCCAAAATATTGGTGGCATAGGCCGAGCTCGTGTACCAGCCGTACAACACTAATGCCTGTGCGCGATCCATGCCGAAGCCGGGATTAGCGCCATCAACGGCAGCCACCAGCGTCAACACCACCAGTGCGCGCATACCGTAGTAACAAAAACGCTCCCACATCTCGGTGGAAAATAACAAAAACAAACCGGTGGGATGGCCGAGTAGCGTCCCCTGCGGAACTTTAGACGTCATGGGTATTTCCTCTGTCTCGCAAAAAATAAGATGGACGTGTCCGTCAAAAATAGCGGCCGTCCTTATTGTGATACCCGTTTTGCAGGCTGCGCGCTTTATGCCATAGCCCGCCCCAAGCCTCAAGCAAAGCCGTCAGGTCGCACCAGAGAAGGTGTAATGGATAACGTGCGTTATCCGCAGAAGCGATCAAATTCACCACGCTTATTTCTTGCAAGTCAGGTTTATTGCGGTAACGTGGCGGCACAAAATCAATCAAACTAATTTGATTAAAAATAAACCAATCAGGAGAACCGAATGAACGCAAAAGCGAATCCAGCGCCCGCTAGCCCTGAGTTTCCAGAATTGTGGGGACACCCGCGTCCGCTTTGGATGTTGTTTATGGCCGAATTTTGGGAACGCTTTGCGTTTTATGGCATTCGCTGGGCATTGACGCTTTATATCGTGGCGCAATTTTTTAACGGCGATGCATCGGGTCAGCAATACGCATCCAAAACTTACGGGGCGTATTTGGCGTTGGTATACGCCAGCGCTATTTTTGGTGGCTTAGTCGCCGATCGTGTCATTGGTTATCAACGCTCCATTTTGGTCGGCGCCGTGATCATGGGCGCTGGGCTTTTTATGATCACGATCCCGAATCAACAATTCTTTTTATTAGGTCTGGCAACGGTCATCGTCGGCAACGGTTTATTTAAGCCCAATATTTCCAGTTTAGTAGGTCAGGTATACAAACCCGGTGATCAGCGTCGCGATGCGGGTTTTTCGATTTTTTACATGGGCATCAACGCCGGTGGATTTTTATCGCCCATTGTTACGCAATGGTTGGCCAGCGTGATCACCGATACGCCATTTATGCAAAACTATAAAGTGGTGTTCGCCTCAGCCGGCATCGGCATGGTGTTAAGTTATATCTGGTTTTATTTCGGACGCAAACAATTACTCGGTGTCGGTGCCGTCGAACGCAATCCAGCCAGCTATAAAAAATTAGGGTTGGTGATTGTCGGTGCCATCGCCGCGATATTTCCGGTGTATTTATTGATGGCCTATGTTGGTGCCAGCATTCTGGCGTGGATCTTGTTTGCGTTGTTCATCGGTCTGGCGGGTTTGCTCATCATGGGCGGCCGCAAACTCGGTGAAGTCGCGACACATCGCGTTTACGCCATGCTGACCATGTTCACGTTTAATATTTTGTTTTTTATGTTTTTCGAACAAGCCGGTAGTTCGTTTAATTTCTTGGCACAAAACATTGTGAACCGCGATTTCGGCAGCTGGGAATTTCCGATCGCGTGGTTTCAATCGGTGAATTCATTGGCCATTATCGCCATTGCGCCGTTACTGACCATGGTGTGGTTTGCGTTATCGAAAAAATCGCTGGAGCCTTCGATTCCACGCAAGTTTGCGCTCGGACTTTTAGGTAATGCGCTCGGTTTCGCGGTGTTGATTTTTGCGTTAAGCCGTTTGGTGGATGACAAAAATATGATCCCGTTCTGGACGCTGGCGGCGTGTTATGTGTTTCAAACCGTAGGCGAATTGTGTTTATCACCAGTCGGTTTATCCATGACCACCAAATTGGCCCCTCCAACCATGATCGGCTCCGCGATGGGCGGCTGGTTCTTAAGCACCGCCATCGGTAATAATTTTTCCGGCTTGCTCGCCAGCGAGATCAGCGGCGCAACCGGCATGACCATCGAGTCGGCCTTGTCCGGTTTTACGTTTAGCTTTTGGTTGCTCACCGGTGCCGGTGTGTTTTTATTTGTTATCGGCCCGATGGTGGCCAAATGGACACACGGCGTAAAATAATTTTTGTGGTGTTCGCTAAGGGCGATTCGTGAATCGCCCCTACGAAACAATTAACACGCACGATTTACGAATGAAACAATAACGAAAATCACACATCCCCTGCGTAGGGGCAATTCATGAATTGCCCTTTTTTTATCCCACGATATTCCGGAACGTTAAATTAACTCGCGGCCCGATCGGGTCTTTGGTTTTAAAAATCGCGTGCCGATAATTTTTTTGCGTCGCTCCCTGCATCAATAATAGTGATGCATCAGGTAATTCAATGGCCAGTTTCTGGGTTTTATCGCGCTTGTGTTGCAACCTAAACACTCTCGTTGCACCAAAACTTAATGAGGCGATAATAGGCTGTGGCCCTAACGATTTTTCATCATCGCTGTGCCAGCCAATACTGTCGTTGCCGTCGCGGTAAAAATTGCACAATACCGCATTAAAGGTATGCGGCACGATGCGCTGCACGCGCTCACGCAGCGCGAGCAATGTCGGCTCCCACGGTAACGGAATATTCCGTACACCCGAATAAACATAATCGGCCCCGTCATCGCCATACCACGCCACCAAACGCGGCTGCATGACGCTACGGCCAAAAAGACGGATCGCTTTTTGTTGCCAGCGTAAGGTCTGTAGTTGCTCAAATATCTGCTGCGATTCGTGCGCAGTCCATAACGCGGGATACAGCGTTATATCGGCACCGTGTAATGCAATGTGCTGAGGCTTCATCGCCCTGCCTCCTTTGAAACGGGACTGGCCGCCCACAGTCCGGCTCGCTACACTCGCGCCAGCTAATCAGGAGCCTAGCAATGCAAAATATTAAAACAGCTGACGGTCGCATTGTTCAAGAAAAGACCATTATGGGACATCCGGTCGGTTTATATATTTGTTTCTTTACCGAGATGTGGGAGCGCTTTTCGTTCTACGGTATGAAAGCGTTATTGCTGCTCTACTTCACCAAATATCATTTATTTAACGATGACAATGGCTATAACTTGATCGGCGCTTACGGCGGTTTGGTCTATGCCATGCCGGTGCTCGGCGGTTTATTGGCCGACCGCTATTTGGGTATGCGTAAAGCGGTAATGTTCGGCGGCATTTTATTGGTGTTGGGTCATTTTGGAATGGCATTCGAAGGCACCGAAGCGCAGCGCATAAACGGCGAAATTGTGCGCGACGAAACCGCGCTGCAAATTTTCTACTTAAGTCTCAGTTTAATTATTGTCGGTGTCGGATTTTTAAAACCGAATATTTCCACCATCGTTGGTAATTTGTATCCCGAAAACGATCCGCGTCGTGAATCCGGGTTCACCTTATTTTATGCCGGCATTAATTTAGGCGCGTTCATCGCCAGTTTGTTGTGCGGCTGGCTGGGCGAAACGTATGGCTGGAAATACGGTTTCGGTGCCGCCGGTATAGGTATGGTTTTGGGGTTGATCACGTTTGCATTCGGACAAAAATATTTGCATGGTCACGCCGAACCTAAAGATCCCGCACAATTAACGCGCACGATTTTTATCGGGCTTAATATCGAACAACTCATTTATCTCGGTGCCTTTGGCGGTGTTGCGGTGGTGTGGTTTTTAATTCAATTGCATTCGTTTATTTTGCCGCTGCTGGGTTTCAGTCCGGTGTTGCTGACCATGCACATGGTTACCGCCGCACTCGCGCTCGGTATTGCCTGGTTTATGGTGAAACATTGCAACGCAACGCAACGCGTGCAAATGCTGATGGTGATTTTCTTTATTTTCTCCAGTTTGGTGTTGTACACCTTGTACGAACAAACCTATGGCTCATGGGTGTTGTTTTCGGATCGGGTGATGAATCGCGAAGCCTTCGGCATTGAATGGAGTGCCGGACAATTAACCGCGCTGGGCGCGCTGTTTATTTTTGCTTTGTCGCCGGTGTTCGCGTGGGCGTGGCCATTTCTGGGCAAATTCGGCCTTAATCCCAGTATGCCGGCTAAATCCGGCCTCGGCATCGTGATCGCCGGTTTATCGTTTTGGTGTTTGTCGTATGCCGCGACGCACCCTGAGGCCAACGGTTTGGCCGGTTTCTGGTGGTTTGTGGCCGCTTATTTTGTGTTGGAGATAGGCGAACTGATGGTGGCCCCGATCGGACTCGCGGCGGTCAGTGCTTTGTCGGTACCCAGCGTATTGAGTGTGATGATGGGCGGCTGGTTTCTTGGCACCTCGTATTCCGAAGTGATCGCCGCACAACTGGGCAAACTGTCATCCGTCGAGCTGGAAGAAGGCACGACGCTTAACGTGACGGCGGCGTTAGCCAAATACGCGCAGCTGTTTGACACTCTGCTGTGGTGGGGCATCGGTATTGGCCTCGCCATCTTGTTGCTTACGCCGTGGCTTAAAAAAGGGATGCGCCACGCGTAGGGAATTTCCTTAAATTTCAACCCCGCCACGTCGCGGGGTTTTTTATTGACTATAACTACAGCAACTCCCTGACAGGCCATTGCCATGCGTCTTGTTTCCGACCTCATGACCCGTGATGTGATCACCTTATTCGATGACAACACCTTGAGTGACGCACGCGCGATCATGAAACAACGCGGCATACGTCATATCCCCGTGATTTCACGCCACGGAGAACTGGTGGGCGTGCTGACGCAACGCGCGATGCTGACGGTGGCATTAAACATCGCCGATCAAATTGGTTTGAAACGACTAGAACGCGTCGAAAGCGAAAAATTGGTCAGTGAGATCATGGAACCGGTCGGACGTTGCTTTAGTGAAGACGACTCACTGCTCGACGCGGCCGATCAATTAATCACTCATAAAAATGCCATTCTTTGTGTCACCCGCAATAAAGAAATTGTCGGTATTGTCAGCCCCGTCGATTTTTTACGCTGCGCGGTGTTTTATTTGAAACAATCCTCCTGAACGATTAGTTAACGTTCGTCGATTTTGATGCGTATCACAAAGACGATCCGATTCATACTTTGCCCCCCCGGTGTCGAGCTGCCCTTAACCGTGAAAAGCGATGACAACGGCGTTCAACTAATTCGTGCACAAGCACTGATGCCTGACACCGACATCAAAGGCACATGGCAACTTATTGTGCGCCAGACACGTCCTGGTTTCGGTTTAATGTGGGGCGCTACGTTAAAGCTGGATTGATTTTATTACTAAACCAGAACGCATTAATCCCGACCAAAGATTAATGCGTTTCTGGTTAAACAGTCGCATTAACGCTAACCCATTTATTCCCGTTGCAACGCCACAATCGGATCCAGTTGCGAGGCCTTAATCGCGGGATACATGCCAAACACAATACCGATCACGGCGCACACGCCGACCGACACAAAAATCGCGATCAGTGAAAACCCGAACGCCCAATCGGCAAAATAAGCGATCACAGCCGCCAGTGCGAACCCGAGCGCAATACCAAGCAAGCCGCCCATCGCGGTGACGGTAAAACTTTCGACAATAAATTGCCGCAAAATATCGCGTCGAGTCGCGCCAATAGCGCGCAATAAACCAATCTCACGTGTGCGCTCCAGTACGCTGGCCAGCATGATGTTCATAATGCCGATGCCGCCGACCAATAACGAGATACCCGCCACACAACTCATCACAATGGTAAAGATCCGTCTGGTCTGGCGATGTTGCGCCATTAATTTTGCCGGAACCACAATATCAAAATCATCGACCGAATTATGACGACGATTCAATAAATGCGTGAGCGTGCGCGCAGCTGCTACCGCATCAACATTGGGCTGTAACTGCAAACGAAACGTACTTAACTCTGATTCCAATGTTTTGAACTTAAATCGCTTAAGCGCAGTTTGTAACGGAATAAAAATTCGCGTCTTTTCGCTACCGAGTTTTATACCTTCAAATTCGTTCTTTTTTAATTCGTGATCCGCCAGCACGCCTTTGACACGCAGCCACACATGGTTGACTTTAACCAATTTCCCTATCGCATCACCTTGAGGAAATAACGTCGTTGCCGCTTGCGCACCAAGTACCGCTACTTGTTCATAACGCTCATCGTCACCATCATCGAACAACGCACCATCGGCAGCGCTGAAACTGGATAGCGAAAAATAGCCCGGTGTCACCCCCATCACACTCACATCCGCCTGTGCGGATTCCGAAAAAACCAAATAGGTTTTGACTTCTTTTTCAGCGCTGATGTGTTCGATAAAAGGCAACGTATCTTGCGCCGCGCGCAGATCCTGTAATGTCAAACCAATCGAGTGTTTACGCATTTCTTTTAAGCGTTCATCGTCCATCTCTTTGCTTTCGACAATGAGATTACGCAAACCCATGGCATCAATCATTTGTAAGGCTTCACGTTCAGCCCCTTCACCAATGCTTAACATCGCGATCACGGCACCGACACCGAAGATCATGCCAAGCAAGGTTAGCAACGTGCGCAATTTATGATGACGCTGCTCTTCCAATGCTTGTTGTAAATAATCCCACCAACTCATGATCCGATTTCCTCGGGCGGCTGCAACAACACGCTTTCACCGACCGCTAGGCCGTCGACAATTTCGACGCGCGTGAGCGACCGCCAACCAATTTTGATCAAGCGTTTTTCGATGCGACCGTGATTATCGACCCAGATGAAGTTCTCATCGCCCACTAATTGCACCGCCTGCGCCGGAATCGCAATACAATTCGGTTTTTGCAAAACGCGAATATGACCGTGCACTTGCGCACCCGGACTTAAATTCGGCGGTGCATTATTGAGTTGTACCGTTACCCCAAAATATTTCACCGGATTATTTTCTTCGCGCGCACTGGCCACACCATCGACGGTCGTCAAACGGCCCTCTAGTTTCACTTTCGGTTCGGCATCAAGCAGCAACGACACGGCCAATCCTTCCTTCAAACCAAACGCTTCCGACTCCAACACACTGACTTTCGCTTGCATGGAATCAAGGCGCGGAATAACAGCAAACTTTCGGCCCGGCCACATGGTTTCACCGACGCTGGGTTTGCGCCCGTTCCAATTTTTGACCATCACAAAAATGCCGTCATGCGGTGCTTTGATCTCCAGCCGATTTAACACTTTATGCGCCAAATCTAATTTGGTTTGCGCTTGTTGTTTTTCCAGTTGCAACAACTCCATTTCGCCTTTAGCTTTTTTTTCCTGCCGCCCTTGTCGCCATTGCTGGTAATCGCGCCGCGCCCCCAAGTATTCGACGTTGGCCAACTTGTCGATGATGTCATTGCGCGAGTACACCCTCAGGTCTTCTACGGCAAATTTTTGCGCCAATTTTTGTTCGCGATCGACTAACAATAATTCGTCGAGAATGTCACGTTTTTCGTTGCTCATGACCACGTGTTTGCTCGTTAAGGCTTGCTCGACTTGCTCTTGCTTTAATTGCTGTGATTCGACTTCGCGTTCGTATTTCACCGCATCCAATCGCGCGACCACATCCCCTGTTTTGACGACGGTGTTTTCCTCGGCTAACCATGCCAGT
>CAZYUS010000102.1:9966-11398 GCA_964650615.1 uncultured Pseudomonadaceae bacterium | reverse complement strand
TGCGGGCGGGTATGGTGAATGCGCCGCTGTTGTTGTTGTAGCTAGCAGTTTTCACCACGGCGTCGTTACCACCAACATGCACCGGATGTAACGCAAAATTGCCGGATGACAATGTCGGTACAGTGATGGTGTGTGGTGCTTTATCCACATTGATGAACACCGCCACTTTGTTATAAACCGCTCCGGTGTAATCATTGCCTTCAATGCTGTAGGCGATCACGCCGGGGATTTGTGTGCTGCCCGTGTTGTGCAGGTGAAGCCGATTTTTGACGTCTTCTCCGGTGCGCAAACGAAACAGCGTCGAGCTTTTGCGTATCGCCAACCATTCACGAAACGCGATCGAGGTTTGCTGCGCGGCACTTAACGTGGGTTTCATATTCGTGTCGGCTAATCGCGGTTTAATGACGCCATAATTGTCTTGATTTTTTTCGGCAATCGGTGCGCCAACGCCGTAATTATTGCTCGTCAAACTCCAATCAATGGCGTTGAAATGATCGCCGCTGTTGTAGCTGTCACGGTCGTAGGATTTGCTGCGCAAAATATCCATGCCTGCGTGAAAAAACGGCACCCCTTGCGCTAGTGCTACGCTCGCGATCCCGAGCGATTGCACACGCACCCGATCGCTCATCGACGTGGTTAGCGGTAATTTATAACCGTTGATATCGAACAGCGTTTGATTGTCGTGTTTATCGACATAGTTGATGACTTCTTGCGGATCGAGTGTGTAGCCCGCGCCAATGCCGTAGTAATCGACGGCGTTGCCAAGTTTTGTGCTGCCATCGCTCACTTGCATCGAGTAGTCTTTTAACGTGGCCGCCATACCTAAACGCACAATGTCACTGACCCAAAACAGATCGCTCAACATTTTGCCGCCGCCACTGCCGTTGTCATCGAGAAAAATGCCGTTGATCAAGCCTTGGTTTTGAATGAGCGCGTTACCGCCATCGAACGCACCGCCACCGCGCACCGCGTCGCGAATACGATCATTAAAACTACCGATGCCGCTGCCTGCCAGATTTTTTTGCGTAGCTTGCACAAAGCGCGCGTCATTGGCGACTTCGCCAAAAGTCCAACCCTCGCCGTACAAATAAATCGGTCGTCCGGCGGACGCATTGACGGCGGTTTGCAATTCGTTCATTACGCTTAACGGTTGATGCCCCATGATATCGAATCGGAACGCGTCGATTTGGTATTCGTGCGCTAAGGTTGACACCGAATCGATCATCAATTTCGCCATCATCGCGTGTTCGGTGGCGGTGTTTGAACAACAGGTTGAGTTGGTGACATTACCGACGCTATCCAAACGGTGATAATAACCCGGCACTACTTTATCGAGCACCGAACGCTTGTCTTGTCCTGACGATGGCGTGTGGTTGTAAACCACATCAAGCGCAACACGCAAACCTTTGCTATGCAGATTTTTTATCGCCGC
>CAZYUS010000102.1:0-9956 GCA_964650615.1 uncultured Pseudomonadaceae bacterium | reverse complement strand
GCGAAATTCTTTTACGCGCATCGTGGCATCCGACGGATCGGTGGCGTAGCTGCCTTCGATCGCGGTGTAATGCAAGGGATCGTAACCCCAATTAAAGCAATCGTTATCGCGCACGGCATAAACGGCGGCTTGTTGATCTTCGCTATCGGGTGCTGACGCGGGAATAACCGGATTAACGCAATCGCGTTCGGGAATCGTTCCGATGTCGTTGACGGGCAACAAATGCAACATCGTTAAACCAGCCGATTGCAAATTCATCAAGTGCTGCATACCGTCGGAAGCATCATCAGTAAACGCTAAATATTTGCCGCGATGTGCACTGGGTACAGTCTGATCTTTGGCACTGAAATCGCGCACGTGTGCTTCATAAATCGCGAGATCTTCGGGCGCATCAAGCGCGGGAACGGTGTGCGTATCCCACCCGTCCGGTTTCACCGCCGCGTTACTGAGTACGCCAATCCAACTGCGTTGACTGTCCGCCGACAATGACACGGAATACGGATCCGTAACGAGGTTACGCACGTTTGCATTTTCACTGCGCACGTACACATCCACCAGATAGCGATAGTATTTACCCAATTGCGCCGCATCACCTTGATAATGCCAACTGCCACTCGCGTCATCACGCGTCATCGCATGAACGGAAACGGCACTGCCGCTGTTACCGGCATCGTAAACACACACCGCTGCGGCGAACGCGGTTGGCGCCCAGAGTTGAAAATCGGGCTTATCGTTTTGCACGGTGACACCATAGGTTTTGGCGTTGGCCGCCGTCGCATATAAATCATCGATCGCGCCAGGTAATTGCAACTGCGTTGCATCAAGCACACCGCTGCTATCGCTTCGTACCAGCATTAATTGCGTTTGCAATAATTTTTTGCGAGTGGCGTCGTTAAGCGTAGGTAATTTAAGTGCCACAAAGGGTTTTAACACGTATTTGAATTTTTCTTGCAGCGCCGAAGGCAACGTAGAGGCATCAAACTTGGTGAGCAGCAACGAATTTTCAGCACCGCTAACGCCTTCATTAACGGCGATGTCCGCGTTGCCACTGTAGTACAAACGAAATTCACCGCTGCCATCGACGTGTGGCCAAAGAATCGTGTCGCGATTCGCAAAATACGCTTTGGCACTGTCGGGCGACACATCACCTTTTGGCATGGTGTAATGCACGCTGTTATCGCCTTCAAGCAACCAGATCTCGTAACCTTGCAAGAACGTCATCGCGCGATCACCACCGTCTTTACCCGCGTCGTCGCTTCCTTTGTGTACGAGAAAATTAAATCCGCGCGCGCCTTCACTGTATTTTTTTACCGGCACGTCAATCCACACACCAAACGCATCATTGCCGGTCGTCATCGGCGACGCAAACGGCACCGGATTAGACCACTCGCCGATCACAACACCCGATGGTAGACGCGCGCTATCAATATCTTTTCCGCTGGTCATTTCCCAAATATGCAAACCGAATCCAGCAAAGTCTTGTGCGAATCGTTTGTAATGCACACGCACAAATTCAGCGTCCGGCACCGAAATCGTGGCGGGATCGGTTTCATACGTGGTGGGGTCGCCTTGTTTGCGCCATATTTCGAATTTTCCGTTTAATACATACGATTGATCGGCACCACCGTGATCTTTTTCGTCAGCTTTGTGAAAAATATACCCAATAGTTCCGGTTTCGGCGCTCAACGGCACATCGTAGTATGGTCCGAACGCATCGGTGCCGGCAGCAACCAGCGGCGTCGCCCAATCAATACCGGTGGTGTTAGCGGCGCTGCCATCCAGATTCCAGAAATGCAAACCCCAACCACTGTAATCGCCCGCTGTGCGCTGATAATGAATACGCAACGCGCTCGCTTTGCGCGCGACCTTTAGCGGCACTATTTTATTTATTTCGCGCGACAATCCGGTTAACGGCGCGTCGTCACACGCCGCCACCGTTAACGCGGCCGGTGTCGCTACCGTGACCGTCGGATCGGTGACAACCGGCGGTGTCACACCACCGTCATCTTTACCGCCACCACCACCGCCCGAACTGCAGGCGGTGACGGTGAGCAGTGATATTAAAAATGCGGCGCAAAATCCCAGCCATTTTGCGCGATAAAGTTTACTTTTCATTTTTTTCTCCCGAACGGGGATTGATTTATCGTGAATCGAAATGAACGCCGTGCGTTGGTTTCATCATTGCTTTGCGCGTTGGATGCTCACCCGTCGCTTTGGTGAATACAATGCGAATACGCACAAATTGAAATTGAATACGTATTCAATGCAACGATGCGAAATAACGGTACATTGCGTATTTTGCTTAACCCGTTACATCAAAAAACGGATTCGCCCTTTAGCAGACGGTCGCGCAGCACGTTCTTGTTTTTTAGCACCGGATAATCCGATTTATTCGCGTTAAGCGTGGTAAATTCCAGAGCCTCTTTGATGCGCACATCACCTTCGATGTCGCGCGCCAGTTGACGTTCGCCATTGACGCTCACACTGTCTTCTGACCAACAAACGTTTGATTCTGGTTTGCGCAGCTGAAGCGTGATGGCTTTGCGCGTGCGTCGATGATGTCGTGGCACAAACTGCATCGTAATAGGCGTTGCCGATGACCAGTTAAAGCGCCAGCATTCCTGTTTTAATTGCCGTTCGTAAAAAAGCGTTATCTGTTGATCTTTGCCGACACGAACGCGTGCTTGCACTCGCTGCCATTCATCCGGAATTGCGGGCATAAAATGCAGCATTTGCTGCGCCAAAGCTGGCTGAAATCCAAGGTAATCTTGAAACGCATTACGGGAAAATTCGGCCACACTCCACGACTGCGCAAAGGTGCCTGACGGTTTAATCGCTGCGCGCTTATCTAACGTTGCGTCAATTAACTCGCTCATTGAACCGCGCGCATCGTGTTGTAAAAGTTGATCGCTTAGGTTTTTCGTTAACGACCACGATAAATTCTGCTGCCCGAAATCATTCAGCGCACTGATCGCAAAACCGGCATTCCAGCCCCAAATCGTACCGTTATGATATGCCGCGTCTTTATGATAGAACTCGTCATCTTGATGACGGGGATGAAATGCAGGATGTGCAGGGTCTAGCGATAACACGCCATACGGCAGCAGCAATTTAGCAACGCTGCGGCGCACGATAGCCGCTTCGATCTCGCGACTTAAATAGTTTGTTACTGGTACAGTCAACACCAAAAGTTGATTCGGCCGCACGGTAAAATCGGCGGAGTTGTCGGCGCGCAAACGATCGGCAAGGCGTTCACCGTCCCAATACAAAGTTTGCACCGAACGACGATTTTTTTGCGCCAATTCGGCGTAATGCTGCGCTTTTTTGTGCTGTCCAACGTCGCGCAGCCACGGCACGACAATGTCCAGCGCCGTACACCACAGTGCTTGAATTTCTACCGCACGATTGCCGCGTGGCGACCATGCTTGTTGCCCTTCAATGCGCGCATCCATCCACGTGTCGGCATCGTCATGTGTGATCAATCCATTGTCGTCGAGCCAGTGCTTTTCGACACCGTCAAGGTAAGTCTCTAATCGCGGCAACTGCGCCAAGGCGTACGCTTTGTCACCGCTGTATTGCACGTAATCGTATAACGCGCGGATGAGCCACGGCGTACCGTCGACGGTGTTGTAAATTTTCTCACGTTCTGCCGCTACACGATTTGGAATGCGGCCATAAAGCGGCGAATGTTTGTCGTCATTTTTTTGCCATCGCAGAAAATTGTCGATAATCGCTTTCGCTTGATCGAAGTGACCCGACACTAACGATGTGCCAGGCAGTGCGATAAACGTATCGCGCCCCCAGTTATCGCGAAACCACGGCAATCCCGCCCAAATACCGTCGCCATATTGCTGCACAACAAAGGATTGCGCGCTGTGATGCGACCACATCAACGCGCGATTGTAGGTGTCATTATCGGTCCATACATAATTCGTGGTTAAGCGCGTCAGCGTTTTTTTTCGGCTTTCATTCCAACGGTCGTTTTTGTTCATGGTTTGCACGATTTGTTTTGCCGCACGCTCACTGTTCGCGAACGCAACGTGCAACAGCAATTCGGTTTGGGGTGAGGCGGAACGAAAGCAATAAAATGACATCCGCTTGACGTCAATCGCTTGTGTTGATTGCGCCGATAATGATGGTGTGCATAACGACAGATTGATTTTTTGCGGCGAGCTGATCGCCACATAACACGGTACATCGGTTTCACAAGGCGACATTAACGGCGCTATCCAAGTGTCATCGCTCGCGCGAAGTGCGCGTGGTAAACGTGACGGCAACAACGGCGCTAGCGTTAATGTGCGCGGTGTTTCGCTGCGTAATCGCAGTGACAACGACGATTGTTGTTGCTGTAATTGCAATGATTCGGTGGCACTGTCGTAATGGTTTTCGATCTCGTTGGGCAGCAGGCGATAGTGGCGCGCCGCTACGCGCCGATCCAACCACTGCTCATCCAGCGCCGATGCAAAATCAAAAAACAAGCTGTGTTCACGATAACGATAACCGACACCGCCGTTATAACCACCAGTGCGCGTTTCGTAATAACCGGCAACGTTATCGCTGGCCGTCCATTGCGCCGTTTCGCCGTGCGCTACGTTAATGGCAATCCAGTTATAAAACGCCGTCGGCGTTTGCAGCACAAGCGGTTCGTCGCGTTCTGCTGTCGCAGCATGGGCAACGCTATCCAGACCACACAATGACATCACCCACAACGATGTCACCCACAACGACGTCACCCACAACAACAGCACCGCTCTACGCGATGCCGTTGCAACATAACGGGATAACGGCGCGTGATCATTGCGTTGGATGTTCATGGCAGCATCGTGAATGGTTCATCGGTAAAGGGGCGCGTGTGCGTGAAAAAACTATCAGCCTGCATACGTTTGCGCTGCGTCTTCGAGGGCGTAGCGAGGATGAATACGTATTCAAGCTCTTCATGTTCGTTAGGTCTCAAGCGTTAAGCTGCACGCCACGCATCCACAACGCTTGTTACCACCGTTGTGGCCGAATTATTACGGATAACAACAATGTCGAATTCGCCTTGGTGGCGCGGTGCCGTCACTTATCAGATCTATCCGCGCAGTTTTCTCGATACCAACGGTGACGGTATCGGCGATCTGCCGGGGATCTATCAACGCCTCGATTACATTGCGAGTTTAGGTGTTGATGCGATCTGGATCTCGCCGTTTTTCAAATCGCCGATGGCCGACTTCGGTTACGACATTGCCGATTACCGTGCCGTTGATCCGATGTTTGGCACGCTCGCGGATTTTGATCGCATTGTTGAGAAAGCCCATGCGCTCGGTATCAAGGTGATGATCGATCAAGTGCTGAGTCACACCTCTACCGAACATGAATGGTTTAGAGAGAGTCGTGAAAACAAAACCAATCCGAAAGCCGATTGGTATGTGTGGGCCGATGCCAAAGAAGATGGCACTCCGCCAAATAACTGGTTGTCGATCTTCGGCGGCGTCGCGTGGCAGTGGGAACCGCGTCGTTGCCAATATTATTTGCACAATTTTTTGACGTCGCAGCCGGACCTCAATTTTCATCATCCCGAAGTGCAGCAAGCGACACTGGATGCGGTGAAATTCTGGCTTGATCGCGGCGTTGATGGTTTCCGTTTGGACGCAATCAATTTTTGTTTCCACGATAAACAATTACGCGACAATCCGGCCAAACCGATTGAACTGCGCGTCGGTCGCGGTTTTAGTCCCGATAATCCGTATGCATTTCAATATCATTATTACAACAATACACAACCTGAAAATTTGCAATTCTTGGCACGTTTGCGCGCGCTAATGGATCAATACAACGATATCGCCGGATTGGGCGAAATTTCGTCAGAAGATTCGTTAGCGACCATGGCCGAGTACACCGAGCCCGGTCGTTTGCATATGGGTTACAGTTTTGAATTGTTAACCAAAGACGGCTCCGCCAAATACATTCGCGAAACAGTGGAAAATTTGGAAGCCAAGGCGGGCCAAGGGTGGCCCTGCTGGGCGATTTCCAATCACGATGTTGAACGCGTCGCAACGCGTTGGGGTGGCAAAAATCCCGCCCCAGAATTAGCCACACAATTAACCGCAATGTTGTGCTCGCTACGCGGATCGATCTGCGTTTATCAAGGTGAAGAATTAGGTTTAACCGAAGCCGAAATCGCGTTTGAAGATCTGCAAGATCCCTATGGCATCGCGTTTTGGCCCAACTTTAAAGGCCGTGACGGTTGCCGCACACCAATGCCGTGGGACGCTAGCGTCGGTGCCGGTTTTAGCAACACCGCACCGTGGTTGCCAATTCCTGCTGAACACCGCGCCTTGTCGGTCGCGGAACAAGAAAAAGAAGCGCACTCGCGATTAAATCAATTCCGTCACTTTATGCGCTGGCGGCAACAACAACCGGCGCTCAAGTGGGGAGATATACGTTTTATCGAAAGCAGCGAACCGATTTTGGCTTTTGTGCGCGAATTAAATGGCGAGCGCGTGCTGGCGGTATTTAATTTATCCAATGGGACGCAACAATTTGATTTGAGCGGGCAAGGTTCATGGAACGAATTAAGCGGACACGGATTAGTCAGCGCCACCGTCGATAATCAACGACTCCTTTTACCCGCCCACGCAAGCTGGTACGCGTCGTTAAAATAGTTTTCAGGGTTTTCGTAGGGGCGATTCCAGAATCGCCCATGCCCGACCAATGAGATCTGGGCGATTCTTGAATCGCCCCTACGCAAACTTCATAGCGAACATTTTTTTATGGCAAATAACGATTTTGATCTCGTCGCCGATATCGGCGGCACCAATGCCCGCTTTGCGCTACATCGGCGCGGCACACGCGCCGAATTTTGCGCCGAAAAAGTCTTTGCCTGCGCCGATTTTTTGCGCTTTGAAGACGCTATCGCCGCGTATCGCAAAGAATGCGGTGCGTCGTTTACGCACGCCGCAATCGCAATCGCCAACCCCGTTACCGGCGATGCGATCCGCATGACCAATCATCATTGGGCGTTTTCGATCGACAGTGCGCGGCGTGAGCTGGGTTTGAAACGGCTGATGGTTATCAACGATTTCACCGCGTTGGCATTAAGTATTCCGCTTTTGCCTACCAGCGAATTAAGCCAAATCGGCGGCGGCGGCGCAGTACCGAATGCCACCATCGCGGTGATCGGTCCCGGCACCGGTTTGGGCGTGTCCGGATTGGTGTGGTCAGGTTCACGTTGGATCGCTTTGGCCGGTGAAGGTGGCCACGTCAGTTATTCGCCCCGCAACGCCCGCGAGTGGGCCATGAGCGAAGTGCTGCGTAAGCGCCACAACGGTTACTTGTCGTTCGAACGCGTCGTCTCCGGCCCCGGTTTGCGCGCCATTTACGAGGCCTATTGCGAAGTCGATGGCATCGCGGCGCAGGCGCTGACGCCCGCCGAGGTCGCCGAGCGGGCGCTGGCGGGACAAGACGCCCGTTTCGCCGAGGTGTTCGACACCTTTTGCGCCGCCTTGGGCTGCGCCGCCGGCAATTTGGCGCTCACCCTTGGCGCGCGCGGCGGTGTTTTCATTGGCGGCGGCATCGTGCCACGGTGGGGCGATAAATTTATCCACTCACCCTTTCGCCACAGTTTCGAATCCAAAGGCCGCTTTAAAGAATACTTATCGCCGATACCGGTCTATGTCATCCACGCGCGTTTGCCGGCGTTGATCGGAGCGGCCTCTGTACTGAGTGAGTAGTTTGTGTGGAGCGGTGTTCTGGCCGCCATAATGCTTAATAGGTGGCCTAAAGACCGCCCGACGCGAAAAATAAACGGAGTACACCATGCAAGCTCTCTTGACGTCTGAAACGTGGAGCGACGCAATCGAAAGTGTTAAGGTTGCCGGCATGAAAATAAAAGGCAAACCCACCTCGTTTGATATCGCTTTTTTGGCCGGTGTATCACAGCCAACAGTGTCGCGCGCGCTGCGCGGCAGTCCGCTGGTCAGCGAAGAAACGCGCACCCGCATCAACGATATCGCCAAACAACTCAACTACAAAGTCGATAAAAACGCATCGAATTTGCGCACGCAACATACCGGCACTTTAGCGTTATTGTTGTTTGAAGATCCCACATCTGACGAATCCAATATCAATCCGTTTTTCTTGTCGATGCTCGGTTCAATTACGCGCGCCTCGGCGATTCGCGGTTACGATTTGCTGGTGTCGTTTCAACAATTATCGACCGATTGGCACGCCGATTTCGAAGACAGCAAAAAAGCGGACGGCATTATTTTATTAGGCTACGGCGATTATTTGGAAACCCGCAGCAAACTCGACAAATTAATCGAACAAGGCACGCACTTTGTGCGCTGGGGCCATGTGATGGCCGATCAACCCGGCGTTTCGGTCGGTTGCGACAATGTGCAAGGCGGCCGCGACGCCACCGCGCATTTAATTGCGCAAGGTCGTAAACGGATTGCGTTTATTGGCGGCGCCGACGAACATTGCCCAGAATTTTATGATCGCTACAACGGTTATGTTGAAGCGCTAAACGCCGCTGGTCTGCGTGTCGATGATGCCTTGCAAATTGATGCAATCACCACCGAACAAGCTGGTTATGATGCGTTGTGCACCCTATTAGACCGGGGCGAAAAATTTGACGCGGTTTTTGCCGCCAGTGATTTGATCGCGATTGGCGCGATGCGCGCTTTACTCGAAAAAGGTTTCAACATTCCCCACGACGTTGCCGTCGCTGGTTTTGATGACATTCCGCTCGCCAGTTTCGTCAACCCACCACTGACCACCGTCTTACAAGACACCAAACGCGCTGGCGAAATGCTGGTCGAAACCTTGATCAAACAAATTCAACATCAACCGGTAGAAAGCTGCAAAATTCCGGCGAAGTTGATTGTGCGAAAATCCTGCTGCGCTTGATTTTCGTTCGCGGCAATTTACAGTTTGTACAGCCATTCAGCAGCATAAAAATTTGCAATTCGTGAATCGCCCCGAGGGTGCTGCCGATTAAATAATTATCCGGAACAATCATACTTTCGTACGGGCAAATCACGAATTGCCCCGCTTTTAAATGCCGGAAAAGGGCAACTTGGGGAATCACCCTCTTACATTGAAAACCTCGTCAGCTCATACCTTTTTGACAAATTCCGATTTCAACTTCATCGGGCCGATACCGTCGATTTTGCAGTCGATATCGTGGTCGCCATCAACGAGGCGAATGTTTTTCACTTTGGTGCCGACTTTGACGACGAGTGATGAGCCTTTGACTTTTAAGTCTTTGATCACGGTAACGGTGTCGCCGTCTTTTAATTCGTTGCCGTTGGCATCGCGGAATACTTTGGCGGTTTCATCGCTGTTGCTGGCCGCTGTTTTCGACCATTCATGCGCGCATTCAGGGCAGACAAAATTATCGCCGTCTTCATAAGTGAATTCCGATTGGCATTTCGGGCAAGAGGGTAACGACATGAGTGCACTCCACGGCAAAGTCACAGGATCCCCGCGTGCGCGGGATTAGCAAAAACACTGAACGGCATCGGACCAAAAACTGTCGTTCAATCCAAAAGAAAAAGCGGGAAAACTTCCCGCTTTTTCGTGATTTATTTCGGCGTTCCGAGCATTCGTCACGCCGCAGCAAATCGGTATTACTCGATGATTTTGGCTACAACACCGGCGCCAACGGTACGACCACCTTCGCGGATCGCGAAGCGCAAACCGTCGTCCATCGCGATCGGGGCAATCAACGTCACCACCATCTTGATGTTGTCGCCCGGCATCACCATCTCGACGCCTTCTGGCAATTCGATCGAACCGGTGACGTCCGTGGTACGGAAGTAAAACTGCGGACGGTAGCCTTTGAAGAACGGCGTGTGACGGCCTCCTTCTTCTTTCGACAACACGTACACTTCCGATTCAAACTTGGTGTGCGGTTTGATTGAACCCGGTTTCGCCAACACTTGGCCACGCTCAACTTCTTCACGTTTCGTACC
>CAZYUS010000101.1:325-11584 GCA_964650615.1 uncultured Pseudomonadaceae bacterium | reverse complement strand
GATCCGTTTTTACCGCAAAAAATTGCACAAGGCCGCATTGACGATATTCGCGAATGCATCGGCTGCAATATTTGCGTTTCCGGCGATATGACGATTACGCCCATTCGTTGCACGCAAAATCCAACCATGGGTGAAGAATGGCGCAAAGGCTGGCATCCGGAACATATTCAGCCTAAAAAATCCGATCAGAAAATACTCATTGTTGGCGCAGGCCCTGCTGGATTAGAGGCCGCACGCGCGCTTGGTCAACGCGGTTATGAAGTGCATTTGGCCGAAGCGCGCAAAGAATTAGGCGGTCGCGTTACGCGTGAGTCGCGTTTAGCAGGCCTGGCCGAATGGGCGCGTGTACGCGATTGGCGCGTCACGCAAATCCACAAAATGACCAATGTAAGTGTTTATTTGGATTCCACTTTATCGGCGCAAGACGTGTTGGATTTTGGCGCGGATCAGGTTTTGATCGCCACCGGCTGTCAGTGGCGACGCGACGGTTATGGTCGTAGCAATGGTTTGGGTATTGGCAGTTTGCCGGCGACGAACATATTTACTCCCGACGATATCATGGACGGCAAACTTCCTGACGGTACGGTGATGATTTTCGATGACGATTATTTTTATTATGGCTCGGTTATCGCCGAGAAACTGCGTAAAGAAAATCGTGAAGTGATTTATGTTACGCCCGACGATGCCATCGCCTCATGGAGCAGCAACACACTCGATTATCGTCATATTCAATGGCGCATGGCGGCGCTTAATGTGCAGCAAATCGTGGCACATAATCTGTTGTCTTTTGATGGACAACACGCGGTTCTTGAACACGTCTGGAATGAAAAGCAGCAAACGGTTGCTTGCTCCGCCATCGTCCTTATTACCGCACGCCTACCCGATGACGCCTTATATCAATCGCTGTTAGCACAGCAAAATAATGGCACCACTACCGGCATTAAAAATATCGCAGTAATAGGCGATGCCTTAGCACCCGGCCTCATCGCCCACGCCGTTTACGCTGGCCATCGTTACGCCCGCGAACTCGACGAAACCACAGCCGCTGATGTGCCGTTTAAACGACATTTTCATTGCGATGATGAGCACTTGATTTTGAGGCCGGTGTAATTCATAGCATTGCGCCCTACGCTTATTGCTTGCCACCTTTCGTTTAGCTCGCCACGGTTTTTGGCTTAATCAAAACCATAGCGGTGGCGCTAAGAACCATCAATGCGGCAATCATTAACGAGGGAGTTAAGGCTTGTTCGCTGAAAAATAACAGCAGGGCGGTAGATAATACCGGCGTGATAAAACTGAGTACGCCCAGCGTATTGCTGGCTAATTGTTTGGCCGCTTGGTCCCAACAGTAAAAAGCAAAACCCAATGGGCCGAGCCCAATTAGGCACAACAAAAAAACGTCGTTGAACGTTAACGTCGGCAAGGTTTCGATTTGGGTGGCGGTGAGCAATGACAACATCGCGGCGAATAAATTAAAGCCGCCAACAGCGGCACTCGGAAACGCGGGCAATCGCCGTAATTGCAAGGTGTAACACGACCAGATCAACGCTGCCATTAATGCCAACAAATAACCGAAAAAAGCCGCTGTTTCAAAACCTAAGGTCGAACCGCCCGTCATGCTTAAGTAGGCTCCGGCAAAGCCCAGCAACGCCGCCGCGATAGTGGTTCGGTGTAGTTTTTGTGTGTGATCAAAAAGCGGCGCTAACACGACGATGAGTAACGGCCACAAATAATTGACGAGATTAGCACTGACCACTGGCGCCAATTTAAACGCGGTAAATAACGCCGCGTGATAAAAAAATAGTGCTGCTGCTCCGGTAATAAACGTTTTGACCGGTACGCGCCATGAACGCCAACGCGGCGACATAAAAAGTCCGCCTAACAACAAACCTATTCCGGTTAAATAAAACGGCCCGACGTGGCTCAGGCGCGCCACCATGACCGCCATAGAAGACCATAACGCAATGGCAATGAGCGCAAATAACACCGTTTATTTTCCGATGCAAAACGACGAAAAAATGCGCCCCAGCAGATCGTCGCTGGTGAATTCGCCGGTGATTAAGTTTAATTGTTGTTGCGCCAGCCTTAAATTTTCGGCGAGTAATTCACCGGCTTTGCTGGCGAATAGTTCCGTTACACCGTCATCAACATATCGTTGGGCGTTTTTTATTGCTTCGATATGGCGGCGGCGCGCCAGAAATAATCCTTCTTCATTGTGCAGTACGCCGGCGCGAGTTTTCAGCGCGTCAATTAAGTTTGCCATGCCTTGACCGTGTTGCGCCGACAGCACGATGTGGTGCTGTGAATTTTCCCCGATCTCCTCTTGGCTTAAGTCGGCTTTATTGCGCACAACTATTATTTTTTCGCGCGGGGCGCTGCTGGCGATGGGCCATAATTTTTCGATGTCGTGCTCGTGAGTTTGGGTGGCGTCCACCACCAGTAAAATGACGTCCGCTTCGCTCATCGCGTGTTGCGCGCGTTCAATGCCGATCTTCTCTACGACGTCACTGGCCTCACGCAAACCGGCGGTATCAATTAAATGAATGGGCAAACCATCGAGCACAATATGTTCCCGTAACAGATCGCGGGTGGTGCCGGGAATATCCGTGACAATGGCGCTATCACGGCCACATAAAGCATTTAATAAACTGGATTTACCGGCATTGGGTTTACCGGCGATCACCACTTTAATGCCCTCGCGCAACACCGCACCTTGTTGACAAGCGCGCACTAGGCTTACGAATTGTTGTTGCAGGGCCTCACTTAAGGTTTGCACTTTGCCGTCACTTAAAAAATCAATTTCCTCTTCGGGAAAATCAATCGCCGCTTCGACATACATGCGCAAATAAATTAGTTGTTCGACCAACTGCTTTATCTGTTTGGAAAATTCACCTTCGAGCGAACGCAAGGCCAGTTTGGCCGAGACTTGCGATTGCGCGTCGATTAAATCGGCGATGGCTTCGGCTTGTGCTAAGTCGATTTTGTTATTTAAAAATGCGCGTTCGCTGAATTCACCGGGACGCGCCAATCGTGCGCCCGCTTGCAACACGGCCTGCAATAACATATCGAGGATCACTGGGCCGCCGTGTGCTTGCAGTTCCACTACGTGTTGGCCGGTAAACGAATGTGGCGCGGCAAAATAAATGGCAAGACCATGATCCAGCGTGGCGTTTTGCTGATCGCGAAAGCGCGCAAAAATCGCTTGCCGCGCGCTTAAGGTTTTTCCGCACACGCGCTCGGCGATTGCCAACGCGTTGTCACCCGAGAGCCGGATCACACCAATACCTCCGCGACCAGGTGCGGTGGCGATGGCGGCGATGGTGTCGCGAAAAAGAGTCATGGCGAATCGTTGCTCGTTGCTAAAATTGAGATCGCTGGCAGAAATAAATAAGGGCGAATTAATTCGCCCTTATTTATAGCAGATGAGACGTTATTTCTTTTTATTGTCTTCGGCTTCAATGCGTTTGGTAATAAACACTTGTTGCGCGATCGACAGTAAATTATTGCAGAACCAATACAACACTAAGCCGGCTGGCGCCCAGATAAAAAACACGGTCATCAAAATCGGCATGTACTGCATCATTTTTTGCTGCATCGGGTCCATGGTCGGGCTTACCGGTTGCAGCTTTTGCATAAACCACATACTGACACCCATTAACAGCGGTAGTACGTAGTACGGGTCCATCGCCGACAGATCGTGGATCCAGCCAAAGAACGGCGCTTGCCGCATCTCGACGCTTTCTAGCAAGACCCAATACAAGGCAAAGAACACCGGCATTTGCAGCAGCAAGGGGAAACAACCACCGAGCGGGTTCACTTTCTCTTTCTTGTACAGCTCCATCATGGCCTGACCGAAGGCCTGACGGTCATCACCGTAGCGCTCTTTCAGCTGTTCCAGCTTGGGCTGCAATTTGCGCATCTTGGCAAAGCTGCGGTACTGCGCGTTGGAAAGCGGAAACAACAAGGTCTTGACGGCAACCGTCACCAAAATAATGGCGATGCCCCAATTGCCTAACCAACTGTGCATCAAGGACAGGAACCAGAACAGCGGTTGTCCAATCCACCATAAAAAGCCGTAATCCACGGTCAAATCAAGACCATTGGCTATTTTGGCCAACTCGTCTTGGATTTTAGGACCAATGTACAGCGCGGCGGTTTGTTCGATGCGCTGACCGGCCTGCACACTAAACGCCGGTTGCACGATGCCGATGATGGCTTTTTTGTCGTTTAACACGCGGCTGGAAATTTCATTGCCTTGGGCGCTACCCGGCACCCACGCGCTCAGGAAGTAATGTTGCATATATGCCACCCAACCGCCGTCGGTGACGGTTTTGAGCGCCTCTTTATCCATATCATCAAAGCTGTATTTGTTGTAGCGCTTATCGGTCGTACCAAACGCGGCACCGGTGTAAGTGCCGATCTGAGTAATGCCCGCAGCGGGTGCAAACCGGTCACGTTTGAATTGGGTAAACACTTGGCCGGTGAACGCTTCGGCGGACTGATTATCGACCGTATACACCACATCGACTTGGTAGCTGCCGGGGCTTAAACGAAACGATTTGACCACCGACAATCCGGTTGCACTCTTCCAATTTAATACCGCTACATTCGCGTCGTCGTTGATGCTTAAGGAATATTCGCCGCGACCGTTAGCGTCAGGGCCGTTTTTACCGGCGATACCGGTTTGGGCGACATAAAAGCGGTTATTGCTATTGTGCAAAATGCGGATCGGTTTGGCGTCAGCGTCCAGACTTTCTTTGTATTGCAGTAAGTCGGCTTCAACAATGTCACCGCCTAAGCGATCCACTACCACACGTAAAACATCATTTTGCAATGTGGCGTAGCGCTGACTCAGTTGACTGCTGTTGGCCGTTTGTTCAGCAACTGGGTTTGGCACATCGGCGACGGCGTTTACCACTGGCGCATCCGATTCTTCGGTCACCGAACGCTGCTCGCTGACGGCCACCGCTTCGGTTTTAGGTTTGTTGGCTTCTGACTGCCACGTGGTAAACAAGAAAAAACTGAGGGCAGCAAAGGCGATGGCGAGAAATCCGCGTTGCGTTTCAAGCATGTTGGGGTCCTGATAATGCGCTGTTTTTGTTCAGCTGGCCGAAGCAGCGCGTCAAAGCGACGTTGAAGGCAGCATTGTCCAGTTTGTCGCAACCAGACCGTGTCATCAGTATCACATCGCAATGAGGCAGTTCCGCCCGGTGCAGGCGAAAGTATTCGCGCGCCAAACGACGAATGCGATTGCGCTGCGTGGCGGCGGGGATATTTTTCTTGGCGATAGCCAAACCGAGACGGGCGTAACGCAAACCATTTGGCCGGGCCAAAACGGTTAAACCGGCGGCCGAATGGCGTTGCGCTTGCGCGAACACGAATTCGAATTCCGCCGGTTGTAGCAGTCGGGCAGCTTTCGGAAAAGCGAAGGCCGCCATGACCTCAAACCTCTAAACGGGGGTTAAACCGTTAAACGCTTACGGCCTTTGGCGCGGCGGCGTTTCAACACCAAGCGACCGTTCTTGGTAGCCATGCGGGCGCGGAAACCGTGGTCACGTTTACGCTTCAGATTGCTGGGTTGAAATGTACGTTTCATGATTGCTCTCAACAAAACCACCGGCGATAACGGGTCGCGGGTGGGCATTACGACGGCACCCGGTCACGATGACAGGGCGGGAAAAAGGGCGCGCATTCTACGTTGAAGTTTCCGCAAAGATCAAGAAAACCTTGAAAATCCGAGACTTATGCAAAAATGAGTCGGTTTTTCGCAATCTATAGCGGCGAAAAGTTTTAGAACCACAATAGATTGTATTTGGAACGGTAAATGGGGCGTCACGAATCGTTCGCTTGTTTATAAAAACACCCTCTTTCTGGTGTTTTATTTTATCCACAGAATTTCAAGTAAATCGTCACGTTATGGTTCGGTTTCGATCACCTAAACCGATTTTTTTAGTATTTTTTAACCCTAATAAATATTTAATAAAAGATTATTGTTAATAACTATTAGTAAGAAAATATCTGTGGTTAAGTAGTCTAATATATTGAAAAATAAAACTAAAATATAATTTTAACTCTGTTAGTAAGTGTTAGTTAAGTTCGTATTAATCGGGAAAAACATGTGTTTATTGTTAATAAAATGATTCAATAACGTCTAACCAGTAAAGTTTTATACTTTTTTTTGATCCATGTTTTTAAAAAATGATCAAGTCTTGACAGTGGGGTAGGGCTTGATCGAACAATTCGCACCCCGCAAACCCACTTCACTGTGGATGAAATCCGTTTAGCGGGAAAACCATTCAAAAATACTGCTTATCGCCTTTTGAAAAATTAAAAATGCTCTGGAATCTTTGCCTTCAACGTCTGCAAGACGAACTCAAACCCGATGAATTCGGTATGTATATTCGTCCGTTGCAAGCCAGCGAATCAGAAACTGAGCTGCGGCTTTTTGCTCCGAACCGTTTTGTTGCGGATTGGGTAAGAGAACGATTTAGCACTCGGATCAGAGAAGTTTTGGTACAAAACCGAGGTGACAAAGCACCGGTGGTGTTGGTCATGGTCGGCGATACCAGGCAAGTGACGACTGCGCGTGCGCCGGTGGCAAACCCAGTTAAAACCAATGTTGAATCCGTACGCGGTGTGACCGAACCGGTGCCGGTTAATCCCCATCGCAGTAATCTTGATGCCAATTTTGTGTTCGATAATTTCATCGAAGGGAAATCCAATCAGGTCGCTAAGGCGGCTGCCATGCAAGTGGCACAAAATCCGGTGAAGTCGTATAACCCGTTGTTTATTTACGGTGCCAGCGGCTTAGGTAAGTCACATTTAATGCAGGCGATCGGTAATTACATCGAGAAAAACCGTCCCGGCGCTAAAGTCGTGTATGTTCGCTCTGAGCGCTATGTGCAGGATATGGTTAAAGCCTTGCAAACCAATACCATCGAACAGTTCAAACGTAATTATCGGTCGGTGGATTGTTTATTGGTCGATGACATCCAGTTTTTGGCCGGTAAAGATTTTTCGCAGGAAGAGTTTTTTCATAACTTCAATTCCTTGTTCGAATCCAACGGACAAATCGTATTGACCTGTGATCAATACCCAAAAGAAGTCACCGGTCTAGATGATCGCTTGAAATCGCGCTTCGGTTGGGGTTTAACCGTGGCAGTGGAACCACCGGATCTGGAAACGCGAGTGGCGATCTTGCAAGCCAAAGCCGAAAAGCAGGGATTGCAATTAGCGCAAGATGTAGCGTTTTTCATCGGAAAACGAATTCGCTCGAATGTGCGCGAGCTGGAAGGGGCGTTAAATAAGGTTACGGCGTATGCGCGTTTTACCGGTCACGCTATCACCATCGAGCTTGTCAAAGACGCGTTGCGTGATTTGATCGCCGCGCAAGAAAAAATGGTCACGGTCGAAAATATTCAGAAAACCGTGGCTGAGTATTATCGCATTAAGCTGTCGGATCTGATGTCGAAACGGCGTTCGCGGTCGATCGCTAGGCCACGTCAAGTCGCGATGGCGTTATCTAAAGAATTAACCAATCATTCCCTGCCCGAGATCGGTGAATCCTTTGGTGGTAAAGATCACACGACGGTGTTGCACGCCTGCCGAAAAGTAAAAGAATTACGTGACAGTGATCGCAGCATGACCGAAGATTACGCCAATTTATTACGCATCTTGTCCGCTTAAATTACCTCACAAGTAGAACGTTAAATCATGAAATTTTCCCTGACGCGTGAACAATTGTTACCCGCTCTTTCCTTGGTCTGCGGGGCGGTGGAAAGAAAAGGCACATTACCGATCTTAAGTAATGTTTTATTAGTGGTCGAAGCGCAGCGTTTGTTGATGACCGGAACCGATTTGGAAGTCGAGTTAAAAGCGCAAGTGACGTTAGACGAGGCCGAAACCGGTGAAATCACGGTGCCGGCGCGAAAATTACTCGATATTGTAAAGTCCTTGCCGGATTCGGCGACACTTAATTTCAGCTTGCAAGAAAGCAAAGTCGTCGTACGCAGCGGTAAAAATCGCTTTACCTTAACGACCTTACCGGCCACTGAGTTTCCCGGTTTGGAAGAAGGTCCCGGCACCGTCAGTTTCGAACTCGCACAGTCCGAGTTGCGCTCCTTGCTGGAACGTACCCAGTTCGCCATCGCTCAAGGAGACGTGCGCTATTACATGAATGGCCTGTTCCTTGAGTTGAAGGGGGGGCGTTTGCGTTCAGTTTCTACTGATGGTCATCGGTTGGCGCTGGCTGATGCCAAGCAGGCGATCGACAGCACTGAAGAATTCGGCGTTATCGTGCCGCGCAAGGGTATTTTGGAGCTGCTGCGCCTGTTGGAACCCAGTGATGCCAAGATCCGGGTTAGCGTCGGCAGTAACCATATCCGCGTGCAAACCGCTGATTATCATTTTGTGTCGAAGCTGGTCGATGGCAAGTTTCCGGAGTATGAGCGTGTTATCCCACGCAACGGCGACAAGTATTTGGTCATCAATCGCGAGGTGCTAAAGGAAGCCTTGGGCCGCGTGTCCATTTTGTGCAACGAGAAGTTTCGTGGTGTTCGCCTTAACCTTAGTACCGGGGCATTGAAGTTAACCGCCAATAATCCGGAGCAAGAAGAAGCCGAAGTCATGATAGACGTCGATTACGATGCCGGTGAGTTGGAAATCGGGTTCAACGTCAACTATTTAATGGACATCGTAAATGCGGTGCGTTGGGATGCCATTCGATTCGTGTTGTTGGATTCCAGTAGCTCGGCGCTGGCCGAGGAGCAGAACGGCAGTGGCACACTCTATTTGGTTATGCCGATGCGGCTGTAATCAAAGGCTAGGGTAAAGACGGCAGGCTCTCCTGCCGTTTTTCGTTTATAGCGTAGGTGTTATGCGCGGATTTTAAGCGGCGGGCGTAATGGTAATCGAGCAAGTGTGGCTGCAAAATGTGCGAAATTTGCCCGAGCAGAGCTTGAATGCCTTTGCCCCTTTAAACTGGCTACAAGGCGACAACGGCTCGGGTAAGACATCGTTTCTCGAAAGTCTGTATTTGCTTGGAAATGGACGCTCTTTTCGTACTTCTACCATCGAGCGGATGATTACAGACGGTCAAGCGGCGGTGTCGGTGTCGGGTGGGCTACGCCTTGCGGGTGATGAAGTCAGAGTCGGGATCCGGCGCTCTCGTGACGGTGCAACGACTCTGCGCATCAACGGTCAAGACGAAAAGCGCCTGTCGGCGCTGGCTTCGGTGGTACCGGTGCAAGCCTTAACGCCGGAATCGTATCAGTTACTGCACGATAGCCCGCGTGAACGGCGGCGCTTTCTCGACTGGATAGTGTTTCACGTGGAACATAACTACGTGGCGCTGAATGCTCAGTATCGTCGCGTATTACTGCAACGTAACGCCTTGCTCAAACAAACCATCACGGTAAAAGAACTCGATGTTTGGGATCAGCAGCTAGCCGAAATTGGCGAACAACTGGACCACGCCCGACAGCTCTGTTGGCAGCGTTTTCGTGAGTTACTGTCCGTCGAGTTACTTCCGCTACAACTGCCATTCGAATTACAGATAGATTACTTTCGTGGTTGGTCGAGCGAAGACGCCAGCTTGCTGGCGGCCTTGCGCCAACAACGCTCGCGTGATTTTCAAATCGCCACTACTACAGTAGGTCCGCACAAAGCCGACATACGGGTGCGGGCAGGGCGTGTTAATGCGGCGGAAAAGCTTTCACGTGGCCAAAGTAAGGTACTCGTGCAAGCCTTATATATAACGCAACTCAAATTACTGATGCAGGCTCGCCACCACGCCGCCGTACTGCTGCTGGACGACATGGGGGCCGAGCTAGACGTGACCAAGCAAGAGGATTTGATCGCTCAAGCCATGAGTTTGAGCGGCGTTCAGCTGTTTGTCAGTTCGACTTTGCCGTGTCCGGAAGCCATCCGTAAACGGTATAATACGGCGATGTTTCACGTGGAACATGGCGTCATCACACCGGTGCTGCCGGATCAGGAATAAAAACCAATGAGCAACGAACAACAACCCGCCAACACTTATGACTCGTCCAGCATTTCGGTCTTAAAAGGCTTGGATGCCGTGCGTAAACGCCCCGGTATGTACATCGGCGACACCGATGACGGTACGGGTTTGCACCATATGGTGTTCGAGGTCGTTGATAACGCCATTGATGAAGCGTTAGCCGGGTATTGCACCGAAACGACGGTAATCATTCACACCGATGGTTCGGTATCGGTACAAGATAACGGTCGCGGAATTCCGGTCGATATCCACCCTGAAGAAGGCGTATCGGCGGCCGAAGTGGTGATGACGGTGCTGCATGCGGGCGGTAAGTTCGACCAAAACAGCTATAAAGTTTCCGGCGGATTGCATGGCGTCGGCGTTTCAGTGGTCAATGCCTTATCCGACGACCTTTTTTTGACGATTCGTCGCGATGGCAAGATCTGGGAACAGCATTACAAACTGGGCGTGCCGCAAGCGCCGATCAAAGCAACCGGTGATGCAACCGGCACTGGCACGATGGTGCGTTTCCTGCCGAGTCCTACGGTTTTCACTAATATTGAATTTCATTACGACATTTTGGCCAAGCGTTTACGCGAACTGTCATTCTTGAATTCCGGCGTGGCGATACGCCTGCAAGACGAACGTACTGGCAAAGAAGACCATTTCTGCTACGAAGGTGGCATCCGTGCCTTTGTTGAGTACCTCAACAAAAACAAAACCTTAGTCAACGCCAAGCCATTTCATTTCGTCAAAGTCACCGACGGCACACCGCCAGTAACCGTGGAAGTGTCCTTGCAGTGGAACGATGGCTACAACGAAAACGTATTTTGCTACACCAACAACATCCCGCAGCGCGACGGTGGCACCCATATGGCCGGTTTTCGAGCCGCACTGACCCGCGCCTTGAACCAATACATGCAAAAAGAGGGCATGCTTGCCAAGGCCAAAATCGAAACGGCCGGTGATGACGCCCGTGAGGGGTTAACGGCGGTGGTGTCGGTCAAAGTGCCGGATCCCAAATTCAGCTCACAAACCAAAGACAAACTGGTGTCGAGCGAAGTTAAACCGGCCGTTGAAGGCGCTATGTTTGAGGCCTTAGAAACCTATCTCATTGAAAATCCCAATGAAGCCAAAGCCATCTGCGGCAAGATGATCGACGCCGCCCGCGCCCGTGAAGCGGCCCGCAAAGCCCGCGAAATGACCCGTCGCAAAGGCGCACTGGATCTGGCCGGCCTGCCCGGCAAGCTGGCTGACTG
>CAZYUS010000101.1:0-315 GCA_964650615.1 uncultured Pseudomonadaceae bacterium | reverse complement strand
GGAACGTGACCCAGCATTGTCCGAACTCTATCTTGTCGAGGGTGATTCGGCCGGTGGTTCTGCCAAGCAAGGCCGCAACCGTAAAAATCAGGCGATTTTGCCCTTGAAAGGCAAGATCTTAAACGTCGAGAAAGCCCGTTTCGACAAAATGCTGTCGAGCCAAGAAGTTGCGACCCTGATCACGGCACTTGGTACCGGCATTGGCCGCGAAGACTACAATCCCGATAAAGCCCGTTACCATCGCATCATCATCATGACCGATGCCGACGTCGACGGTGCGCACATCCGCACCTTATTGCTGACCTTTTTCTATCG
>CAZYUS010000100.1:0-12055 GCA_964650615.1 uncultured Pseudomonadaceae bacterium | reverse complement strand
ACAATGGACAACGCGAACAAGGCTATGCCGGTGGCGGCGGGCGTTATGATTTAGCGCAGTTGTTGCACAACGAGTTTCCTTTGCGCCTCGCCGACGAAGCAGTGCGGCAAGCGTTATTGAATCTCGACGCCATTGATGCACCGGCGGGGGTGATGCCGGTGGTGCTGGGTGCCGGTTGGCCGGGCGTGTTATTGCACGAAGCGATCGGTCATGGATTAGAAGGGGATTTTAATCGCAAAGGCACCAGTGCCTTTAGCAACCGCGTTGGACAAAAAGTGGCGTCGCCTTTGTGTACCGTCGTCGATGATGGCACCTTGGCGAATCGTCGCGGCAGTTTGTCGATGGATGATGAAGGCACGCCGACGCAATGCACCACGTTAATTGAGAACGGTATTTTGCGCGGCTATATGCTCGACAAAAAAAATGCGCAATTAATGAATAGCCGCAGCACTGGCAATGGCCGTCGTGAAAGTTACGCGCATTTGCCGCTGCCGCGTATGACCAATACCTATATGTTGGCCGGTCCGCACCAACGCGATGAAATTATCGCCTCGGTAAAACGCGGATTGTATGCACCGCAATTCGGTGGCGGCCAAGTCGATATCACCTCGGGCAAATTTGTTTTTTCGGCCAGCGAAGCGTATTTGATCGAAAACGGAAAAATCACCGCGCCGGTAAAAGGTGCCACGCTGATTGGCAACGGTCCCGATGTGCTGACCAAAGTGAGCATGGTCGGCAATGATCTGCAGCTGGATGCCGGTGTCGGTATTTGCGGCAAAGCCGGTCAAAGCGTGCCGGTTGGCGTCGGCCAACCAACGCTCAAAGTAGACGAATTAGTGGTGGGCGGCACGGCCGGTTAACGCGGATAAAACGCAAAAAAAGCTAACGACTACGAAGCGCACCATGCGCCCGAAGAAAAAGCGGCGTGGTGTTATTTGCATCTATACTTCATCCATGTTTGATCAGCGTATCACGCGCGCTTTTCTGCTGTAGGGCGGCTTTCAGGCGCGCCCTACAAAAGCCGGTAGTGATCGGATGAACGCTGGTTTTTGCGAATTCAGCCCCGTTAACCATCACCCTTTATGACCACGACTTTCAAAGAATTGCGCAGCGACGAATTATTCGAGGCCGCCAATAGCGTGTGGCAAACCGTGCTCGGATTTTCGCTTCAGCGTCAGGGGCCGCCTTCAAATAATGAAGCCGGTGCGACGTTTTATACCGCGTGGGTAGGCATGAGCGACGTCCAGCATTACGCGATTTATGCGGTCAGCGATCGCGCACACATTTGCCACGCCGCCGCCATCATGTTTGATAAAAACCCGGAGCGCATCGACGAAACCGATTTACGCGATGCCTTGGGTGAATTGGTCAATCAAATCGCTGGGGCATTGATCAATCAAAACGTCTTACGTTCCGAAACTGGACTGCCACACATCCGCGCACAAGGCGATAATTTGCCCTTTTGTCAGCAACTGATTTGCGCTACCGAAGCGTGGTGCAATCAACATCATATTTACTTCGCTGTTTGCCGCTATAACGGTGAATGGATCGTACCGGAGTGCTGAAATGAACATTTTAATTGTCGATGATTCGCGCGCGATGCAAACCATCGTCAAACGTATCGTTGTGCAAGCCGGTTATGAACATGCCGAATTCGCAATGGCCGATAGCGGCGATCAAGCTCTGTCGTTGATTCGTCAGCAAAAGCCCGATCTCGTGTTATTGGATTGGCATATGCCGGGCTTGAGCGGGCTGGATGTGTTAACGGCCTTGCACAGCGAGAAAATAGCCGTTTGCGTGGGCTTAGTGACCACCGAACGAACGCCACAAAAAATTGCGGCGGCGCGTAAAGCGGGGGCGAAGTTTGTCATCAACAAACCGTTTACCGTAGAACAATTAAAAGAAACATTGGTGCCGGTTTTAGCCGGCATCGATCCCGATGATGAAGAACGTCCGTTAGTCATGCCCAAACGCGCCAGCGTCGAAAAAACCTTGGCCGCGCTTTGCAACGTACAAGTGCGGGTCATCGACGATAAGGCCGCGCCACTGGATGCGCAATTAACGCCGTTTATGCTCGCGTTACTTCACGATAATACCGATCGTCTGCGTGCGATTGCCTTGCTCGATCAGCATTTAATTTTGGCCTTGGGCGCGGCGTTTGGTGGTTTGAATGCATCGGTTGTGCAGCAAGCGATTGCAGCGAAACAGGTGCCGGAGGCGATAAAATCATTTACCGAACGGGTGTTAAGTGTCATGTCGGCGTCGTTTTATGATCCGGTAACGGCCGCTGATTTAGTGCTGAAATCGGCCCATCTGATTGATGCGAATTTCGCCAAGCTAAATTCTTTATACGAGAAAGCGGGGGTTGACCGTCTTGATTTTGTCATCGACCTAAAAGGTTATGGTGGTGGCCGTTTTATTGTCTGCGCCGAACGTCGTTAACGGTTAACACGCCCCGACATTACGAATCGTTTTCACTGTCGACATCTACAAACCGTTGCAGCGATATCAATTCATCTTCGATCATTTGTTTTTCATCCAGCGCACGGCGCAATTGCGCTTCGGCTTGTTCGGCGCGATCGCGCCACTGATCCAACTCGATGACTTGTTCTTCTAACATGGCTTTTTCGGAAAGTGCGCGCGACATTTCTTGTTCTTTAGCGTTGACGCGTTGCTGTGCTTGTTGCAGTGCTGGTTCGCCGCCCTGATGCAATGCTTCGATCTGTTTGTTGAGTTCTTTGCAGCGTTGGTCGATTTGCGCGTTGATTTGCGTCACCATGCGTAAGTCTTTATCGCTTTGTTTGCATCGTGCTTCCAAAATGGCGACGCGGGAATCTTGATCTTGATAGCGGCGGGCGCGTTCGACCAATTTTTTCAGTAATAATTGCGCTTCACTTAAATTGCCTTCTAAGGTGTCGATGCAGGTCATTGCTTCGCGTAATTGATTGTGTTGGGATTTGACTTGCGCGCGCAGATCGACGATTTCTTTTTGCTCGATATCGTCGGTCGGACGAATATCAATTTGGCTACGTAATTCGGTGATCGACGCTTGATCGTGCAGCAAAGCGGCTTGTAGTTTGGCGCCATGTTCCAACGCCAACTTTAATTCCGGCGGTAAATGCAGCGGCGTATGGCTGTCGGCCTTGTGCATTAACTTCTGCATTTCGGCATAACTCGCCTGCAAGGTTTTTAACAAGGACAAGCTGGTGTCATCGGCACCGCGCGCCTGCCAGTCGTTGTGCAATTGTTCGGTCAACTGCGCGCCGCGTGTTGCGTGTCCGCTTACGGCACCGCGCAGATCGTGATACAACGCTTCGATCGACTTCAGCCGCGCGATTTCTATTTCGGCGTGATCCAATCGTTGCTTGAGTAATTGCGCATCTTTGCTGGCAACGACTGCGCGTTGGCCGTTAGGGGGGGTGTACGACGGGAGCACGAGCGTCAACGCGTCGTCACCGCTGAGTTGGCTGTCGCGCGCGAGTTTTTCGCTGGTCAGTGCGCGCAATCGCCATTGCAGCGTAAGGTACTGCGCGTCGCTGCGCGTTAAGGTGGCGAGTTTGCTTTCGCAGTCGCTGATGGCTTGCGCGAAATAATCATCGCCTACGCCGCTGGTGGCGGGGGGCTCGCCCGCGCTGACTTCAGGCCCACGCATTTCCAAGGTTTGCACGCGCAATTGCAATCGCGCGCTTTCGCGGCGGAAATGCTGCATCGCTTCGTCGACTCGACATTTGGCGCGCCACAGTAGCCAACTCGTCAGCCAGCCGGACAGTGCCAGCACGAGGCCGACCTCTAAGGCGATCCACCAAAATGGCGAGACGTTATTCAGCGCAACCTCCGACGTTGGCCGCCACCACACCGTCTAACTATAGTCCAGCGTGCTCGCGCTTAACGATAACGCATGACGCGAGTGATCCTTACATCGCCATGAGACCGACACGGACAGTCTTTCGTTGCCATAATGTTCATACTCCATCTATTTCTCAATCGCCACGATGCTACCCATGTCTGATGATCTTCCGCATCGTTCTGAAACCGCTGTGGCGTGGCGCTGGCCGGTCGTGATCGTAAGCGGCGTATCGCTGTGCGGTATTGTGTTATCGGCGTGGCTGATGCAGCACTACCATCTGAATGAAAACCTGTTGAATATCGACAATCAACTGTTACGAAAGCTCAATTTATTGCAATTAAGTCTCAGCCGTTATGAGACACAACAGATCCGCTTGCAAGGGCAACGTCAAGGTGACGCACGAGCCAAAGGGGTGATTGATCTGGCTGAGGCGAAAACGTTGTATACGCAAATCGACGCGTTATTAACCCGCCATGACGATTTGCTTCAAGTGGATGAATTGCGCAAATTGGCGGTTAACATCGAAGCGCAAATTGGTCGTGTTGAACACGCGCCAAACATGCCGCTGCGCGATGAATCGCTGGTTATTGTGAATCAACAAATTGATTTTTTGGTCCATACCTTGCGCGTTAACACCACGCACCGGAGTGCGCAGGCCGACGCGGCCTTTCGCAAAGTGTAATGGACGATTTTTGGCACTGTCGGGGTGGCGTTTGTGGGGGGCGTGTGGATGGTTCGTCGCGCCGTTCTACAACGTCTGCAAAAAAAAATCCGCCACACGGAATGGACAGCAGCCAACATCAAGGCGCAAACCGCACAACTGTTTAATGCCATGCCCAGTGCTTGTTTGATCGTTGATAGTGGCCAACGTATCGTCAAAATGAATCAGGCCGCTCACACCTTATTAATGCGTGAAAATGAGAATCGCGAAGGCCAATTATTTTGGTACAAGTTACTACCCAATAGTGCCGAGCAACCGCGCGAAGTGTTAGTCGAACGATTTTTGCAGCGAAAAAATTTGAACGGAGTTGTGCAAGGTGACGCATTTTTATTAAATCGCGATGGCGAATCGTTTATGGCGCATTGGAGTGATATTCCGTTGCGTGATGTCGGCGGTGAACTCATCGGTTATTTTTTTATCATTGATGACATCAGTGAGCGCCATCATTTTGAGCGCAGTTTAAGAAAGCTGACGCAAGATCTACTCAGCACTCAGCAGGATGAGCGCGCTCGTCTCGCGCAAGTGTTGCACGATGATATCGCACAACAACTGTCTGCTATGCGCTTAATGGTGGAGGCGGCAGAAAAGCGTCGTAGAAACGAAGGTGGTGACGACGCGGCTGTTTTTGAGCAGGTGTTACCGCTGATAAAAGAATCGGTTGAAGATGTGTTGAATATTATTCGCCAGCGTTTGAATGATTTGCGTCCGCCGCTACTCAACGAGTTGGGATTGGCGTGCGCGCTCGAACACGAAGTTAAGCGATTATCGCAAAGTACGACGGCCGAACTGCAGTGTCAGTTATCGGCGCTGCAATCGTGGCGCACTTTGCCGATGGTGGAATACGTGTGTTTTTATATTCTGCGCGAAGCGCTATTCAACGCCATTAAGCACAGCGGCGCACAAACTATTCGTGTTGCCGTGAAGCCGCAACATCGCGATTGGGTTTTTTGTGTGAGCGACGACGGCCTCGGGTTTCGCGACGATCCCATTCATAAACCGGGGCGACTCGGCATGGTAGGAATGCGCGAACGTGCGTCGTCTATCGGTGCCGAGTTGCACTTTCAATCATCGGGGGCCGGCACGGTGGTGACCTTGCGTGTTCCCATCACGGCGTTAATCGAGAATGAACATGATAAAAGTATTGATCGCGGATGATCATCCCGTTATGCGCAAAGGCTTGCGTTTGATGTTGACCACCGAAGCCGATATCAATGTGGTAGCCGAAGCCGGAAACGGTGCTGAAGTGTTGAGTGAAGTGGTCAAACACGAACCGGATATCGTGCTGATGGACATTGGTATGCCGGTGATGAACGGCATCAGTGCATTGCGCGCTCTGAACGAACAAAAACGATCGTGCAAAGTCATTATTCTGTCGACTTATCACGACGATGTGTATACCCGTGAAGCCATAAACGCCGGCGCATGGGGTTATATTTTAAAAGGCGAATCCGGAGATGATGTAATTGAAGCTGTTCGCCACGTCGCGCGCGGTAAACGTTATTTTTCGTCGGTGATAACCGAACATATGCGTGACTTGATGGTGAGTCCGCAAAAAGAAAATCCGTTTGAACAATTATCGACGCGCGAACGACAGGTGTTGCAGCAAATGCTGGAAGGAAAAACCAGCAATGATATTGGTCAAATGCTGCATTTATCGCCCAAAACGGTAGACACCTATCGCGGTCGTGTGATGTTAAAGTTGAATGTTTCGGATATGCCGGCATTAGTTAAATTGGCGTTACGGCATCATTTTATTGCCAACGACGATCGAGCGCCGGAAAGCATTTGAACGCTCGGATGTGAGCGGCAGATTATTTTTCATGTAATGGATTAAAAATAGGCGCGCTATTACTAAGGTGGGTGTGCCAGCTTTTTTTTTCGTTCAAAAAATGCTGCGTTGCAGCAAATAGTCTGCGACGCGCGACTATTCCCTACACGTAGTCGCGGCAAACTCGACAAATTCTTACGTGTGATGCCTACACCAATTAGCTGCTATTTATCCGACAATGAAGTCGCTATACGGCATGCAATTTAACCGGACTGATTTGTACGAATATGCAGCGAATTTTATTAATCAACCCTGACAGCTTGTCCCTGACTCCTTTTCTAGACGAGCTGAGTAAACACCGGATGGTGGAAGTACATCACGTCAATGCGACGTCTCACGCCGCGAAATTGTTAGCGGCACACAAATTTGACGCCATTTTTATCCATGCCGGTGCAGTTGAAGAATTTAATGACGTGCAATTAATTGGCGAACGCGTGCGCTGCCCAGTTTATACCCTTGCGGAAATGCCGCCGGTGGAGGGGCGACGGGCGTTATTGCATACCTTGTCGGTGCGTGAAAAACAGGTGTTCGCGCTGATGGTAAAAGGATTAACCAGTAGCGAGATCGGTGAGCAACTGAAGCTGTCGCCTAAAACGGTCGACACGTATCGATCGCGTGTTCGTCACAAATTAAGAATCGAAAATTTTGTGCAACTGATCGTGGCTGCCCTGCGCATGGGCATCATTTCATTCGATGACGAGGAGTTCACAAAATGACCGCTGTCGTTCAACTGGCCTGTCACAATAGTATTGTGCGCGAGACATTTATTACCAAGTTGCGTCACTGTATTGATGCCGTTCAGGTGTCGAGTTTGAATCCGCCATTTGAGTTAACTGCGCTGGGCGGTTCTGACTATATCGTGATCAACGATGCTGACAGCGACAGTGTAACGTTGGAACAACATCTGGCGTTGCTAAACCATTGGCTGCATCGTCATCCTCACGCCAAAGCGTTTGTGCGTGCCGGATTAAATACCACCGTCAATCGCCAACTACCCTATCCATCTCAATTGATTGTGGTGCAAAGTGACTTTGGCTTTTGTCAGTTGTTGCCGGAGTTTATTGCCATGGATTGGCGTTGCCGACAACAGTTAGCGCAATTGTGAAAGGGCGCTAACCGAGTTTGGCCTTTAACACGTCCAATACGCGCGAGGCAGCGGCGCGCTCTTGTTCGGTCAAGTGATCTTTTTCGAACAGTTGTCGCAGCAAACCTTCGGCGCAATGATTGAGCGACATATTCTGCACCGCTTTTTTCATCAGCTCTTCTTGTTCGATGGCGCGAAATGACGCACTTAATTCTTCGCGGCGGCGTACTTCGGCTTGTTCGGCTTCAATTTCACGTTGACGTTCGATGCGAACACGCTCGGCTTCTTCGGCGGCGCGTTTGGCTTCGAGGCGTTTTTTATCTTCGACCACTTTCAATCGTTGTTCTTGCACTAAACGATTTTCTTGCGCCACTTTTTGGGCTTCGGCGGTGGCGATGGCTTCTTGCGCGCGCAGCTTTTCAATTTCCTTGTCTTTAACCGCGATCTCTAATTGCTGCTTTTGCAGCTTCATGTATTCGTCAATGCGGTGTTGCAGAGTCATATACATGGTTTTTACCTTTTGTTGTACGGTGGTGAGGCCAAATTTTTGGTGGAACTCGTCGGCTTCGGCGATGAATTTGAGTTCTTTCATCAGCGGTTGCACGAGTGCAGGTTTAAACGTTTTTTGTTTTTCGATCGCGGCAAGCACGGCGCGGTATTGGCGCTCGGCGTCGCCATACCAATCGGCTTGACCGCGATCTTCGTCACGCAAGTGAAATTGTTCGAGCACGCGAGGGATCTCGTCCCACGCAAAATTGTCGGCATGTTGGCGTTGTTGCAGATTTTTTAACGCGTCAATGAGGGCGTCGCGCTCTTTATAGGTTTGTTTCCAGTGCGATACCGCCGTCGTGGGATCTTCTTTGTACAGCGTGTGCAAATAACCGAGGTGATTTTTCCACGCCCCGATTTTTCCAAACAGACCACCGCGTTCGCGTGGCGTTTCGGTCGCTGTTGGAGTCGGCGTTGGTGGTCGTTCTTGCGCCGGTTCGTTAAGGGGCGCAACGGCGTCAATTATGGCAACCGGCGGTTCGGTCTTTTTTAGTGGCGGCGGCGGAATGTCGAGTTCGACCGGCGGCACTTTGGGGGCCAGCGGTTTAGCTTCAAACACGGCTTTGCCGCTGACCGGCTCGTCTTTTGGGATGGTCAGCCGAGCGGCGCTGGCAGCGGCCACCATCGCGGCGCTGACCACGGGCGTTTCGACGGTGGCTTGTTCGTCTGGGCTGGGTTGGTCGGCGATTGGTTCGTTCGGCGCGCTGTGGTCGGAGGCCGACTCGGCGCGGCTTGGTTCCTCTTCGCGGGCTGGTTCGTCGGCGGTTGGCGCAACGCCAGCTTGATCGTCGCTCGCTGAAGAGGCGGGCAGCACCGGTTGGTCGCTTGCGAGTGGTGTGCAAGCGTTTTCATCGTCGCTCGCGGTAGCGGTCCCAAACAGTGCAGCGGCGTCGTTTTCAGCGGCACGAATGGCCTTGTCTCGTTCGGCCTGCGACGAGTCGTCGTTAAGGTCGACGGCGGTGATAGCGTGTTCGGCGTTTCGCAGCGGGTCGGACGCTGCTGTCACGTCATTCGCATCGCTTTCATTTGCAGCAAATTCATCGTGAGTAGGCGCTAACACCGCGATGTCTTCGAGGGGGGCTGGGGCCGCTTCGGTGATAAGTTTTTGCTCCGATTCTTGCGTCGCGTCCTCGTCCTTGGGCTCGTTCGTTGATGCGGTGAGCGCCGTTGCCGTGACGGGTGTGTCGTCGTCTGCGGTGGCGATCGGGCTGGTTTCGTCATGCGCTGCTTCGGCGTCGGCGATCGACGGCGTTTCCAGCGGATGGGTTTCGACCGGTTCGTGACCGCTTGTGTCGGTCGCGACGACGCTTTCGTCAGACGAGTCCTCACTGGTCGAGGCGGCCTCGACGGGCATCAAACTCAGTGAACTGTTGGCCAATAACTCGTCCATGCGCGATGCCTTGACGTTGCTCTTCGGCGCATCATCATGAGGTGTTTCTTCTGCCACCAGACTTAAGGTCAGGTTGGGCTTAGGGGTTGGGGTGTCGCCGTTATTCATTTTCTAAGTCGCGATCCGGTAATGCTGCGATTGTAGCCTGTGTATTCGGCACATAGCCAAGCGTTGTGCGCAACACTTCGGCGATACGTTGTTCGATCCAGCCGTTAAACGACCAATCGGCAATAAACCCACAATGACCGCCGTGGGCGGTGCGCTCACATTCGATGCGACCACCGTGATCCACTCGCGCCCAATCGGCGATCGGAATCACCGGATCATCCGCCGCTAAAATCACGTGAGCCGGACAGATCAATTCACGTAAGCGCGAGCCGGTAATGGCATAGCCGGCGAGATAACGTTCGAGATCGTCAAACTCGGTATGACCGCGCACAAAATGATCGGTCATCGCGGTCAAGGTGCGTTGTGCCTGCCATGACAGATCGGCCAGTAACGTGGGATGAACTTTGGCTTTGCGTCGTAACGATTGCCGCCATTTACGCAAAAAATAATGGCGATAGAGCCACGGACCTTGTTCCAGCGCGATTAAGGTTGCGTGTGGATCCAGCACCGGACACACCGCCACGATGCCGCGCACGCCGCACGAGAGGGGCAGACGCGTTCCGACGCGCAATGCAAAATTTCCGCCTAAGGAAAATCCCACGAGCGCGCTATGACGCGGTTGCAGGCGCGTGATCGCATCGGCGATGGCGTTGGTTACTTCGCCGTCGCGACACGAATGAAACAAGGCCTCATTCAAGTGATGGCTGGCACCGTGATCGCGCAAATTCAAGCGCACAATTTGCCAGCCTTCGGCGTGTAAACGGGCGGCGCTGGCGAGCAGATACAAGGACTCGCTGGAGCCTTCCCATCCGTGAATCAGCACCGCCAACGGCGCGCCCGTATCGTGATTTAACGCGCGATTATGAAACGCCAATAACTGGCCTTCGCCGCCGTGCAACAACAGCGGTCGTGTTTGCGCGCGCAAGGTTGATGCCGCGCGCAGAACCAGACGTTGGCGCGGCATAAAACGCGACACCACACTTTGAATATGCGGATTACGTAGTCCGCTGCTAAGTTGAAATGTAGACATGATGAAATAATTATTACCCAAACATGGTCGCTACGGCCAACGGTGTCCCCCGCTTTGGGTTAACTATCGCGCTTGAGCTATGCTTGCCTGCGTTACGTTTACGTTTGCTGAAGCCGCTTTGAGTCCGCCACCGCCGATCCTATTTAAACACGAAAACGACGTTCGCAGCGCCGAGCGGGATAGTCGTTTTCGCGAACTGTTCAACTCCGGTGTGGTGGGCATGACCATCACTTCCGAAGACGGTACGTGGATAGAAGTGAACCAACGTTTTTGCGATATGTTGGGTTATCGCGCCGATGAGTTGTGCGGCAAAAGTTGGCGAGACGTGACGCATCCGGATGATCTCGCCATCAGTCGCGAGCTGTATCAAAAAATCGTTGGCGGCGAGGTTGATGGTTATCAGCTAGAAAAACGCTATCAACGCAAAAACGGCTCGATCGTTGATGTCAATTTGTCGGTGGGTTGCGTGCGACACGACGATGGCCGCTTATGGTATTCGGTGGCGGCTGTCGAAGACGTTACCGAGCGCAATCACGCCAAGCGCGCACTCGAACAGCGCGAGGCGATGCAACGATTAGGCAATGATGTGCTGTCGGCGGTGCTGGCCGGTGCGCCCGTCGATGCCATTATTGATAACAGCTTGCGACAGTTATTTGCGTTGTTGCCGCATTTGCGGGTGGCCTATAACACCGTTGATAAAAACGGTTTATTGCACGTGCGACGCAGTTTCGGGCCACCCGAATGGCCCAATGGCAGTGATGCGCAAATGCAACTGCAACACCATCAACAATGGCTGGCACTGGTGCGTGAACAATCCATTTTGTGTTTTGCTGATATTGAACGTGAACCGCAACTGCAAACGTTTCGTGAAATATTCTCACGCTGGCAAACGCGTGCGTTATTGGTCGGATTGGTGCGTCAAAGCGACGATGAGATAGGTCTCATCACCTTGTCGGCGATTCATCCCTATGTCTTCGCCGATAACGAGATCGCGATCGTGCGCGAGATCGGGCGCTATTTCAGCATCGCGTTGATGCATCACAGTCAAACCGTTCGCATTCGTCAAAGTGAAGAACGATTAACCATGGCGCTCGAAGGCGCGGATCTCGGTATTTGGGATTGGACGATTAAGACCGGCGAATTTATTGCCAGTGATCGCATGGCCACTTTGCTCAATTACGAACCGAATGAATTACCGGCCAATATCGTGGCTTACGAACGCATTACACACGTCGATGATTTGCCGCGTTTCTGGGCCACCCTTACGGATTGTTTTAAAGAGCGCACCGCGCAATTGGAATGCGAAGTGCGTTTAAAAGCAAAATCGGGTGAGTGGGCGTGGGTGTTGTTGCGCGGTCGCGTGCTGACGCGTAACCGTGAAGGCCGAGCGTTACGTATGTGCGGCACCATGCAGGATATCACTGAACGTAAAGCGGGCGAGCGCGCCCTGATTAAGGCCAAAGAGCAAGCTGAAGCGGCGACGCGGGCAAAATCGGAT
>CAZYUS010000099.1:1124-12243 GCA_964650615.1 uncultured Pseudomonadaceae bacterium | reverse complement strand
TTATCGAAAAAAAACGCGTTAGGTAGCGCGCATGGTTTCCATGATGAAACACAAGGAACGCTATTTTTTGATGTTTGTCGAATTATCGAAGCCAAACGACCTCGTGCCTTTTTGCTCGAAAATGTGAAAAACTTGGCGTCGCATGATAAAGGCAGAACATTTGACGTAATAAAACGAGTGCTAAAAGAGGAGCTCGGTTATCACCTGTCTTATCGCGTTATTGATGGCGCTCATTTTGTGCCACAACACCGCGAGCGAATTATGATCGTTGGTTTCAGAGAGCCGGTGAATTTTGATTTTGACTCGATTTCTTTGCCGAACAAAGGCGAGCGAAAAATTGCCGATATTTTACATAAAACAGACGGAAGTGAGCCCATTATCGAACACGATGCCGATCGGTTTTTTGACCATAAAAAAGACAGAGTCTATGAAAAATATACTCTTACCGATAAATTATGGTTGTATTTGCAGAATTATGCAAAAAAACATAAAGCAGCAGGAAATGGCTTTGGATTTGGCTTGGTTTACCCGGATAGCATTTCACGTACGCTATCGGCTCGTTGTTACAAAGATGGATCTGAAATTCTTGTCTATCAAGGTACAAGAAAAAATCCTCGTCGATTAACGCCGCGTGAGTGTGCGCGTCTTATGGGTTTCCCCGATACATTTAAAATCCCCGTATCTGATACACGGGCTTATAAACAATTTGGTAATTCTGTTGTAGTTGATGTGGTGCGTCATGTTGCTAGATTGATGCAGCCACTACTGGAAAGTGGTGAGAAACAAACTGAGAGCAAATTACGGAGGAAAGCTTAACCTAGATGACTATAAACCAATAGAAATTAAATGAATAAAAATAGTATAGAACAATTTCTGCAATCGTTGAGGGGCAGCCGACAAGCGTCCGAACACACGGTCACGACCTATAAAAATGGTCTAACTTTGGCGGAGCAGTTCGCGCTTGTTATCAATAAAAATATCGAGCGATGGCAAACGGTAGAGGTTCAGCAATTCGCCGCGTTCTGCCATAAGAAAAAACTATCACCGCGTTCGATTGCGCTGCATTTAAGCGCGTTACGGGCTTTTTATCGTTATAGCATCGCGCAAGGTTGGTTAGGCGACAATCCTGCGATTGGTGTGCGTGCGCCCAAAGCAGCAAAACGCTTACCCAAAATAATTGATGTCGATGAAGCGCAAGGTTTGCTCGATACCATGCCCGTTGATGATTTATTAGCGGCGCGTGATCACGCCATCATGGAATTGTTTTATTCCAGCGGTTTACGCTTAAGTGAGTTGCAGGCGCTCACGTTGTATGACTGGCACAGCGCAGAGGAGTGTTTGCGAGTCACCGGAAAAGGCGATAAATCGCGCGATGTTCCGGTCGGTCGTAAAGCGCGAGAAGCGATCGCGAAGTGGTTGGCACGACGCGATGAAATTCCAAGTCAAAGTGATGCGCTATTTTTGAGTCGCAACGGTGATGCGTTATCCGCTCGACAAATTCGTCAACGCGTCACGTTATGGGGAAAAAACCAAGGCTTGAGCGCGCGTTTGCATCCGCATAAATTACGTCACGCGTGTGCCACGCATTTTCTCGAAGGCAGCGGTGATCTGCGTGCCGTGCAAGAATTGCTCGGTCACGCCGATCTTTCTACCACGCAGGTGTATACGCATCTGGATTTTACTCAGCTCGCCAAAATTTATGATGCCGCGCATCCACGCGCAAAGAAAAAGTGAGGGTAACGCCCCTTAAATAACCTGCCTCGTATTGCCCGAATTAGGGGAGTGTAAAAGCAATCGCTAGCCTTTCATTACTGTTGCGCAAGATGACGTTATGCAGCAGTTTATGGCCGTCTCCTGCGGGTGTGTGCAACCAGAAGGGCGTTAGGTCGGTAAGGCGGTCATCGCCTTGTATCTCGATGCGTAATACATCGCCTGATTCAGCTTCAAATGACAGCGGAGCAATGGTGTCGATACCGTCATGGTTGGTATTGATGAGCGGCACTTCGTTTAAATAAATGACGGCATGACTACCAATGCTTAACCAGCGATGAGCCGCGTTATCGGCCGACAAGACATAGCGGTTGCTGCTGGCAATGTCACCTGTTTGCGGTTCAAGAAAATGATCTGGATTAATGCTAAACAGAATGCGTAAAAACTCGCCGGTTCGCGAGTTGTGCATGGGGGATAACAATTTCAGAAAATGGATATCGCTGGCGTTGTCGCCACCGTTAAACGTCCACAGCTCTCCTAATTGACCCGATTCAGTCGGGGATTCGCCGACCAACAATAATTCTTTTAGCTTTTTGTCTTGTAACTTTATCGACATCATCGCGGTAGTGGGGCCGGTGCTAACGGTTTTTGTTTGCAATTCGCCGCGCGCATAAAATGAAATGTAACCCGTGTGAGCTAATGGTAGCAATGGACTAACCGGATCTTGCGCGTTCGGCGCACCACCGAAGTAATACGTGCCTTCATAACACTCGCCGCAGTGGGGACCATCAAGGCTGCCGAAACCATGTCCAATCAAAAAGGGCATGACAGCTAAAAGGGCGATAAACGGTAGAAGTTTGGTTTTAGTGATGGTCATTGCAGTAATTCCCGTAATAATAGGCACAAGGTAACATGATGAGTGCACTCAGATCAGTCCAGTCACTTAAGTTGAGACTGCTTGAATGCCACATCATGAGGGCGATAGGTGAAAGGATCTGGTTAAGCAGATCAGATGCAGAATCACTTAATTTCACGCCGCTAAAAACGCAAAACGTAACGATGCTGCTTATCATAAGGCGATTTTTTATCGGCCATTTTGTTAACAGATTGAGCCACGCCGAACCGTACAATGGGAAGAAAAAGCAAAACGTAAAATCAGACAGTTTTCCCGTGATCACGTTGCCGTAACGCGACTTCCAGTAAAAATTATTGATAATAAATAATGACAACATTAGCGCGGTCACGAGGTTAAAAAACTCGTGTCCAAAAAACGCGGTGTGGCATTGTTGACGATAACCTGACATAACCATTTCCATGTATAAAAACAATGTGCAAACGAGTTTGATGAAAGGCGTTCCAATAAAAAACCCGGTTTGAACCGGGTTTTTTTAATCTCTGATAATCGCTTTCGAATTATTCAGCGATTTTAACGTTCGACGCTTGCTTGCCTTTTTGGCCTTGCGTAATGTCGAAAGTGACTTTTTGTTTTTCTTTCAGGGTTTTGAAACCGCCCGATTGAATTGCGGAGAAGTGAACGAATAAATCTTCGCCACCGCCGTCCGGAGAAATAAAGCCAAAGCCCTTAGTTTCGTTGAACCACTTAACTGTACCAGTTGCCATATTGCGTATATCCAAAAAAAGATTAACGGTCGATGGAAGAACTCCATCAGTCTGCACGCGAATCTTTAGATGCGGTGGTTACGAACTCGTGAGCGCGAAACAACGCCACTATCCAAGAGCCATGCGGCGACGATTCTGGCGATCGGTTTGGTAAATGTCAAACAAAGGATCGCCCAAGATTCCCTGTTAAAGACAACGAATCGGTGCGCCAGCATTAAAGGCCGCGATGTTTTCGCCGATCTGCGTCAGTAACTGCTGACGGGTTTCGCGGCTGGCCCATGCATTATGCGGGGTGATCAATAAATTCGGCAGTGCGGGATCCAGCAACGGGTGATCGGGGGGCGGTGGTTCGGTGTCGAGCACATCCAGCGCCGCGCCGCCTAACTGACCGCTGCGTAAGGCACGCGCCAAAGCATCGTTGTCCACCAGTGCGCCACGGGCGATATTGAGGAGAAACGCGCCGCGTTTAAGCTGGGATAGCAAATGATCGTTAACCAGATGGCGAGTCTGAGCGGTGAGCGGGCAGTGTAGTGACAGGGCGTCGCACTCGGGCAGTAGCGTTGCCAGCGGCACTTTGTTGGCAGACTCGGGGCGGTCGGGCAACTGGGCAAATCGTACGGTCATGCCGAGCGCGCGGGCCAATTCGGCCAGACGGTTACCGCTATTACCGGCACCGACCACGCCCAGCACGCGGCCACGCAGCTGCACGATCGGGCGGTGCAGTAGACAAAATTGGTCGTGTGCCGACCACGCGCCCGCGCGCACATCATTTATATAAAAGGGTGCTTGCGTCGCTAGCATCAGCAGGAGGGCCAGCGCGTGCTGCGCCACCGATTCGGTCGCATAGTTCTGCGCGTTACAAACGGTTATGCCGCGTTCGGCGGCGGCGACCAGATCGACGTTATTGCTGCCCGTGGCCGCGATCACGATCAATTTCAGCGCCGGTGTGGCGAACATCAGTTCGCGCGTCAGCAGCACTTTATTGCTGATCACGATGCGGGCATGTCGAATACGTTCGGCGGTTTGCTCCGGCGCGGTGTGCGCATAAATGCGCAGGCCGGGCGCTAGTTGTTGTAAATCGTGCAGCGCTAAATCCTGCAATCCTAATGAATCACCGTCCAACAAAACCGTTTGCATCAACGCCCTTCCTGTTGTGAAGAATGTGGGCAGCGACTTCGTTAGAATGCGCGTCCCATGACTACCTTACTTGAAACCTTAAACCCCGCCCAGCGCGATGCCGTGGTTAATGCTTCACGCGCCTTATTAGTGCTGGCCGGTGCTGGCTCGGGCAAAACACGCGTGCTGGTGCATCGCATGGCTTATCTGTGTCTGGAGATGGGGCTGTCGCCGCACGCGATGATGGCGGTGACGTTTACCAATAAAGCGGCGACCGAAATGCGTCATCGCATCGAAAAATTATTAGGTGGCCCAGCACAGGGAATGTGGATGGGAACCTTTCACGGGCTTTGTCATCGCTTTTTACGCGCACATTGGCACGACGCCGGTTTGCCGGAAGCCTTTCAAGTGCTGGACTCCGATGACCAACTGCGTTTGGTCAAACGCGCGATTCGTTCGCTCAACATCGACGAACAACAATGGCCGGCCAAGCAAGCGCAGTGGTGGATCAATGCGCGCAAAGATGAGGGCGAACGACCGGAAGACATTAAGCACAATGGCGATTTGTTTATCGCTACGCAGTTAAAAATTTATCAAACCTACGAAGAAATTTGCCGCGTGGCCGGTGCCATTGATTTCGCTGAATTGCTGTTGCGCGTGGTCGAATTGTTTCGCAAAAAACCGGCGCTACTGGCGCACTATCAAACGCGTTTCAATCATATTTTGGTGGACGAATTTCAAGACACCAACGCGATCCAATACCAGTTTTTGAAACTGCTAACGGGGCCAAATACCGATATCACGGCAGTCGGTGACGACGACCAATCCATTTACGGTTGGCGCGGTGCCAGAGTTGAAAATCTGCAGCAATTTTTACACGACTTTAGTGGCGCCGAAATCATCAAGTTGGAACAAAATTATCGTTCCACGTCGATGATATTAAAAGCGGCCAACGCGGTGATCGCGCGCAATAATGATCGTCTTGGCAAAGAATTATGGACCGATCAAAGCGACGGTGAACCGATTTATTTATACGCGGCATTTAACGAACAAGAAGAAGCGCGATTTATCGCCGAACGGATCGAACAATGGGTGGATGGCGGCAAGCCATATTTATCCTGTGCCATTTTATATCGTAGCAATGCGCAATCACGTGTGCTGGAAGAAGCGATGATTAATCGTCGCATTCCGTATCGCATTTACGGTGGATTACGTTTCTTCGAACGGCAAGAAATCAAAGACGCTTTATCGTATTTGCGCTTGACGTTTAATCGCGATGATGACGCCGCCTTCGAGCGTATCGTTAATACGCCACCGCGCGGTTTGGGTGACAAAACGCTGGAAGCCTTACGTGAACGCGCGCGACTGCATCAAATGTCGATGTGGAAAGCGGCCAATTTAGTGCTTACCGAAAACGCGCTGCCACCGCGCGCCAGTGCAGCGTTGCAAGGGTTTATGCAGCTGGTGATGGATCTCGATGCGCAAGGCCAGCAAGTTGATCTACACGAACAAATGCAAGTGGTGATCCGCGATTCCGGTTTGGCGGCCATGTACGCTGCTGAACGGGGCGAAAAAGCCTTGGCGCGTAAAGAAAATCTCGACGAATTGATCAACGCAGCGCGCGAATTCGAGCCGGATGAAAACGATGAAAATATGTCGCCCTTGGCGGCGTTTTTAACGCATGCGGCGCTGGAAGCGGGAGAAACGCAAGCCGGTCAACACGCCGATGCGGTGCAAATGATGACCTTGCACTCGGCCAAAGGTTTGGAGTTTCCATTGGTGTTTATCGCTGGTGCAGAAGAAGGATTATTTCCGCATGAAATGTCGAAAGACGAACCGGGAAGATTAGAAGAAGAGCGGCGTTTGGCCTATGTCGGCATTACACGGGCGATGGAAAAATTATTTATGACGCGCGCCGAAAAACGTCGATTGTATGGTCGTGAAACGTATTCAACATGGTCGCGTTTTGTTGAAGAAATTCCCACCGCATTAACGCGCGAAGTGCGTTTGGGCGGCAGTGTGGTGCAAACCCGTTTTACACGCAGCAGCGCGGCCGTCAATCCTGATTATCCGTTTGCACTGGGTTCGGAAGTGACCCACAACAGTTTTGGTGATGGTACTGTGCTCGCCTATGAAGGCGATGGTGCACAACTGCGGGTGCAAGTAAATTTTCCTAAAGCCGGTGCCAAGTGGTTGGTGCTCGCGTATGCGAAACTATCCGCCCGTTAATCCGCGTTTAATTAGATTTAAAAAACGTGACGTCATCGTGCGAACGAATGGCAACACCGCGATCAACTGCCTGACTCCATTTGTCGAACAGAGTTTGATTTTGTCTTAGCCATTGCGTTGACCACTGCGCGATGGCATCACGGTTTTCATGGTCGCGTAGCAAGACGGCGAGTTGGCCTTGTTTTAATTCGAAAGGCAGTTGTCCCAGTGACGTTTTAACCTGATTCAGCATTTGACTGACGCGATCTTGAAATTGCAATAGCACGATCATGTCATGCAAGTCTTTTTGCACCGAGCTACTGACTGACGTCAGCAAATTATCGGCCTCTGCCAATGTATAGGTGGTGAATTTGTGTTGCGCGATCGCCTCGTCGATAACACTGTGTGCGTTATTCACTAACTGGGTTTCTTGTTCGGTCGTGGCGTGTATCGAATTCAGCATAAGGTGAATGCGGTCGTTGATCGCGTGAGCTTTTTCTTTAATTTCGGTGCCGGTTTTACCCGATTGATTGGCGAGCTTACGTACTTCGTCGGCGACCACCGCAAAACCGCGACCGGCGTCGCCCGCGCGTGCGGATTCGATCGCAGCGTTCAAGGCCAGTAAATTGGTTTGTTTGGCCAGATTTTCGACTGCATCAGCCATGCTTACCAACGCGGTTGTGTAATTGCCCAGTGATTGAATTTCATTCAAGGCTTGCGCCTTTAATTGCAAAATACCTTCTAGCGAGGTGATCACGTCGGCGAGTTTATGTTCCAGCGTCAACGCGCTGCCATGCACCGCTTCGCGCGAGGTAAATTTGTGCCGATCGCCACCGGCGACGTCGATGGTCTGCTGCACTTCGTTGATGATGGCGACGAATCGTTGCGACAAATCGTTCACGGCCTCGGTAGACAACGTGACGCACTGATCGACTTGGTTTTGCCACACCGGTAGCGCTTCGATCAACAGGGTTTGCAACCATTGCGCGTGTGTATCGAGGCGTTCGTGCGCGGTGTCCGGTGGCGCGTGCGCGATGGCGCGCTGCCACGCCTGATGCCGCTGTTGTCGGGCGAGCACAAATAGCGCGACGCTCACTGCTACCGCAAGCGGCAGCCAGATGTCGCCTTGCCACGCGCTCCCGGCCACGGCGAGCGCCGCGAGTGCCAGAGCGGCGATGAAGGCGGCACCGTCACCACGCGGCGGTGTAATCAAAGGCGGGCGAGCTGGGTTCACTGCAAAACTCCTGCAAACGAATCGACCAAGCATAGTCGACGATGGCGTTGGGCAGGACGGGTATGAAACCAGTGGCAAAAGTCGTGCCGCGAGCGTATCTACGACGCTAAGTTATACACATTGACACGAACGCGACAAATTTCTGTCTTTATCGGATTAAACTTTAAGGAAGTTATATATCTATTTGTTTTTAAATGACAATTAGACACAAAAAAAGCTTGTGAAACATACGGCGTGGTTGGCCGTGGAACCAGTTAAAAAGAAATCTACAGATTTATCCACAGCGTAGACAGTGCTGTGGATAATGCGCGCATCGGTCAAAACCGCCACAACACCCATTGCGCTACCAAGCCTTCATTCTCGAAATCGGGGCCGTATTCAAAGACACCGTCTCCATCCGGATCGACCAAATAGTATTCCGGTGCGTTTTTCGGTTGCACCCGAATCGCCAACACTTTGCCGTTGACGCGCCACTCGCGGGCCGGATCGCCGTTTTTATCCTTGCCATCGCGGATGGTCACTTCCGGCACCGGTGACGGCTGCGGGCTGACTTGCGGCCGTTCCTGCACCGGTTCACCCGCACACACGAGCGTCCCGAACCCACACAGCATCCCGCATAACGCCACACCTAGTACCCTTCTCTTCATAGTTAACTCCGGTAAACTTCTGACCTTGCTTTAAACGAGTGTAAAACAATGACCGCGACCGCGCCGCTGATCCTGATTGACGGATCGTCCTATTTATTTCGCGCCTTCCATGCACTGCCTGCCTTGACCAACAGCAAAGGCAAGCCAACCGGAGCGGTTTACGGTGTCGTTGCGATGCTGAAAAAAATCGTGCAGCAGTATCCGCAATCACCGGTGGCGGTGGTGTTTGACGCCAGTGGCCGCTCGTTTCGCAACGATTTATATCTCGACTATAAAGCGCACCGGCCGCCGATGCCGGATGATTTACGGGGGCAAATTGCGCCGCTGCACGACATCATCAAAGCACTGGGCTTTCCGCTTTTGGTCGTACCCGAGGTAGAAGCCGATGATGTCATTGGCACCTTGGCGCAACGCGCGCACGAGCGTGGACTCGATACCCTGATTTCAACGTCTGACAAAGACATGGCGCAATTGGTTTCACCGTTTGTGAAATTAGCCAACTCGATGACCGATACGATCATGGGGCGTGAGCAAGTGATCGAAAAATTCGGTGTGCCGCCCGAATTAATCGTCGATTACTTAGCCCTGATGGGCGATAGCGTGGATAACGTGCCGGGTGTGCCGGGCGTTGGCCCAAAAACGGCGGCCAAATGGCTAAACGAATACGGCTCGCTTGACCAAATCATCGCGCGCGCCGCCGAGGTCAAAGGGAAAGTCGGCGATAACTTACGTGAATTTTTACCGCGCTTACCCTTATCAAAACAATTAACCACAATCAAATGTGATTGCGTACTGCCCATCGACGTCGGCCAGTTGCAGTTGCAAGCCGCCGATAAAACCGCGCTACGTGATCTGTACACCGAGATGGAATTTAAAACCTGGTTGCGCGAAATTTTAGCCGACGAAAACCAGGCGATAAAAACTGACACCAACACGAAAATTGTCGCCGCCACGCCGACGCCGATCGCGCTTAACGCAATAACGATTGATCGGTCGACATACGAAACGGTTTTTACCGAAGAACAGCTTGAGGCCTGGATAGCGTTGCTCGATAGCGCCGAGTTGTTCGCTTATGATTCGGAAACCACCAGCTTAAATGAACGCGAAGCAGAAATTGTCGGGCTGTCGTTTGCGATCGCCGGAGGTCGCGCGTGTTACATCCCACTCGCGCACGATTATCTTGGTGCGCCGGTGCAATTGGAACGTCGTGCTACGCTCACCAAACTAAAACCCTTACTCGAAAGCGACAAACGCCAAAAAATTGGCCACAACATTAAATACGATAAAAAAGTGTTGGCCAACTATGACATTGATTTGCGCGGCATCGCTTACGACACCATGCTCGAAAGTTACGTGCTCGATGCGGCCGGTACACGCCATGATATGGACACGCTGGCACTTAAATTACTCGGCCATCAAACCATAGCCTTCACCGACATCGCCGGTAAAGGCAAAGACCAATTAACGTTCAATCAAATTGCCGTCGAACAGGCCGCCTGTTACGCCGCCGAAGACGCTGATATTACCTTCCGTTTGCATCAACAGCAGTGGCCACGTTTGCACGCCGAACCCTCTTTACAATCAGTGTTGATGGATATTGAAATGCCGATTGTTGACGTGTTGGCGCGCATGGAATTAAACGGAGTTTTGATCGATGCTGCAAAGTTGCGCGCGCAAAGCGCTGACTTAAGTCGGCGCATCATTGAAATCGAAAAAAAGGCGTTTGAATTAGCGGGTCGTGAATTTAACTTGGCGTCGCCCAAGCAATTAGGGCAGATATTTTTTGAACAAATGAAATTACCGGTGATCGCCAAAACCCCCACTGGACAACCGTCTACTAACGAAGAAGTGCTGGAAGAACTCGCACGCGACTATCCCTTACCAAAAATCGTTTTAGAGCATCGCAGCTACAGCAAACTCAAAAGCACCTACACCGATAAACTGCCCGAACTCGTTGATCGTCGCAGTGGTCGCGTACACACCTCATTTAATCAAACCGGCGCAGCCACTGGACGCTTAAGTTCCACCGATCCGAATATGCAAAACATTCCGATCCGCACCGAAGAGGGACGCAAAATTCGTCAAGCGTTTATCGCGCCAAAAAATCATGTGGTCATGGCCGCTGACTATTCGCAAATCGAATTGCGCATCATGGCGCATTTGTCCAATGATCCGGGGCTGTTAAATGCGTTTGCACAGGGCATGGATGTGCATCGCGCGACGGCCGCCGAAGTGTTTGAAGTGGCACCCGAAAAAGTCACTAACGATCAACGTCGCCATGCCAAAGCGATTAACTTTGGGTTGATCTATGGTATGTCGGCGTTTGGCTTGGCACGTCAAATCGACGTCTCGCGCGAAGCCGCGCAGCTTTATATGAATCGTTATTTCGCGCGTTATCCCGGCGTCGAAACGTATATGAGTGCGATCCGAAAATTCGCCCAAGAATACGGATACGTTGAAACGCTGTTTGGCCGTCGTTTGTATTTACCTGAAATTCGCGCCAGCAACCAAATGCGGCGCAAAGGCGCCGAACGCGTGGCGATTAACGCGCCCATGCAAGGCACCGCCGCCGACATCGTCAAAC
>CAZYUS010000099.1:0-1114 GCA_964650615.1 uncultured Pseudomonadaceae bacterium | reverse complement strand
ATGATCGCGGTTGACGAGTGGCTCATCAGTGAAAAAATTGCCGCCAAATTGTTACTTCAAGTACACGATGAGTTAGTGCTCGAAGTGCACGAAACCGCCGTCGATGAAGTTCGCGACCGCCTAAAAACCTTAATGAGCGGAGCGGCCGAATTAAAGGTGCCGTTATTGGTTGAGGTTGGCGTCGGCCAGAATTGGGACGAGGCGCATTGAGTCGGGTAAGGCACTACAACCAACCGAAAACTTGCGTAATGAATCACACTCAAAAGAGGAATTAGTCACTCTCATCGCCATCTTTGTGATATTTAATGTGCTCAAAACATTATTCAAAAAAGGGAATTAATAATGCTTGGGTCGTTAAACAGGATGATTAATAAAAGATCCTATGTTTTTGTTGCTTGCGTTGGCATAGTGGTGATGGCTGCTTTTTCGCTAGTGATGATGCGGAGTGTTGATGCCCAAGAAAAACAAATTTTTAGCCGCCTCACTACGTCAATGAAATCGGATCAGCGTTGGTTTCTCGATAAAACGGATTTGTCGTTTTCTGATTTTTTGAATGCTTACTACAGCTCGGATCATGAACATCGACTCTTAGCGGAAGTTTTTTTGTTAGCTGTTCTTGATGTGGGAGAGCAGAAAACGTGGTGCAGTTATCAACAATTCAAGACCATAACAATTGACGAAACACTTCATCGTTTCTTTAAAAATCCCCCGCAAGATCTAATTAGAAAGCGAGCGGCGACTGTAATTGCGGATTATCTCAGTAATCGGTATCCGTGCATGGGGATCAAATGAAGCCCCAATATCGAACGTTGAAAGCTAATCATTATTCGTCCAACAGTCTTAGTGAAAACTACAAGGACGCGGGTGAGTTGTACGAAGAAGTTGGATACAAATTTGAAGATCTGTCTGCGCAAAATCGAGCGTATGAAAATACGTGCGCAGCGCGAATGAGTTTAGCGCTTATTAAATCCGGTGTTAATTTCGCTGGACGCTTAAAGGTAAAAAAGAGTCCCTATATTGGTAGAGCTATTGAACCAGGTGCCAAACTGCTCGCCGATCAACTTTCGCGTTCAACCGTATTCGGAAAACCGAAAATAATGGCACCCGAGAAAGC
>CAZYUS010000098.1:12103-12358 GCA_964650615.1 uncultured Pseudomonadaceae bacterium | reverse complement strand
CCTCCCAGCGGCGCAAGGTTTTGGTGGTGGTTGCTAACACCTCTGCCAAACGCGTTTTCGTTTCATATTTAAGCGCCTCATCTAAGCAATCATAAAAATGCTCAAGCGCTCGATGCTCAGGCGGTACGGCCGACATAGGAAACCTCGCTGGGAATGCTACAAGACAATTTGTCTCGAATTATTCCCGGAGTCTAGCGTAGATGTTTTGCTAAAGTAAACTGCCGTTAACCAAAATTACGCTTTTGACCGTCACTC
>CAZYUS010000098.1:6113-12093 GCA_964650615.1 uncultured Pseudomonadaceae bacterium | reverse complement strand
TCTAAGTGTTTAGCAAAGAAGTCCTCAAAACTGAGTACATTGTATGACTTGGCATAAACGAGATTTGTTTGTTTAATCGAGCGAGGTACAACTAAAAATACTTTGTGCTTCGCCATTTGTTCGATCTGATTTTTCGATACCTTTTCATCAATCGTCGCTAAAAAGAAGGCGTATCCTTTATTGGCTTCTGTCACTACTTGACGCCAACGCTCTCGCAACGTTCGTTTGGCGGTAAAAATAATGCAATCTAACGGTTGTCGCCTAAAGCGTTCCTCACTTGGAAGCACAAAATCTGGTGTTGCTCCATCAATATTTATTTGTTCGGAGAATGGATAGCCTAGATGCTTAAACATTGTTCGAATCATAAACTCGAACGCACCACCCGCTCGCGATTTTCTCGACTGAAAAATCGACATAAAAAATTCGTCAAGATCTTCGAACAAGTGTGACGTTCCATGTTCGAACCGCTCTCTTAATAGTGGTGATCCCACCTGTGACTGCGCCTTAAGGTAATCACCGTAAACATGGCGATTAACCATCTCCATCAATTCAGAAAAATTTGCCTTCACAAAATCCGCTCCTTTACCGCTTAATACCTCTGTAACGGCGCGTTCGCACAATTGTTCATTTGATGGCATAGCCTGTTTGAATTTTTCGAAAATCCTCACCAGTTAATCTCCGTTTCGAATTTTTTTGTTTTTTATTAATCAATCGTTTTACGCGAAAATTACTTTAACTTCACCACCATTTCACTCGCCACTTGCGCCAGCATTTCTAAAAATAAAGTACCCATCTTAGGCGAGAAGCGATCGTTATCGCGGCTGGCGATGGCGAGCAAGCCGTGTTTCGCTAATTGGCCGAGTGGTAATAAGGCGACCGAATGCAGATCGGATTTTAAATCGCCAAAAAGGTAACGACGCACATTGGCATCCATGCTGCCACACACCGGCGCAGCGTCGGGGAATCCGCAATGCACATTTTCAAGCAACGTCGCGTGCGGTTCGAAACGCAGCGGCGGCACACCTTCGCCGTTACCGCACACGATCATGACTTCAGCATCGGTTTGAAAGCGTTGGTGTAATTCGTGGCGCAGAATTTCGGCAAGTTGTTGGCGATTGTCGGCGTGCAGCAATTTGAGGGTGACTTGCATAACTTCAGCGAGCAGTTGTTCATTGTCGCGTGCGTTTTTTAGCATTTCGATCATCTGGCCTTGCAGTTCGCGATTTTTATCGCGTAGCGCCTTCACTTGCCGCTCGACCAGTGACGGTACACCGGCATCATGTGGTACCGACATCAGCGTTAAAATTTCGCGATGATGTAAAAAGAAATCCGGATGTTCGGCGAGATATTGCGCGACATACGAAGGACCACTGACCGGTGTTTGCGATACGCGGGTTTTATCATTCATTTTTTATTACCCCTTAGCTGTGGTCGATTTAACCATGGTGATAAACGCGCGACATACGTTGCCAACGGTTTAGAGTTCGATTTGTCCTTCGTACACAAAAGCTGTCGGTCCGCTCATCATCACCGGTTCGTTTTCGCCGGCCCAGCGTATCCGCAAATTGCCACCCGGTAATTCGACTCTCACGTGTTCGTCCAACCATTGATGCAAACGGCCGGCAACCACCGCCGCGCACGCGCCAGTGCCGCACGCTTCGGTTTCGCCAACGCCACGTTCATAAACACGTAAACGAATGTGATCGCGCGCGATAATTTCCATAAAACCAATATTGGCTTGTTGCGGGAAAATCGCGTGTTCGCACATTGCTTTACCAAGGCTGGCCACAGCGGCCGAACGCACGTCATTCACGCGCAACACGGCGTGCGGATTGCCCATGGAAACCGCTGTAAAGTTGTGCGGCAGACCATCAACGTGAAGGGAATAATGCGGACCACCATTCAAGGTGATCGGAATGTCGTGATGGCTTAAGCGCGGTGCGCCCATATTGACCAACACATTGCCGTCTTCTTCGAGTTTTAACTGCAGCTCGCCGCCTTGAGTGCCTACGCGGATATCATTTTTCCACGTTAACCCTTGGTGGCGTACAAAACGCGCAAAACAGCGCGCTCCGTTACCGCACTGCCCTACTTCGGAACCATCGGCGTTAAAAATCCGGTATTGAAAATCGTGTTCAGGCGAAAACGGCGGCTCGACCAGCAGCAATTGATCAAACCCGATACCGCGTTTGCGATCCGCCAAACGTGCAATGGTGGCCGGTGAAAATGCCACCATCTGAGAAATACCGTCAACCACCATAAAGTCGTTGCCGAGGCCGTGCATTTTGGCAAAATTAATCAACATAACTGCTGCTTGTCCTTTTTGGCGGTTTGATTAAATCACCTTTTTGTCCGCAGCCATTGAGCGCTGCCAGCGCGATGACCGCCACAATGATGAGCAACGCGGCGCGTTTCATAACCGCTCCTTAAAAGCGATGGTCGATGTTGTTGAGTATACCCATCGAACAGGCATGGCAAAATGGCGCACCGCGACATTCACCGAGAAACGGTATGACCGAAGCAGAATTTCATCGCATCATGGATGCAACACAACAACGCATCGAAGAAGCACTTGATCGCGCCGATGCCGATCTGGATGTCGATAATCAAGGCGGCCTTTTGTCGATTACGTTTGCCGATCGCAGCAAAGTGATCGTGTCGCGACAAGCGCCGCTGTGCCAATTATGGCTAGCGGCACGCAGCGGCGGGTTTCATTTTGATTATCGCGATGGCGTCTGGTTGCGCGACAGTGACCACGCCACGCTAACCGATGTCATGACCACGGTGTGCAGTGCGCAGGCCGGTCACCCCATCACCGTTTCTTGTTGAGTAATACGATGAACGAATTGCAATGTGTAGTCATTGAGCCATCGGCTCCAGCACAAGCCAGTGTGATCTGGTTGCATGGATTAGGTGCCGACGGACACGATTTCGAACCGATTGTCGATGAACTGAAATTGCCCACAAACTTAGCCGTGCGTTTTATTTTTCCGCACGCACCGGTGCAACCCGTTACCATCAACGGCGGTTACGCCATGCGTTCGTGGTACGACATTCTCGAAGCAAATTTATCGCGCCGTGTTGATGAACAAGGCGTGCGCGATTCGGCTGATAAAATTCAAACGCTGATCGAAAAAGAAATCGCACGCGGCATTCCCTCGCACAAAATTGTGTTGGCCGGCTTTTCGCAAGGCGGTGCAGTGACGCTATTTTTGGGGCTGCGATTTAAGCAACGCTTGGCCGGTTTGATGCCACTGTCCACTTATTTACCCTTAGCCGAAAAAGTCGCACTTGAGCGCAGCGCCATCATGCAAGATGTGCCGATCTTTTTCGGCCATGGCAGCCTCGACACGATCGTGCCGATGTCGCTCGCCAAGCAATCGGTTCAGCAACTGCGCGATTGGCATTATGCGGTGGATTTCAGGGAGTATGTGATGCCGCATTCGGTGTGCGCCGATGAAGTAAACGCCATTAGTCAGTTTTTACAAACCGTTTTGGCCTGAGTTCACAAGCGCAATGAAAAAACATCGCCGCAATAAAATAATGAAGGGCGCTATGGTCATGATGGCGCTAACCGGTTTGGTGACGCTGTTGCTTGCGACCGGATTTTTCAACAAACAAAAACCGCTCGCGGCCGGAGCAACCATGGAGCGTTGTTACCCCTTAAAAGCGGGTGACAAAATTCATTATCGCTTCAAAGGCGAAGACATGGTGAGTTTTGATATTCGGCGCGGTGGTGACTCGATGATGCCGCCGCGCGTGGTACCGTTTGATCAGGGCGACTTTATCGCTGACGACAATGGCGAATATTGTTTGCGTTTTGGTAATCCACTCGAACACGCGCAAACCATCGAATACCGCGTTGAACGCATCAAAGAATGAAATTACGTTTGCAACTTTATACGGCGGTGTTGCTGTGCTGGTTCGCCAGTCTGTTGATTTGCGTTACCTATTTTTTGCACTGGCACGTAAATTTATATTTGGTCGGCATTCTGCTTTTAAATGCCGGAATGTTGATGACGCATCCGACCTATTATTCTGCGCTGATGACCCTGCCCGGATTCGAGCGGTGGCGGCGCTGGCAATGGCTGGCGTTATTTCTGGCGCTATTACCGGCGCTGCTGTGGTGCGTAAAAACGTCGTTGCAGCTATTGGCCAATCTCTTGTCTTAACCTACGCGCGTTAACGTTTGTTACGTTGCTGTTCACGGCATTGATTCGGCACAACGGTATACTGCGCACCGTGCCGGTAAGCATACCGCATCAACTCCCTTTGTCGCGTACGGTGTCGTGCGACGACAAATTGTCCAACCCGCAACGTTAAACAGGATGTTTCATGAGAACTGAAATTAAATTAGTGTTGTTTGTTATCGCCGCGATCTTCGCCACCATGTTGCTGTTTGGTTCGTGGTACACCATCGATCAAGGTGAGCGCGGCGTGCATTTGCGCAATGGTGCGGTGGTGGGCAGTGCCGAACCCGGTCTTGGTGTGAAGCTGCCGTTTTTCGACAAAATCAAAAAGATCTCGATTCAAAATCTGACCGTGCAATATAACGGCGTGCAGGCGTACAGCAAAGATCAACAAACCGCGACCATTCGCGCCTCGGTCAGCTTTCACGTGCCACCGGCCAATGTCACCGAACTGTATACCGAATACGGCGATATCGAGGGCATTACCAATCGCTTGGTTGATCGTCAGGTCCCAACACAAGTGGAAAATGTGTTTGGTCAATACACGGCGATTTCGGCAGTGCAAAATCGCGTGCAATTTGTTCAGGATGTGACCGCCGCGATCCGCAAGGAAGTCGTCGGGCCAATCGTGATCGACAGCGTACAAATCGAAAATATTGATTTCTCTGACGCCTACGAAAAATCAATCGAATTACGTATGCAAGCCGAAGTGTTGGTGCAAACCGAGAAACAAAATCTGGAAAAAGAAAAAGTAAATGCCGAGATCGCAGTCACCAAAGCCAAAGGCGAAGCCGATTCTAATTTGGCACGTGCGCGTGCGGAGGCCGAATCCACCCGTTTGCGCGGCGAGGCTGAAGCAACGGCGATTAAAGCCAAAGCCAGCGCCTTGGCGCAAAACATGAACTTGATCGAATTAACCAAAGCCGAACGCTGGAATGGTCAATTACCGACGACCATGATCCCGAATGCCGGCATTCCGTTTTTGAATACGGTGAAGAACTGACGAATTATAATACCGCGCTGATAGTCGTGATTATCGGCGCGGCACGACATTATTTTTTCGTCATCGGCACAAAGTTAATCACGTGTTCGGTTTTGGACTGCGGTGCGGGTTTTGCTACCGGTATTGATTCTTTTTCTTTATAACCGCATTTTACGCATTCAAAAAATTTATCGCCGTTTTCGACGTATAAAATAATTTTATCTTGCAGCTGGCATTGCGGACACACCGCACCGGCGATGAAGCGGCGCGACATCAGTGTTGTCCAGCGTCGACTACACTGGCATACAAATCGTAATCGTCGGCATCGTCCACCACGACATCGATCCACTCACCGATTTTCACATCGCGGGAGTCGATATATACCTTGCCGTCAATTTCAGGCGCATCGGCCATCGAGCGAGCGATGGCACCTTCGTCGTCGAGTTCATCGACCAACACTTTTATGGTGCTACCGATTTTGCTTGCTAATTTATCACGCGAAATAGTCTGTGCGACTTCCATAAATCGTTGCCAGCGTTCTTCTTTCACTTCTTCGGCAATTTGATCGGGCAGGTCATTGGCGCTGGCACCTGAAACCGGCGAGTATTTAAAACAACCCACGCGGTCGAGTTGCGCTTCTTTGGTCCACGCCAACAGCTCCTCGAACTCGGCTTCGGTTTCGCCCGGAAAACCAACAATAAACGTCGAGCGCAAGGTGAGATCGGGGCAGATGCTGCGCCATTCGTTGATGCGATTCAGTGTGTTTTCGGCGTGAGCAGGACGCTTCATGCGTTTTAATACCGACGGC
>CAZYUS010000098.1:0-6103 GCA_964650615.1 uncultured Pseudomonadaceae bacterium | reverse complement strand
GATAAGGCAGAATTTTTTTCTCGGCCATTAACGGAATAATTTCGCTCACGTGTGGATAGGGGTAAACATAATGCAATCGCACCCACACGTTTAATTGCGCTAAGGCCTGACACATTTCGGTCATACGCGATTTGATCGGACGCCCGTTCCAAAATCCGGTGCGGTATTTGATATCGACGCCATAGGCCGACGTGTCTTGCGAAATCACCAGTAATTCTTTGACACCACCGTTCACTAAATTTTCGGCTTCGGTCATCACCTCGCCGATCGGACGCGACACCAGATCACCGCGCATCGACGGAATAATACAAAACGCGCAGCGGTGGTTGCAGCCTTCCGAAATTTTTAAATACGCATAATGTTTGGGCGTTAATTTAATGCCTTGCGGTGGCACCAGATCTAGAAAAGGATCGTGTTTAGGCGGCACCACATCATGCACCGCGTTCATCACTTCGGCATACGCTTGCGGACCGCTGACACTGAGTACATTCGGGTGCGCGCTCAAGATCTTTTCACCTTTTGCGCCGAGACAGCCCGTCACAATCACTTTGCCGTTTTCGCGCAGCGCTTCACCAATGGCATCCAAGGATTCTTGCTCGGCGGCGTCGATAAATCCGCAGGTATTGACCACCACCACATCGGCATCGTTATAAGAATTAACGATGCCATAACCTTCGGTTTTCAGCTGCGTCAGTATTCGTTCGGAATCAACCAAGGCTTTGGGGCAACCTAAAGAAACAAAACCAACCTTGGGATTTTTACGCGACATGGAAACTCCAGAAATGACAGGCAACAGGCGACGTGGCCTGCTCAAAAAGTGCGCAATTGTAGTGATCGGAAATGGCGACGGCAACCGAATGCCTTGCTAAAACCTTAAAACCCGCGCAATAACCCGTGGTCAAACGCGATTTACACCTATTTACCCCTTGGCGCAGACGGAAACGCCTGTGCTCGCTATAAAACGCCAACACTCTGCGCGTAACGAGGAAATCACCATGAAACGCCCCGTGCTTTTGTTGGCGTTATTTGCGGCCCTGCCCGTGATGGCCGATGGCGTACACTTTAATAGCGATCTGCACCATCGCTGCGCCATGAATATTCATAGCGGCATTAAACTCGATCGGCACACCGTCACCCTTACTGACCAAAGTGGTCAACAATGGCATTTGAACAAAGGCGAATTACGTCTCAACGATCGATTTATCTCGTTGTCATCCCTTGAGCAGCAACGCGTGCGCGAATTGGAAAATGATTTGCGCGAAATAGTCCCACGCACGGCTGAAATCACTCACGAAGGTTTAGCCATGGGCAAGGAGGCTGTCACCAGCGCGTTCGCCGCACTGCTCGGTCCGGAAGATAATTCGGTGGCACGCATCAAGCGCAAATTTTCCAAACTGGAAGACGACGTTAAAAAGCGCGTCACCGCTAATGAATTGCCCGCCGACAAATTCGATCATAACGGCGATCTCGATCTGTTAGGCGATGGTGCCTCATTGGGCATGACCATCGGCGCGGCCACGTTGGAATTTTTAGGTGATGTGGTCAAAGCGGTTTTTGATAAAGAGTACGCTCACGAAATGGAAATGCGCGCTAAAAAAATGGAACAGGAAATTGAATCGCGCGTGGAAATGCACTCCAAAATACTGGACAAAAAAGCCGATGCGTTGTGCGAAATAATTGAACACGCTCACGGTTTACAAAGCCAATTAAACGACCATCCAGACGTGCGTACTTTGCGCGTTTTGGTTCCGAAAAAGCCCGTTGAACCGATTTGAATGTGAACACACTTTCGTGCAAAGCCCGATCACTTCCTTCGGGCTTTTCGTAATCATATATTTAACAAATGTTTAATATTTAGCGACAAATCACGCTTCACTTGTCGTCTGCACCAATTCGTAGCAGGATGCGCCTAGTCCCATAAAATGGAAGCTGTGCATTGAAGCCGACCGATACCTCGAATCCCGATTATTTTCACAAAGTCGTCGATTGCCAATGGGCTTGTCCCGCCCACACTCCCGTTCCCGAATACATCCGCTTGATTGCCGCCGGTCGCTATCCCGAAGCCTATTTGGTGAATTGGGAATCGAATGTTTTTCCCGGTATTTTGGGTCGCACCTGCGATCGCCCTTGTGAACCAGCCTGCCGCCGTTCACGAGTAGAAGACGGTCAGAAAAAAGAACCGGTGGCGATTTGTCGATTGAAACGCGTCGCCGCCGACCATAAAGGTGGCGTCGCGGCGTTAATGCCCTCGCCGTTGCCACACAATGGCAAGCGCGTGGCCTGCGTCGGTGCCGGTCCTGCCTCGCTGACCGTGGCTCGCGATCTGGCGCTGCAAGGTTACGCGGTGACGGTGTTCGATGGCGCACCCAAAACCGGTGGCTTCATGCGCACACAAATTCCCAAATTCCGTTTGCCGGAAGCGATCATTGATGAAGAATCCGATTTTGTTTTGCGTCTCGGTGTCGAGTTTAAAAAGCATCACGAGATAAAAAGTTTGCGCGCATTATTGACGCAACATTTTGATGCGATTTTTATTGGCAGTGGCGCACCACGCGGTCGCGATCTGCCGCTGCACGGACGTAACGAAGCCGCCGCTTTTATTCATATCGGCATCGACTGGCTGGCATCCGTTGCGTTTGGTCATGTCACCAACGTTGGCAAACGCGTGATCGTGCTCGGCGGCGGCAATACCGCTATGGATTGTTGTCGCACCGCGCGTCGTTTAGGCGGTGAACAAGTGCACGTCGTGGTGCGTTCCGGCTACGACGAAATGAAAGCCAGTCCGTGGGAAAAAGAAGATGCCGAACACGAAGGCGTTCATATTCGCAATTTTTTAAGTCCGAAATCATTTGAGCATCGAAACGGTCAATTAACCGCGATGTTTTTCGAGCCGGTACACGCGGTTTACGATGACAAAGGTCAGCGTCAATTAATTCCCACTGGCGACGACGACGTGCGCATCGAATGCGACGAAGTGATGATTGCCGTTGGTCAAGAAAACGCATACCCGTGGATCGAACGCGATCTGGGCCTGCAATTCGAACGCCATATGCCGGTGGTCAATAAAGAAACGCTGCAATCGACCTTGCCGACGGTTTTTTTCGGCGGTGATGCGGCGTTCGGCCCCAAAAACATTATCTGGGCGGTGGCACACGGTCATATCGCCGCCGTGTCCATTGATAAATTTTGTCATGGCGAAGATATCGCGCAACGTCCGCTACCACAAACGCGTTTACTGAGCCAAAAAATGGGTTTGCACGAATGGAGTTACGACAACGCGATCACTCCCGAAAAACGCCACAAAGTGCCGCTGCGCGATTTGGCTTCGTCGTTAAGCGATCGTTTGGTCGAAGTCGAATTGGGTTTTGACGAAACGCTCGCGGTCAAAGAAGCGGCGCGTTGTTTAAATTGCGACGTTCAAACCGTTTTCAACGCCCCCAAATGCATCGAATGCGATGCCTGCGTCGATATCTGCCCGATGGACTGCATCACCTTTACAGCCCCTCACGATGACCGCGATCTACGGCAACAATTACGCGCACCCGCATTGAATCTGGCGCAAGATTTATACGTTTCCGAGGCGATGAAAACCGGACGAATTATGGTTAAAGACGAAGACGTTTGCTTGCACTGCGGTTTGTGCGCCGAACGTTGTCCAACCGGTGCGTGGGATATGCACAAATTCTTTTTGAGCACCACCAAAGCCGGCGGCGGTTGCCGTGACAAGATCATAAACACATAAACGCGCAATATTACGTCGGGGCGATTCATGAAACGCCCGTGCTTTTAACGAACGATGAGCGGGCGTTTCGTGAATCGCCCGAATACGCAAGCTGTCAGGAGTGTTGTTGCATGCAAACCCTAAACGCCGTTAACGATTTTGTGATCAAATTCGCTAACGTCAACGGTTCCGGATCGGCCTCGGCCAATGAATTATTTGCACGCTCGATTTTGCGCATGGGCGTGCCGGTTAGCCCGCGCAATATTTTTCCGTCCAATATTCAAGGGATGCCCACGTGGTACGAAGTGCGCGTCAGTGAAGCCGGTTATTTGGGGCGGCGCGGCGGTTGCGATTTGATGGTCGCCATGAACCCGCAAACCTGGGATGCCGATATCAAAGACATCAGCCCCGGCGGGTATTTGTTTTATGACAACACGCGCGCGATCGCGGCGAATAAATTTCGTCACGACATCACCGTTATTGGTATGCCGTTAACGCAGATCGCCAACGAAACCTACAGCGATGTACGCCAACGCCAGTTGTTTAAAAACATTATTTATGTCGGCGCGTTGTCGGCCTTGCTTGATGTCGACGAAAAAGAAATCGAGAAATTATTTTCCGAGCAATACAAAGGCAAAGAAAAATTAATTGATTCCAATATCCAAGCCCTGCATTTGGGTCGTCGTTATGCGCTTGATCATTTCGATTGCGCGCAAATCGGTTTGAAAGTCAAACGTGCGCACAACGTCGGTGATCGCATTTTTGTCGATGGCAACAGCGCCGCCGCGTTGGGCTGCGTTTACGGTGGTGCCAGCGTCTGCGCGTGGTATCCGATCACGCCCTCAACGTCAGTGGTGGAAGCGTTTCAAAAATATTGCAGCAAATTTCGCGTCGATAAAGAAAGCGGAAAAAATAATGTGGCGATCGTGCAAGCCGAAGACGAATTGGCGTCGATTGGCATGGTGGTCGGTGCCGGTTGGAATGGCGCACGCGCGTTTACCGCCACCTCCGGTCCCGGCATTTCATTGATGACCGAATTTATCGGGCTAGCGCATTTTGCCGAGATCCCGGTCACCATCATCAATATCCAACGCGGCGGTCCTTCCACCGGTATGCCAACCCGCACCCAACAAGCCGATATTCTGGCCTGCGCGTACGCCTCGCACGGTGACACCAAACACATTTTGTTATTCCCTGAAGATCCTAAAGAGTGTTTCGATTTTTCCGCCGCCGCACTCGATCTCGCTGATCGTTTGCAGACACCGGTGTTTTTAATGAGCGATCTCGATATCGGCATGAACACACGGTTATGTGAACCCTTTCAATGGGACGACCAGCGCAAACTGGATCGCGGCAAAGTCATGAACGCTGAGGAATTGGAAGCAGGGAAAACGTTTGGTCGCTATCTCGATGTCGATGGCGACGGCATTGCGTGGCGCACCTTGCCGGCAACACACCCGACCAAAGGCGCGTATTTTACTCGTGGCACCACCAAAGATGTTTACGCGCGCTATAGCGAAGAAGGCCACGCTTACATCGAAAACATGCAACGTTTATTGCGCAAATTTGAAACGGCAAAAAAATATTTACCCGCCGCGCTGCGCCGCAACGCCAACACCACGACGACGTTTGGCGTGATTTATTTCGGCTCCACCAGCCCCGCCATGAACGAGGCGTTGGATACGCTCACCCAGCAAAATATCGCCGTCGATGCCTTGCGTGTACGCGCTTTTCCATTTGGTCACGACGTCGAGAAATTTATTACCGAACACGAGTGTATTTTTGTCGTCGAACAAAATCGTGACGGACAGTTGCGTCAACTACTGATCAATGAATGTCATTTAAATTCAGCCCAGCTCGTCCCGATCCTGCATTACGATGGCACACCGATCACGGCGCAATTTATCACCACGGCCATCAGCGAAAAAATGTCGCGGCCCGATGCCAACAAAAAACGCGCTTAACGATTCAAGGATAAATAATGACGTATCTACCGAAACCCAAATTGCATCACCCCTCGTTGCCCACCAACTCCCTGGGTTACACACGGCGCGATTACGAAGGAGTGGTCTCAACCTTGTGCGCCGGTTGTGGTCACGATTCAATTTCGGCGGCGATCATTCAAGCGTGTTTTAATCTTTCGATCGAGCCGCACAAAGTCGCCAAACTATCCGGCATCGGTTGTTCATCGAAATCACCGGCGTATTTTCTCGGCGGCTCGCACGGTTTCAATACCGTACACGGACGTATGCCTTCGGTGTTAACTGGCGCCAACCTCGCCAATCGTGATCTGCTTTATCTCGGCGTTTCTGGTGACGGCGACAGCGCCTCAATCGGCGTCGGTCAATTTATTCACGCCATGCGACGCAGTGTAAACATGGT
>CAZYUS010000097.1:0-12617 GCA_964650615.1 uncultured Pseudomonadaceae bacterium | reverse complement strand
CGTTAATGGTGCGTTCGGTTTGTTGGGTTTTGCTGACCATACCGCCATGACTGGAGGTATCGCCCAACACAATGATGGGTTTTTGAGCCATGAAGTTCTTCCCTGAAAAAAATAAAAAAAACAAAAATAAAACGCGAACGATGGTGGGGTAACAAAGTAAGAAATGTTGAGAACGAAATCACAGATAATAGTCAGAAAAAACTCGACAACGTTACGACGTTAAATAAGTTATCCCGATATCCCGCGACGAATACGATCAAATTTACGACGGTAAGTAGCCCAACACATCAGTGACGGCGGCGCGCAAATCGTCGAAATCGGTTTCGGACATGGTGAAGTGTTCCAAAATGGCGGCTTTGCAAACGGCGAATTCCGCATCGCTGGATTGTCCACCTAACCGTTTGAACAGCAAGGCAAAGTGTTCGGCAATTTTGTGTACGGCCAATAAGTTTTGAAACGAAGCCTCGTAATCGCTGCTGCCTAACACTTTCACCACATGATGGTGCAGCTTGATGCCATCGGCGAGTCGCGTTGGTAATTTCCATTGTTGCGCGACCGCAAAACCTAAATCGGCATGCGATGTTTTCATCAAATAATTTTCGGCTTCGACAATGCCTTTTTGCCCAACCGAATACGCCTTTTTCATGTTGTCGATATAACTGCCGTCATTCATGGCAAACAACAGCGCCCCGCAATTGCTAAATAAACCCAAGGTATACGCTTCGTCGCCCATATCGAATTGCATTTGTTTGGCGACGGCGGCCGCAATATTGGCGGTGTCTTGTGCGGTGTCCCAAAACGGCGTTAAGTCGACTTTCGATTTCTGCCCCACCGTCGCCGCGCGCAACTGCAATCCGCGCACCAAATTAATCACCGGGTTCATGCCCAACAACATCACGGCTTGCTTGGCCGACGAGACTTCGCGTTTTAATCCGTAAAACGGTGAGTTGATGGTTTTTAGCACCGCAGCCGACACCCCCGGATCCGACGAGATCAATTTCGCCACTTGGTCCAGATTGTCTTGCGCGTTTTGTATGTCCTGCAACAAACGGGGTTGCGGAGGAATGAAGATGCCTTTGAGCGCATCGGGCAGGTCGGCGTCGTGTTCCGCCATGGTGATCCTCTTGTGCCTGTCCGTTTAACGGGTTGCTTTAAGGATAGGTCAAAACGGCTGAGGACCGCACTCAGACGAACAATATTTTTCGGGGGATAACGAGAATTAACTGCACACGTCGGTGACGGCTTTGCCCTGCAAAACGCGAGCAGGCGCTTTGCAGGGGAGTGCAACGTGGGACCTATTTGCGGTCGACCGCTACGCCTTCGACACGCTGAAAACCGCGCGGCAGTTTGTTTCCGCGCCGACCGCGTTCACCGACGTAATGCGCCAGATCGGACGGCTTTAAGGTCAAGTTGCGTTTGCCACTTTCGATCACCAGCGAATCTTTGGCCCCTAACACTGCCATGCCGATGACAAACTCTTCGCGTTTTTCAAATGCGGCGCTGTCGATGCCCAACATTTTGTTGCCTTTGCCTTTGGCCATTTGCGGTAGCTCAGTAAGCGGAAACAACAATAAGCGGCCATCGTTCGACACCACGGCTACGTGCGCGTTGTCGCCCTCGGGGATGGCGGCGGGCGTCAGGCAGCGAGCGTTATCCGGCACGGTAAGCACCGTTTTACCGGCTTTATTTCGCGACAACAATTCTTCGAACGTGGTAACAAAACCGTAACCAGCATCGCTTGCCAACAGATATAAATCGCTATTTTCGGCGGCGATAACCGCCGTAAACGTCGCGCCATCGGGTGGTGCAAAACGCGCGCTTAACGGTTCGCCTTGTCCGCGTGCGCTCGGCAATTCACGCGCGGCACAACTGTACGAGCGACCGGTGGAATCCATAAACACCGCTTGTTGCGAACTTTTCGCCGCCACCGCCATCAGCAAGCCATCGCCCGCTTTATACGACAAGGCGGCTGCGTCGATCTCGTGACCTTTGGCACAACGCGCCCAACCCATCTGCGACAACACCAACGTTACCGGCTCGGATGGCATTAAATCTTCTTCGCTGATCGCTTTGGCATCTTCACGCTCGACAATCGGCGAACGACGCTCGTCACCGAATTTATGCGAATCGGCGATCAATTCGGAACGCACCAGATTTTTCATGCGCACTTCGCTCGATAAGGTGCGCGAAATGGTGGCTTGCTCTTCCATCAGTTCCATCTGCTCGCCACGAATTTTCATTTCTTCGAGTTTGGCCAAATGGCGCAATTTCAAATCGAGAATCGCTTCGGCTTGTTTATCACTCAAACCAAAACGGGCCATCAACTCCGCTTTCGGTTCGTCTTCTTCGCGGATGATGCGGATCACTTCGTCGATATTCAAAAAGGCAATCAACAATCCGTCGAGGATATGCAAACGCGCTTCGACTTTATCCAATCGCCATTGCAAACGCTTGCGCACCGTTTCAATACGAAATGACAACCATTCGGTCAGTAATTGCACCAAGCCTTTGACTTGTGGTTTGCCGTCGAGTCCGATGACATTAAAATTACAGCGATAACTTTTTTCTAGGTCGGTGGTGGCGAACAAATGATTCATCACCTCGCTGGCTTCGACCCGGTTGCTGCGCGGCACGATCACCAGCCGAGTCGGGTTTTCGTGATCCGATTCATCACGAATATCGGCCACCATGGGTAATTTTTTCGCCTGCATTTGCGCTGCGATCTGCTCAACGACTTTTGCGCCAGAACATTGATACGGCAGCGCCGTGATCACAATTTCGCCATCTTCCATCACATATTTGGCGCGTTGCTTCACTGAACCTTTGCCGGTTTTATACAGCTCCATCAACTCGCTGCGTGGCGTGATAATTTCACCGTCAGTGGGAAAATCCGGCCCCGGCAAGCGCAACGTAATTTCATCGAGATCCGCATTCGGGTGATCCAACAAATAGGTACATGCCGCAATCACTTCACGCAAATTATGCGGAGGAATATCGGTGGCCATACCAACGGCGATACCCGTGGTTCCGTTGCACAATAAATTCGGCACCCGCGCCGGTAAATTCACCGGTTCTTCCATCGTGCCGTCGAAATTCGGTTGCCACGCGACCGTGCCTTGTCCCAATTCGCTTAACAGCAATTCAGCGTATTTGGATAATTTGCTTTCGGTGTAACGCATGGCGGCAAATGATTTTGGATCATCCGGCGAACCAAAATTGCCTTGGCCATCAATAAGCGGATAACGATACGAAAACGGCTGCGCCATCAATACCATTGCTTCGTAACACGCAGAGTCACCGTGCGGATGATATTTGCCCAACACATCACCGACCGTACGTGCCGATTTTTTATGTTTCGACGCCGCATCCAGCCCCAACTCCGACATCGCGTAAACAATGCGACGCTGCACCGGCTTCAAACCATCACCGATAAACGGTAACGCGCGATCCATGATCACGTACATCGAATAATTCAAATACGCCTGCTCGGTAAAATCCGCCATCGAGCGTTTTTCGATATCACCAAAAATTGATTCGGTCATTGTTAAGCTTTCTCTAAACGATTAATAGATTATTTCTGCGAACCCGTTTGGGTCGGCGCTTCACCACGTTGCATTTGACGCAAACTTTTCACCGCCGCATCCAAATAATCTTGATCACTGGCGAGTTCATCATGTCTTTTTAGCCATTTGCGATGAAGCTTGAACAAGAATGTTTTTGATAATGTCGGCTAATTGTTGACTATCCAACTCTATTGTCACGCTTTTCTCTATTGACTGAGTTCCGTGAAAGTTAGCTAACATAAATACGCGGTATAAAGGGTTAGAGGTAGGAGTAAATACGTCATAGACACTCCTTTCAGCGATAGAATTCATGGCTCCCCCTAATTTTCTTGATTACCAAAGGATTAATGGTTTTACGATTTTTTCTAGTTTTGTCATTTCTCGGTGAAAATTCATGTCGAATACAGTTTTGGCTTTTCATCATTTGTCGATGCTTTTTCAAATTTCTATGCGGCTCTTACCGCCTGCACACCGCGCAGATCAACATTCTGTTTAGCGAGCGCTAGATCATAAGCATCTTGCATACATAACCAGTGCTCTGCGCTGCCACCAAAAGCTTTTTCTATTCGTAACGCCATTTCGGCGCTGATGCCTTGGCGACCATTAATAATTGCAGACAACGTTTTGCGGGAAATATCGAGCGACTCCGCCGCCGCAGTAATCGTTAAACCCAATGAGGGAAGAATGTCCTCACCCAATATTTCGCCTGGGTGTGGTGGTTTACGCATGGCCATAGCAGAACCTCACTAATGGTAATCTTCATAGTCAAGGATGTAGGCGTCACCATCCCGAAATTCAAATGTGATGCGCCAATTACCGTTTACCCACAGCGACCAACGTTGTTTCTGTTGACCTTTCAAGGGATGTAAACCGAAACCAGGTAAATTAAGTTCTTTAACGTCTTGCGCGGTATCCAGAGCTAACAGCAGACGTCGCAGTTTGGCGACATGGTCGCGACGCACGCCGCGCTCACTGTTTTGCTCGTACAGCGCTTTCAAACCTTTGTGTCTGAAGCTCTTAATCATGGCATCAGCTTTCTTGCCTCGTTGTAACACATGGGGTTACATCTATGCAACCATCCTGGTTACACCACTTCGGCCAAATTACCTTTTTGTTCCAACCATTGTTTGCGATCGTTGGCGCGTTTTTTGGCGAGCATCATATCCATCACTGAAAGTGTCGATTCATTGTCGTCAATCGTGAGTTGCACCAGCCGACGCGTATTGGGGTCCATGGTGGTTTCGCGCAATTGCAAAGGGTTCATTTCACCCAAACCTTTGAATCGCGTCACTTGCACTTTACCGCGCTTCTTTTCGGCGGCGATGCGATCGAGTATGCCATCGCGTTCGTGTTCATCGAGGGCGTAATAAATGTCCTTGCCGATATCGACACGATACAAGGGAGGGCAGGCAACGAAGACATGACCGGCGTCCACCAACGGACGAAAATGTTTAACGAATAGCGCGCACAATAAGGTGGCAATGTGCAACCCGTCAGAGTCAGCATCCGCGAGAATACACACTTTGCCATAACGTAATTGCGTTAAATCACTGGAACCCGGATCGAGGCCAATCGCGACCGCGATATCGTGAACTTCTTGGCTGGCCAGCACTTCGTCTTTATCCACTTCCCAGGTATTTAAAATTTTTCCGCGCAGCGGCATGATGGCTTGAAATTCTTTGTCGCGCGCTTGTTTGGCGCTGCCACCGGCCGAATCACCTTCAACCAAAAACAATTCCGATTTGCTGACATCGCTACCGGCACAATCGGCTAATTTGCCAGGCAAAGCTGGCCCTTGAGTGATTTTTTTGCGCTCGATTTTTTTGCCGGCTTTCAAGCGTTTGCTGGCGTTAGCGATGACAAATTGCGCAAGCTGTTCACCTAATTGCGCGTGTTGATTCAACCACAGTGAAAACACGTCTTTCACCACGCCACTGACAAAGGTCGCGCACTCGCGTGACGCTAAACGCTCTTTGGTTTGCCCGGCAAACTGCGGCTCGCGAATTTTGACCGACAACACATAAGAAATTTTTTCCCAGATATCTTCTGGGGCCAATTTAATGCCACGCGGTAATAAATTGCGGATCTCACAAAACTCACGCATCGCTTCAGCAAGGCCCTGCCGCAGACCATTTACGTGGGTGCCGCCTAACGCTGTAGGAATTAAGTTTACGTAACTTTCACCCAGTAATTCGCCCCCTTCCGGCACCCAGGTCAACGCCCAATCAACGGCTTCATTTTCACCCGATAACTGCCCACAAAAGGGATCGGCCGGCAACGCGTCGATGTCCACCAACGTCGATAACAAATAGGCACGTACACCGTCTTCATAAAACCACTCATCACGTTCGTTATCTTTTTCATTGATAAACGTAATGCGTAATCCTGGTGCCAACACCGCTTTGGCGCGCAATAAATGTTTTAATTTCGGCACCGAAAAGTGGGCGCTGTCAAAGTATTTCGGATTGGGCCAGAAATGCACCGTGGTGCCGGTTTGACGTTTGGCAATATCGCCCACCACTTTTAATGTGCTGGTCACATCGCCATCGCCAAAACTCATGGCGTGTTCTTTGGCGTCGCGTTTTACGCGCACATCGACACGACTCGACAGTGCATTGACCACCGAAATACCAACGCCGTGCAAACCGCCGGAAAAGTTGTAACTTTTGTTGGAAAATTTTCCACCGGCATGCAACTTGGTCATGATCACTTCGACGCCGGAGACTTTTTCTTCGGGGTGAATATCCACTGGCATACCGCGACCGTCGTCTTCTACCGACAAAGAATTATCGGCAAACAACGTGACGATAATGGTGCGGCAAAATCCCGCCAAGGCTTCGTCCACCGAGTTATCGATCACCTCTTGCGCCAGATGATTGGGCCGCGTGGTGTCGGTGTACATTCCGGGACGACGTTTAACCGGATCGAGGCCCGATAAAACCTCGATGGCATCAGCGTTGTACTGTTGTTCGGCCATGGTGTTCTCGTGTTGACGATCGCAGGCGGGCGATCAAATTTTGAGCGGTCAAAAGACCACGACTGCACTGTCAGAATAGGGCGCTATGGTGCAGAGCGAACCGGCACCGCGCAAGCGCTTTATTTAACTCTCGTTAACCCCTCATTTTTAATATTCTCATGCCATACTTGCTGCGGGATTCAATAACCTGTGGGCGTCAATGTTCGATCGTCAGGCACTCAAAACCAAGTGGCAAAAACGCTTTGCGGGTGTGCGCGGTCAGATCTGGCTCGCCTGTCTAAGCTTCGCGGCGTTAACGCTGGTGGCCAGCGGTATCGCGTTGTGGAATTTCGCCAGCGCGCGTCACACTATCGGTCGCATTGCCGGCGGCAACGTGCCGCAAATGCAACAGATCGACGCCGTAACCTTGCAGTTTACTAACCTGATGGCGTTAGCACCGGCGATTGGTGTCGCGAAAGATAGCGCACATCTGGACATCATCACGACCCAGCAACAACAGTTGTCACAGGCGCTGGAACAGCGTCTGAACGCGCTGAAACAATCGCAAGATCTGCAACTCGGTTTGGTGAATTCGCTGGCACAAGACGGCGAAAAATTGATCATCAATCTCGATATGTTAGTGGTGGCACGGCGCGCTCAACTCGATTTAAACGAACAACTAAAAAAACGGATTGATGAAACGCGAAATTGGGTTGACGCCTTACGCATTGCGTTAACGCCGCTCGCCAGTGCACTGGCGCAAGCACCGGAACGACGTCCTCAACTGTACGCGGTGCAAGAGTTGAAAACCGAAATCCACTTGATTTATGCCTTACTGACACGCATCGCCAGCGCTGACGATGAGACCGGACTGCGCGCGTTAACCATCGAATTACGCGATGCGTTGGCGCGCGCTGATCTGCGCCTGCAAGAAATGCCTTCCGGTGCCGCGCGCGATGTGTTGCTGCGTGGACGCGACGGTTTGGATCGTATCGCCAATGGCGACGATAACGTTTCGCTGTTGCGGCAACGTCGGCTCGCCGCCGACCAAACCAATGCACACTATCAACTCAGTCATCGCGATATTGCTGAGCGATTGCAACGTTCGCTGTCGCAATTAACGCAAATCGCCAACAGCGAAGTCAGCGAGACCGCTGAAAGCGTCGATAACGCGTTCGGAAAAATGCGCTCGACGTTGGCGTTACTGTCGATCGTTGCGGTGTTAACCTCGATCGTCGCCGCTGTTTTATTTGCCGGTCCTTTATTTGGCAATCGTTTGTCGCGTTTGTCTAAAACGGTCGAAGCATTTGCCGACGGGCAGTGGCAGGCGGAAATCGGCGATCATCAAAACGACGAGATCGGACGCCTCGCCGAAGCCTTGCGCAGTTTGCGCAATTTGGCGTTGGAACGGCAGCGCATCGAACAACGTTTAGCGCAGTTAGCCAATTTTGATGCGTTAACGGGCCTTCCCAATCGTAGCGCATTGCTCACTAACGCCGAGCAATGGATCAATCGTTGTGAACGCAACGCCATGCGATTTGCGTTGCTGTTTATCGATCTTGATCGATTCAAAATGGTGAACGATACGCAAGGCCATGAAGTGGGCGATAATTTGTTACGCACCATCGCCACACGCTTAAGTCAATTATTGCGACGCGCCGATGTGTTGGCGCGTCTCGGCGGTGATGAATTTGTGGTGCTGGCCGAATTTCATAATGAGCACGACGACGCCGAAACTGTCGCCAAAAAAATCATTGATGAATTGAGCGAAGCGATACAACTGGGCGAGCACAGTTATTACCTCGGTGCCAGCATTGGCATCAGCATTTATCCGGACGACGGCAAGCAATTTGCCGAATTATTGCGCAAGGCCGATACCGCGATGTACATCGCCAAACAGCAAGGTGGTAACACGTTGGCCTTTTATCGCGACGAAATGAATTTGCTCGCCACGCGCCGGATTGAACTGGAAGCCGATTTACGTCAAGCCGTCGAAGATCGCGCACTTGAATTGTGGTATCAACCAAAAGCCGATCTGCGTAACGGTTGTTTGGCCGGCGCCGAAGCGTTGGTGCGCTGGCGACATCCGGTTAGAGGCATGATCTCGCCGATGGAATTCGTTCCGCTGGCCGAAGAGATCGGATTGATCGACGACATCGGTTTGTGGGTGTTGCAACAAGCGGCGCGCGATTGCCAACGGTGGCGACAACAATTCGAAATGGATATTTGTGTTGCCGTAAATTTGTCACCACGACAGTTACTGCATCCCAAACAGTTATCCAAAACCATACGTCAATCATTGACGGAAGTCGGCCTGCCGCCTTCGGCGATCGAGCTGGAAGTCACCGAAAGCGTGCTCATGAAAAATTTGCACGATGCCGTTAATGCCTTGCGCGAATTGCAAAGTGTCGGACATCGCATTGCCGTCGATGATTTTGGTACCGGTTATTCCAGTTTAAGTTATATTAAAAACCTGCCCATCGACGTAATTAAAATTGACAAAGCCTTCGTGCGCGGATTACCCAAAGACAAAGGCGATGCCGCCGTCGCCGGTGCCATTTTGGGTATCGCGCGCGCCCTCAATTTAACCGTGGTGGCAGAAGGTGTAGAAACGAACGAGCAGCTGCAATTTTTGCGCGAACGAAAATGCCATTTGGTGCAAGGTTATCTGATCGCGAAACCGTTACCGGTCAACGAATTTGAAGCGTTTGTACAACGCGTGCGTTATGGCGGATTGTTGGATGACGACGTCGCGCCCGAGGCTCTTCCCTGACGAAACCGGTTGAAGCAATAGCTTACCGGTCCCACACATTACGTTTGAACTGCGCGAAAATTTCACCACGTAAGGGTTCGCGTAAGGTGGATTGATTCGCAAGTTCCATATTTTTAATGACATCAGCCGTCGGGAATAGAATGGCGTTATTTCTTATTGCCTCAGGCAATAACGAAAACACACGTTTATCCACCGGCGAGTGGCCGCTGTTGATCACCTCTTCAACAATGTGCTGTGGCGTAAACAGATAATCAAGAAATTCGTGTGCTAAACGAATATCGTGACAATGACGCGTAATGGCATACCAATCCGACCATAATTCGCCACCTTCCGGCGGCAATACATAAACCAGATCGGGGTTACTTTTTTGGATATCGTAAGCGGTGTCACTCCACCCCATGGCCATTACATCACGCAAAATTGTTTCATCAGTATCGGAATCAATGCTGCGCACGAAAGGACGCACCGATTGCAGTAGTTTGGCGGCCCCCAATAAGTGGGCCGGTTGTGTGTCATTAAACGAATAACCGAGTGCTTTCAGTGCCGTGCCAATTAAGGTGGTTTGATCATCCGGCACGCTGACGCGCTTGGGGTGTTGCGCGATTAAAGCAAAAAAATCCTGCCACGATTTTGGTTCGAATTTGATTTTACTACGGTAATACAAAATGCCGGTCGTCCCCCAATCATTCGGCCACGCCAACCACTCTTCATCGTGGTGTGCCGAGGCTGTAAATCGGCGATCCAAGGCGGTCGCATCCAAATGGGGAAGCCATTGAAATTGCAGCGGCTGAATTAACCCCAATGTGTGTAAATGCGGCAGCATAAAGTCTGACGAAATCGCGACATCCAATTGGTGTTCATTACGTACCAATTCGGCTAAAACGTCTTCGGTGTTTTCAAACATTACCCATTGAATAGTGACCCCGCTATCGCGCTGGAAGTTACTGACCACTGAGCTGTTTTCATAACCGTAAAAGGTTCCTACGCGCAGCCTATCGCGCGCCTTCGTGACCGGTTTTTCATCGGCACGCAGCGGCGATAGCGCGGCACTTAACGTCGCAAATGCACCGTGTTGTATAAATTGCCGTCGTGAAAAACGCATACGTCAGACAGGAAATGAGAACAATGCGTTGAGTGTAGTGGGTATTGAAAAAGAGAGCGCGGAAAATCAGGAAAAATCAGTAGCCTTTAACGGAATAATCGACGGTAAATTCCATGTGCCGGATGCGATGCACATCGGTGTCGATATGACCATCGGCGCGCAATGTCAGGGTGCGAAACCCCGGACTTTCGGAATCGGCCTGAAACTCGACCGAATGCGGTTTGAATTGCACACAAGTCGATGGCGTAGCCATCATCCGAATATCGTTTTGGGTGTGATCAAACGCTTGATGAATATGCCCCCACAGCACCGCTTTGACGCCTTGATGTTGTTGCATCACGGCGAATAGCGCATCGGCATTATTGAGCCCAATGGTGTCAAGCCAAAAGCAATCGACATTGACCGGATGGTGGTGCAATACCACGAGCAAATGATGCTGCGGATATTCGGCGATCGCGGCACGTAAAAAATCGAGCTGATCTTGCTGCAACTTGCCATACACCCGATGCGGAACGGCCGAATTTAATAAAACGATTTGCCAACGTCCGGCCACCATCCGTTTGTCGGCGTACACATTGCTTCCCGTCAACGCTTGCGCCATGACGGGCAGTTCGTCGTGATTGCCGGGGATCCAGAACGAGGGATAAGGCAGCCTAGCAATGCCACGACACAAGCGTTGATACGACGCGGCGCTACCGTCTTGCGAAATATCGCCGGTGACTAACATAAAATCGGGGGTCGGATTGAGGAGACTGACGCTGTCGATAACGGCAGTAAAACTTTCGGCCGTGGTCAGGCCCAGCAATTTTCCATCAGCATCTTGATACAAATGCGGATCCGTTACCTGAACCAGACGGATGGCGTCGGTGTCGGCAACTACCAGTTGTTTAGCCGGGGCAATTCCATTGCTCATGTTAGGGCGTTCTCTTCCACGATTTCGGTTCTATCCATTCGTTCGCCTTATTCCGTTCAACTCGGCATAAAGCGGCAGATGCCGTTGCTGGCACGACACCAACCACTCAGCCAAAAAGTCGTTAACGCGTTGTTTTTCATCGCGTTGCAACATGGCTTTATTCGGATAAGGATAGCTGCCTTTGAGGATGCGACGGTTGTGCAACTGTAGCACTTCTGCGAGTTTGACGTCGTGGTAGAGCCGCACAATAAACTGCGGTCCACGGCCATGAAAGTGTGATGGGCTTCGCACTTCATCGAGTTGTAAGGTCGTGGTGTAACGATCGCGTTCGAGTACCTGTAGCGCGACCGCTGTCTGCTTGAGTTCGCCCTCGCACACCGAACTCGCACGCGCACACCACGCCGTCAACGTGAGGTAATTTTGCTCACATTGTTCCAGCAAGTGATTCAGATCCGGCACATAACGCGCGTGACGCGGCGCTGGTGCACGCAGGAGGTGGGTTGTCATTATTCAACGATAGCGGTAAACGCGGCTTAAGACCAGTCTGTCCCGTGAATGCGCAACCATTGCAACGCTAGCACCGTCATCGCGTTTTCAATGCGCCCTTCTTCTAGCCAATCAAACGCCTGTGTACGCGGTACCACATGAATGCGGATATCTTCGTGTTCTTCGGCAAGGCCTCCGTGCGCCGCCAACTGCGAGGCATCCACTTTCGCGGCAAACAAATGAAAACGTTCGTTGCAAATTCCGGGAGTGGTAAAAAACTGGCCGATCTTATGCAGGGCCAACACGTCACAACCGGCTTCTTCCATCGCCTCGCGCCGCGCAATGTCTTCCGGTGGCAGCGCTTTATCCAACATACCGGCCACCATTTCGAGTTGCCATGGCGAACGCTCGCTATGCTCGGCCCCGATGCGGAATTGTTCGACAAATACCACCGCGTCCAACACCGGATCATAAAGCAGCACTGACGCCGCCCCTTTGGTCACAAACACCTCACGCGTGACCGGCTCGCTCCAACCGCCTTCAAATTTTTTGTGTTTGAATTTAATGTGTTCGGTGCGAAAGTAGCGTTGATGAAGATCGTGTCTTTCGAGGATGTCGAAATCATCTTTGCCGAATTGCGGTATCGTCATAGTGGTGTCCGTTGAATACCGTAGCGGCGATTGGTGAATCGCCCCTACAAAACCTTAAATACAACATTGGCGCTCAAGACTTCACATACACATCACTGCCGTGGGCTTTGAATTCTTCCGATTTCGCGCGCATCCCCTCGGCTGCATCACTGGCAATTAATTCACCGCCATGTT
>CAZYUS010000096.1:0-12695 GCA_964650615.1 uncultured Pseudomonadaceae bacterium | reverse complement strand
GTGCATCGGTAATTCAATGCGCACACACGTACCGCCGCCATCGCGATCGAGCAGCACGACACGGCCACCGGCGCGTTCGATGGAAGCGTTGGTGAGAAATAATCCAATTCCAACGCCAAAGGATTTTTCGCTGCGCAGTGGCAGACCAAATTGCGCGCGCACATCGGCGTTAATGCCGCGACCGCGATCGCGGATCTGCCAGATCAATAACGGTGCGTCGTAATGCACGTGCAGGTCGATGTCGGTGCTGGCATCAGCGGCGTTATTGACGACATTGAGAATGGCTTGCTGCACGGTTTTATCAATACGCCATTGCAGTGATTCACACACCGGATCGATCGTTATCGCGCAATGGTTTTGCGGACGCACCAGCGCGAATTGTTCGCTGATCTGCCGCACGGTTTGCGCCACCGTTTGCGCTTCCGCCGGCTCGGCTGTGCTGCGCAGTCGTTGTAGAATATCGCGGCAACGTTGCAGTTGCGTGCGCAATAAATGCCAGTCTTGCAGGGCTTCAGTGTGGTCGTCCGCCGGTTTTAATTCGTCGATGAGTACCGACATGGTGGTGAGTGGTGTGCCTAACTCGTGCGCGGTGCCGGCCGCCAGCGTGGCCATGCTGAGTAATTGCTCGTCACGCAATTTTTGTTCGCGAAATTGACTTAATTGCTGTTGATGCAATCGCGCCCACGCGGCGGCGCGGCCGATAAAACCGGCGAGCAATAACGCCGACACCACGAAGGTGATCCACATTCCCCAGATGTGCCATTGAAAACCGTCACCGTGGATGTGTGCACTACCGGGCAGTGGGCGATGCCATTTCATCAACATCGTATAAGCCGCAATCGCGATCGCCGTTAAGATGATCGTCCAGCGCGAGGATAAAATGCTGGCACCAAGAGCGATTGGCACTAACAGAAATGAAATAAAAGGATTGGTCGCGCCGCCGCTTTGAAAAAGCAAAATCGACAATAACCCAGCATCCAAGATGAGATGCATAAATAATTCACCATCATAAACCGCGAGACGGCGGTGAATGCGCAAACGCACAAACGTCGCGGCCGTGAGCAGCACACTCACGCCAGCCACCGTCCACAATACGGTGTAGTTCAGATCCAGTTGTAATACCCATTGCACGACGGCGATGGTGATGGCCTGAGCCACCAGCGCAAGCCAACGCAGCGTGGCAATGGCGAATAAATAACGGTGCGCTGGCCAATTCAACATAACGATGCCGACTTCAATTAATGGCTATTTTTTGCTTATTAGAAAGCGTAGGTAAAATGCAGGCCGATGGCATTGCCGCTAATCTCTTCACCGGCTAATTCGTAGCTAATGACCGTTCCGCGCAAGCCAACAGAAATATTTTGATCGTACCTTGCATCGGCTTCGACCACCAAACCGGTGGCGTCGTCAAATTCATAACGCACGCTATTATCTGGACCGTTTGGATTGACCGACAATGTCGGCGCAAAATGCTGGGTTGCGCCGGCACCAAAACGGAAACGATCCCAATGCCAGAACAAAATACCTTCGACTAACTTACGTTGAAAGAGTTCTTTGCTGTAGTTGACATTGCTGACGAGTTCACCGTATTGCAGGCCACCGGTTACTTGCAAACTGAACGGCAGATCCGCAAGCGGAATTTGCACGCCGAATTGCGTTTGCCAAAAACCACCCGCACGCAAGGTATCCAGTGTCTCACCGCTGTTGACGTCATATAAAGTGCCGACTCGATCGCCACCATTTTGAATACCGAAATCAAACACGAACTGGAATTGATGTTGATAAACGTAATCGGATTTTAGCGGCCGCTGCGAAAATTCTTGCGCCAACGCGCCGTGACCTAACACCAAAAATAAAAAAATTCCCCAGCGTTTCATGTTGCCTTTCCTCGCGTTATTCTTCGCCTGCCAGTGTAGCACCTGCCTGCCAACCGGCAACCCGGCAATAGTCACCCGTATCAACGTTATAGGCCGTTAATTGCCCGCCCCATACACAACCGGTATCGAGCGCGATGCAATGCGCGACACCGGTGTTGCCGTGCAGCGCCGCCCAATGACCAAAAATCAGCCGATGATTTGCATCGTGACGATTAGGATAACGAAACCACGGCGTTAACGTAGTCGGCGCATCGGTATGCAAGCCTTTGTGTTTCAGATCCAGCGCGCCATGCGCGTCCACAAAGCGCATACGGGTTAACGCATTCACCGTGTAACGCAAGCGATCGAGCCCTTGTAAATCGTCATGCCATTGCGTTGGCTCGTTACCATACATATGCGAAAAAAAGGCGTGTGGATCGCGTTGTAATTGCTGCATCACTTCAGCGCTCAATTGCACCGCTGCCGTTACCGGCCAGTGCGGAGGCAAACCGGCGTGTGACATAAATAATTGTCGCGACGCATCAAATACCGCCAGCTTTTGTTGATACAACCACGACAACAATGAATCACGCCGTGGCGATTGCAATACATCATGAAACGTATCGCTACGACGCGGCTCACGACAACCAGCCGCCACCGCCATCAAATGCAAATCGTGATTGCCGAGCACGATAACCAGATTATCACGACGCGCATAAAGCCACTGCAACGTCGCTAATGAGTGCGGACCGCGATTGACCAAATCACCGCACAACCACAGTTGATCGCAATCGGGATTAAAACGAATGTGCTGCGCCAGTTGCGTTAATTCGTCGCCACATCCTTGAATATCACCTATCGCCCAACACGCCATGATCACACCACGTTAACGCCATCAAGCGTTGATACTATACGGAGCGATTTGACGCTGCAAATAGCCGTTATGCTATCGCAGCCGGTGCGTTGCGCTCTTATTTTGGACAGCGTGAAGCGTTAAGATGCAGCAACGTCAGTCACTGACGTGTACGATAACGCGGGATTTTGTAAGCAAGTTTGGTGACCGTGTTTTTTCGGATCAATAACCGGTAAATTAATCGCCGTTTTGAGTTAAGGAGAAAATCGTTGCGTACTTTTTTATTGTTCGGCGTATTCATCACGCTGGCCGCATCGGCTCATGCCGCCACCGGTGCTGTTCAGGTCGGTGACAGTTGCCATTTAAATGGCATCGAAGAAGGGTTGCGTTGCACGCGCATTAGCGTGCCACTGGATTATCAACACGAAGACGGTGACAGCGTGTCTTTACATGTCACGGTCGCGCCGTCGATAAAAGAAAATGCCAAGCCCGATCCGCTGTTCGTGCTCGCCGGTGGTCCTGGTCAGGCCGGTAGCGAAATTGTCATGCTGCTGGAACACGCCTTTAGTAAGGTGAGACAAAATCGCGACATTATTTTTATCGATCAGCGCGGTACCGGTCGTTCCGGAAAATTATTGTGCGCGCAAGCCGATCAAATTGATGAATTACCCAGTTCACAACAAGAAGACGCGATCAAACAATGTTTGCGCGAAATCCCCGGCAATAAAAACCACTACTCCACCGACAACGCCGCGCGCGATATCGATCGCGTACGCGCCGCATTGGGTTATCAAACCATTAATGTTTGGGGTGGTTCGTATGGCAGTCGTTTGGCGCAGGCGTATGCACGCTGGTTTCCGGCTAATACTCGCGCCTTGCTGCTCGATGGCGTGGCATCACCACAACAATTGGTCGGATTATGGGGCGCAGACGCGCAAGCCAGTCTCGATGCCATGTTCGCGCATTGCGCGGCCGACAGCGCATGCACCCAAACATTTCCACAATTAAAAACGCAGTGGCAGCAATTATTGCAATCACTAAGCGGTGATCAATTTCGTTTGCGCGTTACCCACCCGCGCACCGGAAAAACGCTCGATGACGTGATGCCATTGGCGGCGTTTGTCGAAACGATACGCACGATGTTGTACAGCGCCTCGGCGCAGGCGAGGATGCCCTTGGTCATTAGTCGCGCTGCCGAAGGCGATTGGGGGCCGTTCGCACAAATGGCCTACAGCTCCAGCGATTTTTCGACCCAATCCATGGCCTTCGGGTTAACGTTTTCCGTGTTATGTGGCGAAGATATTTATCGCATCGACAACGCGATGCTGGCACAAGACGAAAAAAGTTTTTTGCGCGCCACCACCATCAAACAATGGATCGCATTATGTCCGTTGTTGTCGATTACGCGGCGCGATACCCCCGCGACCGACATCATCGACGCGCCAACATTATTGCTGTCGGGTGCGCTTGATCCGGTAACGCCGCCAACACGCGCCGAACAAGCGATGCAATTTATCAAAACTTCGCAGCACTTTATTGCGCCGAATGTCGGTCATATTGTGTCGAATTCTGGCTGTGCTGACCGTTTGCTAAAACAATTCGTTGATGACCCCACGCAAGCACTGGATGGAAAATGTTTAACTGAAATTCCTTTGCCTTCTTTTGTGTTATCTAACGCCGGAGCCGCGCCATGATCAGCATGACTAACGTAAAAAAATCATTTGGTTCGGTGCACGCATTAGATGGTGCCAGCTTTCGCGCCGAAGACGGAAAAATCACCGGGCTTCTCGGCCCCAATGGTGCCGGCAAAACCACTGCGCTACGTGTTCTATTCGGCTTGTTGCAACGCGACAGTGGTGAGGTGTCGGTGCAAGGTTATGATCCGGCCTTAGACCCGCTTTTGGTGCGTAAACAACTCGGCATTCTAACTGACCAAGTCGGTTTATATGATCGGCTGAGTACACGCGAACATTTGCGCTATTTTGGCGAGTTACATGGCATGAGTCGTAGCGCCATTAACAGCGCCACTGATGACGTGGTAGCGCTGCTTGCCATGGACGATATTATCGACAGACGCTGCGCCGGTTTTTCGCAAGGACAACGATTAAAAGTTTCGCTGGCGCGAGCGTTATTGCATAAACCACAAAATTTATTATTAGACGAACCCACTCGCGGTCTCGACGTGATGAGCACACGTGCTTTGCGCCGCGCCATTGCGGCGCTACGCGAACGCGGCTGCTGTGTGGTGATGGCGACTCATGTGATGCAAGAAGTCAGCGCCCTGTGTGACGACGTGATTGTGATCGCACAAGGCAAAGTGGTGGCACAAGGTTCACCGCAACAACTGTGCGAGCAAACCGGCATCGAGAACCTCGAAGACGCGTTTGTCAGTTTGATTGGCTCCGAAGAAGGAATCGCGGCATGAGCCCGTTAATTCGTGTTGTTTTTCTAAAAGAACTTACCGATGCGCTGCGTGATAAACGCGCGCTGCAAACCATGTTGCTGTTGGTGTTGATGTTTCCGCTCATCATGTGGCTGACGATGACGCAAGCCATTAAGAAAGCGACGCAGGCCGATCATGAATCGGTGGAAGTGGTGGTCGTCAATAGCGCGGCAGCCCCCAATATGATGCGCATGCTGGAACAGAACGGCATCACGGTGAGCGCGCGCGACAAGATGGAAGAACAGGAAATCACCGCTTTGTTGGCGCAGAAGAAAACGGCGGCCGTGTTGCGACTGGACGAAAAATTTGCGCAAAATTATCAACATTTGCGTCCTGCCGAAATCGAACTGTGGATCGACTCGGCGGCTGAATTACGCGATAAAGTGCGCAAAATCGAAACGCTGTTGCGTCAATATAATGCCGGTATTGCGCACACACGGTTGATGGCGCGCGGTGTGTCGGGCGCGTTGCTGGCCCCGATCGCAGTTCAAACATTTGACACGGCTACGCAAGCATCACGCGCCGGTAAATTAGCCAGCATTTTACTTGGCACGATTTTCGTGTACGTTTTTTATTATTGTTTGAATACCGTGATCGACGGCACGGCGGGCGAACGCGAACGCAAATCGTTGGAAATTTTGCTGGCACAGCCGGCCCGCGCCATCGACCTCATCGCGGGAAAATGGTTGGCGAGCGCGGCGATTTCATTTGCCGGATTGGTGATTGCGCTCAGTGTCGGTCATTTCGTGCTGAAAAGTATGCCGCTCGAAGAAATCGGTATGTCGTGGCGTTTTAGCCTATTGGATTTGGCGATTTTGATGTTGGCCGCACTACCGTTGTGTTTGTTCGCACCGGCCTTTGAAATCGCGCTCGCCGTGAATTCAAAAACATTTAAAGAAGCGCAAGCGATGGTCAGTTTCGCGTTAATTATTCCGCTCATCGGTGTGCTGGTGGTGCCGATGCTGGATCTGAATACGCAGCTGTGGATGTACGCGGTGCCGGTGGTGGCACAGCAGACCTTATTGGGCGAATTGGCCAAAGGTAATGCACTGGGTCCGCTACCCTTTTTGCTGTCGATGTCGATACCGCTCATACTGACCGTGATCGCGCTGGCGTTTGCCAGTGCGCGCATGAAAAGCGAACGCTTCGTGATCGGAATATGATGTTGGCGGCCTTTCTTAAGGCCGCCAGCGAGCGTAATGCCCGTCAGTTAAACGCGAGTGATATTGTTGGACGGCGGGCGTTAAGGCCGTCCTACAATTAACGATAGGCGCAAACTGATCGGTATTACGCCAGCAAGCCATGTGATATTCGATTCTTTCACGTTAACGCGGGTAGCTATCATGACCATGCAGTGGCCGCAATTACTAACACCGCTTCGCGCTTTTCACGAACAAGATAATTTTGCTCACGTGGGCCGCTCGCATTTTCATAAAGATCACGATCGCATTATTTTTTCGTCCGCTTTTCGTCGTTTGGGTCGCAAAACCCAAGTGCATCCATTGAGTTTAAACGACCATATTCACACGCGTTTAACGCATTCCATTGAAGTCGGATCGGTGGGCCGCAGTTTGGGCTTGTTAGCGGGCGAGGCGCTGCACGATGAATTACCGTCGTGGATCGCTCCCGCCGATGTCGGTGCCATCGTGCAAGCGGCGTGTTTGGCTCACGATATCGGCCATCCCCCCTTCGGCCACGCCGGCGAATACGCCATCCGCGATTTTTTTCAGCGCAAAACTAACGATAAATTGTTGCGCGATTTAACGCCCGATGAAATGCGCGATCTGTGTTTGTTTGAAAGCAATGCGATGGCTCTGCGTATTGTCGCGCAAACCGAATATCACCAGTTTGCCGGTGGCATGCGCTTAACGTATCCAACCTTGGGCGCGTTAGTAAAATACCCGTGGACCGCCGATCATGCCGGTCAGCGCGAAAAATTCGGCGTCTTTCAAAGCGAAAAAATCTTATTTAACGACATCGCCAACAAATTGGGATTGCTGCCCGTCGCAGGCGATCACTACGTTCGGCATCCGCTGACGTTTTTGCTCGAAGCGGCCGACGATATTTGCTACACCATTCTGGATCTGGAAGATGCGCTGGAGCTGGATATTTTGCATTACGATGAAGTCGAAAAAATCATTTTGCAATTATGTGGACTCGACCGCGCCATCGAATACGGCGGCGATGAACGCTTGAGTCCGCGCCGTCGCATTTCGGCCTTGCGCGGCCGCGCCATGGACAAAATGATCGCGACATCGCTGCGCACATTTCAGCGTCATCAGCAGGCCATTCTGGAGGGACGCTTTAACGGCGAGTTATTACTCGACGACAACGATCACGTTGCCGACGGCGTGCGCGCCGGTAAAGAACTGGCGCGGCGCAAAGTGTTTCGCAACGCGCGCAAATCCGAGTTGGAGATCGGCGCATTTTCCACCCTCGGCACCTTGCTCGATGTCTTCTGTCATGCCGTGTACGAACACCATCATCAAAGCACCATCAGCTTTCGCGCACGACGCGTATTGGACTTAATGGGAGCCAACGCCCCCGCGCGCGATTGGCCGTTGTATCAGGCGTATATGCGCGTACTCGATTACGTCGGTGGCATGACCGACAACTACGCCACCTATCTCGCGCACCAGATCGGCGGTATGGCGCACTAAAGCGCCCTTCAACTCACGTTAAATCAGCAGGCGTTGGCGCGATGGACTGTCGCCATTCGCCTTTTGGCTATACTTTTTCCGTTGCACGTCGGTGCGGTAAATTCTTCACGTGAGGAACCGCCATTTTGCTGTCGTTTGCGTCTCATTTGTTTCATGTCGATCGCCGTTGCCTCCGTGTCGCGGTCATTTTGTTGATGGCACTTCCCGTCACGGCCACGCGCGCCGACTGCCAACGCGTCTACAAATCGGTGGCCTTAAGCGAAATCGCCAGCACCGACAGTTCAATCCCCTATTTGCGCCGTGTGATTGAAACCATGGGCTGCCGACTGGATCTCGATTTAGCCTCTACGTCGCATCAGCGTCGCTTACGTTTATTGGAAACGGGACAGCTCGATATTTTAAGTGAAGCGTCGTGGCTGCCTGAGCGCGAAACCTATGCTTTTTTTTCGTCACCCTATCGCAACGAAAAAACCCTGCTCGTCGGTTTGAAACATAACGCTGCCTTAAACGAAGTCAAAAATCTTTATGACATAGCGAAATGGAAGCTCACCATCCTCGCCCCCGATGGCGGTTGGTTCGGCCCCGACGTGCAACACGAACGCGAACGCTGGCGTAAAGAAAACCTCATGGTCGTATACAAAGAACCGGCATTAGCACTGCGCGATCTGCGTTTGCATCGCGCCCACGTCATGCTAATCACGGATGCCCAGCGTCAGATCTATGTGCGCGACTCGCCGGATGTTTTTACGTTGCCGTTTTTGGTACACGAAGAAGCGGTGTATTTTATGTTCAGCAAAAAAACCATTACCGAATCGGAAGTCCACGCTTTCAATCACGCGCTAACGAAACTGCCGACGTATAGCGAATTTGTGCCGTAAATAAAAAAGCGGCCCCCTCCGGCCGCTTTTCACTGCTAACAAAATTTTTTTACGCCAACGCATCCAAACTGATGTCATGCAACGCATCCAGCGCTGCTTCGAGTATTGCCATGGCATCTTGGGCGGTGATGGGCGCGTTACCCAACATCGCATTAATCACCAGTGCCGCCGGTGTACAACTTAATTCCCCGATCATCCGTTAAACCCTTTTTATGTGGATTGGATACAGGGCCACTTCCATAGCCGGTTGCGCGCGGTACATTGCCGTTTGCTGGTCCGTTTCACCCCTTGCGGTGTGAGCCCCGAACCTTAGCAGAGTAAACAGCGCGGTCAATTGGTAAATTGCGTAGCCCGTCACGGCCTAATCATAAAAGCCAATGATGACGGCTTTATGGCAGCATAAGCCACTGATTTATGGAGTGAAAAGATGAAACGTCTGGGTTGGTTCTTGTTAATTTGTTCGATTAGCGTATGGGCATCCGAAACCGATAACCAGTTTCAACAACTGGTCGAGCGCGATTGGCAATTCCGTTTAAGCGAATTTCCCGAATTGGCGGTCAGCCTTGATCCGACGCTGCCCGATACCCGCTTCACCGACATTGGTCCTAAGGCGCTACGCGCCCGCGCCGATTTCTGGCGCGACACATTAAAACAGCTGGAGGCGTTGAATCAGGCGGAACTCAGCCGCGAAAATCGCATCAACTGGCGCATTTTGCGCGATCAAACGCTGAACGCCATAAACGATTACGACACCGGTGCGCGTTATTACAGCTTTAACAGCGACACCCAGTTCTGGGCCGATTGGCCACGCATGGCCGAAGGCCGCGCGTTTCAATCACGACGCGATTACGATAATTATTTAAGCAAATTGAACGCACTTCCGGCAGCCATGAAACAACAGATCGCCCTGCTGCGCGAAGGCATCACGCTCGGCTTCACGCAACCACGCGCGGTGCTCGCTGGACGCGATAGCAGCATCCGCAAACAAGTCGTCGCAAAGGTCACCGACAGCGATTTTTATGCGCCGTTTTTGCAACTGCCCGCCAGCTTAAGCGAGCACGATAAAAAAACACTGCAACAACAAGCCGAACTCGTCATTGGAAAAAAAGTCATCCCCGCTTACCGTGAATTACTGCGCTTTTTTAACGACCATTATGTGCCGTCGGCGCGTACCACATTAGGCGCCACACAACTGCCCGATGGCGCGGCGTTTTATCAAGCGCAAATTTATCAATACACCACACTCGAATTAGGCGCCGAACACATTCATCAAACCGGTTTAAGCGAAGTCAAACGCATACGCGAGCAAATGGAAGCGATTAAAGCGCAAGTACACTTTAATGGCGATCTGCAGGCATTTCTCGATTACCTACGCAGCGATGCACAGTTTCTCGCTAAATCGCCGCACGAATTACTGGCCGAAGCATCGTATTTTTCAAAAAAAATCGACGGTTTGCTGCCTAAGTATTTTGCTTATTTACCTCGTCAACCTTATGGCGTCGTGCCGGTGCCAGAGGCGATCGCACCGTATTACACCGCCGGTCGATATGTGGGCTCCAATGATCCGAAACAATCCGGCGCATATTGGGTAAACACCTCAAAACTGGACAGCCGAACCTTGTGGTCATTGCCGGCATTAACGCTGCACGAAGCCGTACCGGGTCATCATTTGCAAAACGCGATTGCCGCTGAACAAGGCGAGCAACCGCCGTTTCGTCGTTACAGTTATATTTCGGCGTATGGCGAAGGCTGGGGGCTTTACAGCGAATTTCTGGGTCTGGAAATGGGCATTTATGAAACCCCCTATCAACAGTTTGGCCGCTTGGTTTATGAAATGTGGCGCGCCTGTCGTTTGGTGGTTGATACCGGCGTACACGCACAAGGGTGGAGTCGCGAACAAGCGCTGGATTATATGAAAGCCAACACCGCGTTAAGCGTGCACGAGATCACCACCGAAGTAGACCGTTATATTTCATGGCCAGCGCAAGCGTTGTCGTACAAATTGGGCGAGTTAAAGATCCGCGAATTACGCCGTAAAGCCGAACAGGAGTTAGGCGAACGATTCGATTTACGTGCTTTTCACGACACCGTTTTAAAACTGGGTTCAGTACCGCTGTCGGTATTAGAAGACGAAGTTAACGCGTGGATCGCGACACAAAAATAAAATCGTTGAATGCAGAGAAAGGGCGATTCGTGAATCGTAAGGGCGATTCGTGAATCGCCCCTACGGTACCCGTACACCATTTGAAGTGAGCGCTTTTTTTGTCGCGACCGCTCACGAATGGACCGCGCTTCAACGCACGTATTGCTTCAAACTTTGCACCACCGCCTCATCGACGCCCAAGGCACTGGCTTGCTGTTGCAGCGCAGCAAACAACGAAGCGGTGAGCGGACACTGCCACTCAATTAAATTTTCGCAGAAATTTTCTAGCGCGATATCTGGCTCACCTTCTTCAATCATGGCGCAGGCCATGGTAACGGCGCGTTCGATCCACGCTTTATGTTCGGCGGATGATTGCGCGACAAATTGGTCAAATAGCGTTAATAAAGCGGCGGTCATCATGGCTCCGTTGGTTTTGGCATTGCGCTCGTTTGGCTTACTGTGCAAGATTTTTTTTCGTTTGCCAATTACTTGGATACAACTTATCAGCTCGCGTTTTTCGTAGCAGCGATTAATCACGTACCGCCAAATCAATACCTTCCCGTGCTAAACGCCCCAATAGCGCGATATCGTCATCACTCACGATATACGGCGGCATCACGTACACAACACCGCCAATCGGGCGAATCAGCGCACCGTTTTTGAGTGCGTGTTGATACACCTTGACGCCGCGACGTTCGCGCCAATCAAACGGGGTTTTGCTGGCCTTATCTTTCACCATTTCAGCAGCGATGATCATGCCGGTCTGGCGCACTTCTGCAACGTGCGGATGATCGGCCAGTGGCGCAAACGCCTGCGCCAATTTTTGTGCGGTGATTTTATTTTGTGCGATGACGTTGTTGCGCTGCAGCAGGTCCAGCGTCGCGCAGGCGGCGCGGCAGGCCAGCGGATTGCCGGTGTACGAATGTGAATGCAAAAAACCGCGCAACGATTCATAACTATCATAAAACGCATCGAAAATATGATCGTGAGTCATCACCACAGACAGCGGCAAATAACCACCCGTCAAGGCTTTAGACAAACACAGAAAATCGGGGCTGACCGACGCTTGATCGCACGCAAACATCGTTCCTGTGCGACCAAAACCGACGGCAATCTCATCGGCAATAAAATGCACACCGTAACGCGTACACGCCTCGCGTAGCAAACGCAAATACACCGGATGATACATACGCATTCCGGTTGCACATTGCACTAAGGGTTCAAGAATAACGGCGGCAATTTCATGATGTTTTTCGGCCAGCACTTTTTCCATTGCGGCAAATTGACGCACTGAATAGTCATGCCACGACTCGCCCGCTTCACGAAAATAACAATCCGGCGTGGCCACCATTTCCGCCGTCATCAACAACGGTTTATAGGTTTCTTTAAACAACGCCACGTCTCCCACCGATAAGGCACCGATGGTTTCGCCGTGATAACCATTTTGCAGAGCGACAAATTTGTGTTTTTGTGGTTTGCCGTGATTAAGCCAATAGTGAAAACTCATTTTCAGTGCGATTTCAATGGCGCTGGATCCGTTATCACCAAAAAAGCATTTGTTTAATCCAGCGGGAGTGATCTGACTTAACTTTTCACCCAGCTCAATCGCCGGCTCGTGGGTGAAACCGGCGAATATAACGTGTTCAAGTTGATCGAGCTGATGTTTTATCGCGGTGTTAATCTCGGCGTTGGCATGACCTAAAATATTCGTCCACCACGATGAAATCGCGTCGATATAACGACGACCTTCAAAATCTTCTAAATAGGCACCGTAACCCCGGCGCAACGGAATCAAAGGATAACGTTCATGATCTTTCATTTGTGTGCAGGGGTGCCACAAATGCTGTAAATCCCGTTGCATT
>CAZYUS010000095.1:9045-12760 GCA_964650615.1 uncultured Pseudomonadaceae bacterium | reverse complement strand
CAGTTGGATAGAGTACCAGGCTACGAACTTGGTGGTCGGGAGTTCGAATCTCTCCAACCGCGCCATATAAAAAACCCGCTATTTTATAGCGGGTTTTTTCTTTTCTGCAGTACATCACCGTTGTATTTTCCTGTACTCCATTCGCCGCATTCCGTTTTATTTCAAGTTGTGTCCTAACGCGCTATTTTTAATCCAAAAGCTGACTATGCTTTAAGCAATACTTAGCGCTGGAGTAACGGAATGCGGATGCCCGCTTTGCTTCAACAGTATTTGCTCGCCAAAGGCGTCCACTGCGAATTGGTCGCCCGACCCAAAGATCGTTCCCCGCAAGAAATCGCCGACGAATTAGCGATCCCCGAGAGTGCGTTGATCCGTGCCGTTTTATTGCACGATGATAAAGGCCTATTGCTTGCGTTGTTACCCGCGTCTTATATGCTCAATTTCGAAGCGCTTTATGCCGATAGCGGTCGTGATTTTGATGTGTTAAGTGGCGCGCAAGCCGCGCGCGTTTTTCGAGATTGCGCCGCCGAATCGCGACCGGCGCTTCCTGCAGTGTTCGGCTTAACGGCATTACGCGACAAATCCACGCTGAACGATGCTTTTGTTTTTATCGAATCCGGCGACGGCGAATCGTTGTTGCGTTTCAGTCAACACGATTATTCTTCGTTGCTGTCCGATTGCGCATGTGCCGACTTCGCGGTCGCACCCGAACGCTTACGTTTGTCGCTCGATGACAAGGTGGATGGCGTGGTGTTCAGACAGTTTTTGCCAACCCGATTAAAACAACGCGTACAAGAAACCTATGATTTGCCGGCGATGCCTGATATCGCACAAGAGATCATGCGTCTTCGTGTTAATCCCAACGCCAGCGCACGTGATCTGGCCGCAATTGTCATGCGAGATCCCAGCTTGGCGGCGCAAGTGATGAGTTGGGCCAACTCACCTTATTATGGTTTTTCCGGCCGAATAAACTCGGTTGAAATGGCCATCGTGCGGGTGCTTGGCTTTGAGATGGTGCTGAATTTATCGCTTGGGATTTCGGTCGGACGGTCATTGAAAGTGCCGCATGACGGTCCATTGGGATTAAAAGCATTTTGGGTACAAGCGGTGATGACGGCAGTATTGGCAGAGAAATTATGTTTGCTCATTAAAGCACCACAGCGTCCACAACGCGGGTTGGTATACCTTGCCGGTTTACTGCATAACATCGGCCATCTCTTATTAGGCCACGTGTTTCCGCCGCAATTTTTTGTCATCAATCGTTATGTGGCGGCCAATCCCGATACCGCCGTAAGTGCAATAGAACATCATGTACTCGGTGTTACGCATGAAGAAATTGGCTCATGGTTGATGCAGGCATGGCATATGCCCGAAGAACTAACCGTATCGACGCGGTGGCATCATGAAGAAGAATTCACCAGCCCTTATGCGGTGTATTCCAATATTGTGCTGATCGCCAGCCGATTACTGAAACGAATTAATATCGGCGATGCCACCAGCACTCAGATCCCGCCGGCAGTGCTGTCACTATTGAACTTGCAGGAAATCGACGTGCTCAACGAGCTATCGCGTTTGCACGAAGCGCGCAGCGAATTGGAAGGATTGGCCGTCAAGTTAGTGGCCTGAACAACTTGGCTAAAATCCAAAGCGGTCGCTTGAGTCATCGCTCGTTCTAATTCAGCCGTAATTCAGTCAATTCGATTTAGGGTACACGCAACGCAATCGCAAAGGGGCGTGTGCTATGAAAGGCTTATTGTTAATCGCTGGCAGTTTATTTTCGGCAACCCTATTCGCTGAACACAATCCAGAGCAAGATTTTTCTCATCTGGATCACGCCACGGTCATCGAGTCTACGCCGGTGACACGTTTGGTACGCGTCACTGAACCCCGTCAACATTGCTGGGACGAAGAAATCACGCGCGTTGAGCGTGGTCGTAGCGATCCCGGCGCAACCATTGTTGGCGGATTAATCGGCGCAGCCATTGGACATCACATCGGCCGTCACACAGGTGCGCGCGGAGTAGGTACCGTCGCTGGTGCCGTGATCGGCGGCAGCGTTGCGCGCGAAGCATCGCGTCAACCCAATCGCGAATACACCGACTTAAATCGCCGCTGTGAAACCCGTGATGAAAGTTACGACGAAGAACGGATAGTCGGCTATCGCGTGGTTTATCGCTACAATGGTGAAACGTTCGAAACACGAATGGCGAAGCAACCGGGTAAAAAGATCCGCGTGCGAGTAACCGTCGAGCCATTGACACAAGAGTGATGTAAACGCGTATGGTAAAAAAGTGCTTATTCATCTTTATCACCGGTTTAATTTTGTCGCCGCTGCACGCCGTACAACCAAACCGGTTTGAACGCATTGCCGCATTGCCATCCTTGATTGGCGAAACCCAAGCGATTCAAATTGCGCTTAGTGCCGTTCCGGGCAAAGCCCTGTCGGCGCAGCTGGTCACCGTTAATGATCGTAAAATTTATCGGGTCAAAATCTTAAGCAACGACGGTCGAGTCAGAACAGTCAATGTTGATGCTGAAAAAGGTCGCGTTATTTAATCCGTGGATACTAAACAAACATGCGAATACTGATCGTTGAAGATGAACCTGTTTTACGAGCCGAATTAGCAGCTGCCTTACGCGACGAAGGCTACGCGGTTGATGAGGCCGGCGATGGCGAGGAAGGATGGTACTTCGCAAATGAATACAATTACGACGTGGCAATTTTCGATTTAGGTTTGCCTAAGCTCGACGGTATGGGCTTGATTAAACGCGTTCGTTCCGCTGGTAAAACGTATCCGATTTTGATCTTAACCGCACGTGCAAACTGGCAAGAAAAAGTAAGCGGACTATCAGCTGGGGCCGATGATTACCTGACTAAACCCTTTCACACCGAAGAATTGCTCGCTCGTCTAAAAGCACTGCAACGCCGCGCCGCCGGATTTGCGCAGCCCCATCTGCGCTTTGGTCCCATCGTTATTGATACCGTGGCGCAACAAGTCACATGCAACGATCGTACGCTGGATTTAACTGCCTACGAATATCGTTTGCTGGAATATCTGGCACATCATCCAGGCAAAGTGGTTTCGAAGACCGAATTGACCGAACATTTATACGATCAAGACGACGATCGTGACAGCAACGTCCTCGAGGTGTTTATCGGTCGCTTACGCAAAAAGATCGATCCAGATAATCAGCTGCAACCAATCGAAACCTTACGTGGTCGCGGATACCGTTTAACGCTTAAAGCAAGTTAGGCATTTCATGAGCCATAATCACAACTTTCAATTTTGGCCTTTTCCAGATGCAGTTAATACGGCGGTCTTCACCACGAGGCAAGTTTTTGAATCTCAATATCCAATCGTGGAGGTTTACCACGATCATGACGGAGATTGGCAATTTCTCTGTGGCACAACAACAGAAACTAAAGACTTAAAATTGGTTTGCTTTGGTTGCATGATTGAGCGCGATCCAACTTTGAGCAAATTGGCCGATATGCCGCTTGGTTGGTGTGCCACTCGTGAAAGCGCCAAAAGCGAGTGGAGCAAGGAAAAATACGAAAGTGGTGACGAAGAAAATGCCTAACAATTCAATCGAGCTTATGCTTGCCTTCGGCAAGCATCGGACGTCGCTACGCGATGCCGCTCTTTTCAAACGTTAGGTCAACAGCGTGTCATCCCATTCGCAACCAGCATCCTCTTCGGTACAGTCGCGTTTG